>PLQW01000082.1:0-190 GCA_003160215.1 Acidobacteriaceae bacterium
CCATCGCGGTGTTTCAATGCGAAGCTTGCCAGGAATTTCTCAACGATCCTGCGGTGAATCGCGCGGTCGTCGAGCTGTTCGCTCGCGAAGGCGCCGACGCTTGGTACAAACATTCGCCTGAAGAAATCCTTCCCACCGGAATCAAGTGCCCCAAGTGCGACGGGACAAAGTTTCGCAAGGAGATGGACAT
>PLQW01000082.1:230-29428 GCA_003160215.1 Acidobacteriaceae bacterium
AGCATCGCGGATGGTTCCACTCTTCCCTGCTCTGCGCCGTTGCCACCAAGGGCGGAGCGCCGTACCGCAGCGTCGCCACCGCAGGCTGGACGCTCGACCCGCAGGGCCGCGCCATGTCGAAGTCGCTGGGTAACACGGTTGATCCTGTGGAGATCGCCGACAAACTCGGCGCCGAGATCGTTCGCTTATGGGTCGCATCGGTGGATTTCCGCGAGGACGTCATGGCTTCCGACGAGCTGATGCAGCGGGTTGCCGAAAGCTATCGCAAAATTCGCAACACCTTCCGCTACGTCCTGGGCAACCTGCAAGATTTCGCTCCCGCGCAGGACGCGGTCGGCTTCGCCGAGATGCATCCGCTTGACCAATACATTCTGCTGCGCGCCGCCGAGGTGACGAAGGATGTGCGCGAGCACTACGACAATTTCGTCTTCCACCGGCTCTACCATCGGCTCAAAGACTTTTGCATCGTTGACTTGAGCGCGATCTACTTCGACGTGCTCAAGGACCGGCTGTACACGTCGGCTCCCAAGTCGTTGGGCCGCCGTTCGGCCCAGACTGCGCTGTGGCGGCTGGGAGAGGCGCTGGTGCGGCTACTGGCCCCGGTCACTAGCTTCACTGTGGAGGAGGTTTGGGGATTTTTGCCGACCGTCGAGGGACGTCCAGAGAGTGTGCATCTGACGCTGTTTCCAGGGCCTTCGGAGCTGACGGGCGCGCTGCCCGATGGATTTGACGCAGCTGCTGTCGAAGCCGATTGGGACACTCTACTGGCGGTTCGCAATGAAGTTCTCAAGGCACTGGAGACAGCCCGCGCGGAGAAAAAAATCGGCGGAGGCTTGGAGGCACAGCTTCATGTGGCCGCTCCCGAACAGCCCTTTCCTGTGCTGGAACGGCATCGCGATCAGTTGCGCTATCTATTTATCGTTTCGGATGTGGTGTTGGAGAAGTCTCCAGCCAGCAACGGCGACACGGGGCTGGCGATCACGGTCAATCGGGCTCCGGGCGAAAAGTGCGAACGTTGCTGGAACTATTCGATCCACGTCGGAGAAGATAAAACATATCCGACGGTGTGCGAGCGCTGTAGCGCAGTGCTGTCGGAAATCGAAGCTACGGCCGGCACGCGATAATGACGGAGCCAAGCCACGACTGCGGCAAAACGATTTGAAAGGGCACAGCTTCAGTTGTGCCGTAATGAGTTCAATTTTTGAATAGAGGGACTTCAGTCCCGGAACCGAACTGGCACCGGAAAACGAGTTCCCTCAGCGGCTGAAGCCGGTTTGTATAGCGAGGGATCAAGGCACGGCTGAAGCCGTGCCCCTTCAAAGCGTAAGGATCAAGAATAGCCGAGCGTTTCGGATGCTCCTTTACGCGGGCTGATAGCGTCTAAGAAATAGGAAATGCATCCAAGCCGATCCATGCGAAAGTATTTCTTCTTCATCGCTGCTGCCGTACTACTGCTGGACCGCCTCGCCAAATGGTCGGTCGCCAGCAATATTCCTCTGCATGAAAGCGTCACTGTCATTCCGGGCTGTTTTCATCTCACTCACGTGGAGAACCCCGGCGCGGCCTTCGGCCTCTTTGCCGAATCCACGGCGCAATGGAGGATCGGCGCGCTGGTCAGCTTCTCCGTCATCGCCCTGATGGTGGTTTCGGCGCTGTTGTGGAAGCATAGCCACTCGCTGAGCACGATGACGATTGGTTTGTCGCTGATTCTCGGCGGCGCCACCGGAAACCTCTGGGACCGCATGATGACCGGGCACGTGGTGGACTTCCTCGACTTCTACGTCGGCGGCTATCACTGGCCGGCCTTCAACGTGGCTGACAGTGCCATCGTGATCGGCGCGATTCTGCTGGTGTCAGAGATTGTGTTTGCCAAGTCGGAAAATGAAGCGGTGAAAAGCAGCTCGTAGGGAGCTGTCGGCTCTCAGATTTCACGCATTCGCCCTTGGCTCTCAGCCACGCGACGGCGTGTGTCCTCGGATAGTGTCGCCGCTCTGCGGCTTCCCACCACATAGGCCACTCACCCGGCGCTCACGCGCCGGGCTAACATCATCCCGCCGCTTCGCTACTGTTTGGCGACTCTATACCACCTCGCTAACCGTGCTATTGGTCGCGACACAATCTCTGAAGGGCTGAACTCCTAGCGCACGGCGCCAACGGCCACGGCGCCGCCGCCTTTGGAGGCATCGCTATTGCCGTTCTGCTTTAGCCATGCGGCCAGGTTGTTCTGCTGCTGACCCCGCAGCTCAACGCAGCCATTAATCGCCTCGATGGCTTCTCTTTGGTTGCGTTCCGTGCCTGGGAACGGATGCTGCTCGAAAAATTGCTGCACCTCGTTGGCCTGCTGGGTGGCGCAGAAACTCTGGGCTCCGTAGAGAAACACTCCCACGCCTCCCAATCCGCCGCCAGTCTTCTTCATAATCTCGTCAAAGTGCTGGCGCATGAAGTCCCACGCGGCATCCTGGCTCACTGGATTTCTCAGCAGACCGGTGAGGACATACAGGTCCTGGCCACGAACCTCCGGGGTCAGCGTCGAATCAAGAGTCTGCTGAATCAGCGCCGGCTGGGGGAAGTCCGCCAAGGCGTAGAAATACCGGTAGTTCTCCTGCGGGGAGCTTGCCTTCTGCATATGAGCTTTGAACTGATTGTAGAGTTCGGTATCGCCATGATGAGCAGCCACTGAAACTACAGCGCCCGCCAGCGTCGGATCGATCGAAGCAGGGTCCTTCATATACTGCTGCACCAGGGTACGGGCCTGCTGAATGACCTCCGGATCGTTGGCGTCGTTTCCCAAACCTTCAAACAGGATGGCGCGCTTCTGCTTTTGCTCCGGCGTGTCATCTGGGCGACCGGTGTAGCCTAGTTGTTGCAAGACCGGAGAAAACGCACCGCGAAGCCATGCCTGAAAGGCGGGCCGATTGGCATCGGTTACGAGGTGTTCTTCGATAAACTTGAGATTGTTTCCGAAAGACTCGAGCAGCACGCTTCCCGGCGTGTTTTTTAACTGGTCGCCCAGTGCAAGATAGTCCCCAACGTTGTGCTGCCCAATGCGCATCAGGGCCCATTCGTTACCCATCAGCGCGATACGCTCGTCCGGAGTAAGCCCCTTCTCGACTGCGTTGCCCAGTTGGCGCATGGCGGCTGCGTCGTAGTCGAAGCGATAGTAGCCCAGCGCGCCGGCATCGGGGAAAACGAACTTCGAGCAGCCCTTCAAAGTAAATTTCTGCTGCCGCTCGGTCAGCAGGAAGCATTGCTGTTGGCCCGCGCCGGTCTCGCTGACGCCCTTGGCGCAGATGGGAATCTGCCAGATCTGGTCGTTGGGCTGTTTGAACTCTTCCGGAGTATTGAAGTAGCGCTTTTGCGAGATGTTCAGCGTGGTGCTGCCACCTTCGCACTTGGCCTCGACTCCCACGTAGGGGGCACCGGATTGCATAACGAAGGTCGGCATAATTTTGTCTACAGGCTTCTTCGAGCTGCGCGCCATGACGTTCCAGAAGTCGGCAGCCGTGGCAGTGCTGTAGGCATGCTCCTTCAAGTAGAGGTTGACGCCCGCGCGGAAGGTGTCATACCCGAGATACGATTCGAGCATGTGTAGAACCGACGCTGTCTTGCCGTAGGCGATGCCGTCAAAGAGCGACTGGATCTGGGCGCGCGTCTCGGCTTCCTGGTGAATGGGACGCGTGTTCTTCACCGAGTCAACACTCAGGGACTCATCCGTACCGTCAACCACGCCCTGGGACAACAGCCAGTCCGGTTTCCATTGTTCGAGAGGGTGCGGTGTCATCCAGGTGGCAAAGCCTTCATTGAGCCAGATGTCGTCCCACCACGCGGCGGTGACCAAGTCGCCGAACCACTGGTGCGCAACCTCGTGGGCGATAGTCTCGGCAACTCCCTGTTTGGTATCGACAGACGCGGTCTTATCGTCAATGAGCAGCGCCGTCTCGCGGTAAATGATGGCACCCCAATTTTCCATGGCGCCGGCCTGGAAATCAGGAACTGCGATCTGGTCGAGCTTGGGGAGGGGATATTTGATGGCGTAGTAGTTGTTGTAATAGTGAAGGATCGCCTTGGTGGCATCCAGCGGGAAGCGGGTCAGGTTTTCCTTCCCCGGAACGGTGCAGACGCGAAGCTGGATGCCGTCCACCTCATCGGAAGCGCACTTCCAGTCGCCCACCGTCAGCGCCAGCAGGTAGCTCGACATCTTGGGGGACGTGGAGAATTTTATGGTGTGCTGGTCGCGTGGTCCCGGAGCGTCAGAAACGATTGTGCCGTTCGAAATCGCGGTGTCGCCCTTGTCAACGATCGCGGTGACGTCGAAGGTGGCCTTGTAATCCGGCTCGTCAAAGCAGGGAAAAGCCACGCGCGCGTCGGCGGCCTCCATCTGCGACACTTCGTACTTTTTACCCTTATAGGTACTCAGGTAGAAGCCCCGCAGCTTGTCGTTGAGATGTCCGGTGTATTTGATGTGTACCGCCGCCGCTCCCGCCGGAAGCTCGTTGTCCACGGTGAAGATCGCCATCTCGTTCTTTTCGTCGCTGGAAACCTTGGCCGTCTGGGTCTTCCCGCCCGCAGTCACGGTCACGTCGTGGAAATCGATTTCCACCGCATTCAGCGTGATGGTCTTCGTGGGCTTGGCGAGCTTGAGGTCGATGGTCTCGTCGCCTTCGTACGAGTTGGTCGGGAAGTTGATCTTAATGGTAAGCGCGTAATGATCGGGCGATGCACCACCGGGAAGGCGTTGCGCTACAGCGGTGCAGCAGGCCAGTAGGCCAGCTGCGAACACAAGCAGGGTTCGTTTCATAAATACTCTCAAGGAAGTTAAGATACCCTAATAATTACGAAAGGAGATACGCGCCGAACTCGGCCTCGGTTCCACGACGGTTGCACTTATCTTGGACGAATGCGACAAAGATGAGTGAGCAGATGGTGTGAGACGCCGTAGATCTGGGTCAAAATAGCCGCTCGAACGGGTGATGCGGCTGATCTCTCCCCTGATTCTCAGCATACTCCTCTGGGTCATTGCGTGGATCGTCGAGGGCTTCCTAGGCCCGCGAGGCGAGCACAATCTCGATCAAACGGATTCGTCGCGAACTAGCGTCTGATCTGCCGAATCCCAATCAGAAATGTTTCGCGGCAGCGGTTCACTCCAAACCAGTACGCAAGTTCCCGGAAATCCATAGCCTCGAAGATCGCGATGTCGGCGTCTTTGCCCGGATCGAGACTTCCCTTCCTCCCCTGCAGATGCAGCGCGCAAGCGCCGTTGTAGGTTGCGGCGACGAGCGCCTCCGCCGGCGACATTTTCATGTGCGTACACGCTACCGACAGCACAAACGCCATGGAGGCGGTCGGAGAGGTGCCCGGGTTGTAGTCGGTCGCTAAGGCGACCGCGACTCCGGAATCTAGCAAGCGTCGCGCAGGTGGAAAGCTTTCGAGGCCAAGGAAATAGTTGGCTGCCGGAAGCAAGGTCGCAACCGTGTCCAGTTTCGACAGAACTGCAACATCTTCGTCGCTAACGAAGTCCATGTGATCGAGCGAGGCGGGATGGAATTCCATCAGGGGAGCGAGTTGTGCAGTGGTGAGCTGGCACACATGGGCCCGTACGCCCAGGTTGTGATCGACGGCGCTGCGCAAGATACGTTGCGACTGCTCGATGCTGAATGCGCCACGCTCGCAGAAGACGTCAACGTAGGCGGCAAGCTTCAGCTTCGCGGCCGTGGGAATCATGTCTTCGCAGATAATGCGGACGTACTCTTCCGGGTTCTCGCGATGCTCCGGCGGAACCACGTGGGCCGCCAGTAGAGTCGCCACCACATAGCCCGGCCACTGATGCGAGGCCTCGCGAATCGCTTCCAGCGACTTCATCTCGGCGGCGAAGTTGAGGCCGTAGCCAGACTTGCATTCCACCGTGGTGGTGCCGTGTTCGGCCATCTCGTCGAGTGCATGCAGAACATGAGCGGCCAGCGTCTCCAGCGAAGCGTCGCGCACGCCGCGAAGGCTGGCGCGAATGCCGCCCCCAGCTTCGGCAATCTCCTCGTAGGTGGCGCCGGCGATGCGCTGCTCGAAATCAATCAGGCGGGGTGCGGCAAAAACCGGATGGGTATGGGAGTCAACAAAGCCGGGAAGCACGACATTGCCGGAGCAATCGATCTCGTCGATATGCACCGGTTTCGCTGTGAGGAGTTCGTGCTTCGCGACCTCGTCAGTCGTACCGACGGCGACAATCTTGCCGCCGGCGATGAGCACCGCGCCGTCTTCGATGATGCCGAGTTCGCGCATCTCCGCGCCGCGCCGCGAGCCGGTTTCGCCGGAGGCGCTGCGCAGCGTGAGAAGCTGCGCAGCATGGGTGAGGAAGGTGGCGGAAGAAGGCTGGTTATCGGAATGCAAATCTTTCTCGCTTTGGTTGGAACAACAGGTCCCTCGACTCCGGCGGCCAAAACCAGGCCCCCTCCGCTCAGGATGACAAACTCACTTTACGATCTTCAATGGCCGAATGCTGATTGCCAACTGCTAGTTGCTAGTTGCTACTACTCCATCGGCACCTTGATCCCCTTTGCCTGCGCGAACGCTTTCGCCTCGTCATACCCGGCGTCAACGTGCCGCGCCACGCCGATCCCTGGATCATTAGTCAGCACACGTTCAATGCGCTTGGCCATCTCGTCCGTGCCATCAGCGACCGTCACCTGGCCCGCGTGTTGCGAGTAGCCGATGCCGACGCCGCCTCCGTTGTGGATCGACACCCATGACGCGCCACTTGCCGTGTTCAGCAATGCGTTCAGCAGCGGCCAGTCGGCAATGGCGTCACTGCCGTCCTTCATGGACTCGGTTTCGCGGAAGGGCGACGCGACCGAGCCACAGTCCAGGTGGTCGCGGCCCATCACGATTGGCGCCTTGATTTTTCCCTTCTTCACCAGGTCGTTGATCGCCAACCCAAACTCCGCGCGCTCGCCGTACCCCAGCCAGCAGATACGTGACGGCAATCCCTGGAACTTAATCCGCTTGCGCGCCAAGCCAATCCAACGGCTGAGGATCCTGTTCTCGGGAAACATCTCGAGTACGAGATTGTCGGTGGTGTGGATGTCCGCCGGATCGCCCGAGAGTGCCGCCCAGCGGAACGGTCCGCGCCCTTCGCAGAACAGCGGACGAATGTACGCAGGCACGAATCCGGGAAAGTCGTAAGCATTCTTCACGCCGTGCTCGAAGGCGAAGGTGCGAATGTTGTTGCCGTAGTCGAAGGTGACCGAACCCATCTTCTGCAGCTTGAGCATGCCTTCAACGTGGCGCGCCATAGTGTCGAGCGAGCGCTCGACGTATGCCTTGGGATCGCTCTTGCGCAGCGCCAGAGCCTCTTCCAGCGACATCCCGCTGGGCACATAGCCGTTCAGGGGATCGTGTGCCGAAGTCTGATCGGTGAGAATGTCGGGCACCACGCCGCGCTCGGCCAGCTCGGGAATAATGTCGCCGCAGTTGCCCACCAGCCCAACCGAGATGTTCTGCTTCTTGCGCACGGCGTTCTTCAGGATGCGCAGCGCTTCGTCGAGCGAGTTGACCATGAAATCGCAATAACCGGTGCGCAGGCGTTTCTTGATGCGCTCGGGATCGACCTCGATGCCGAGGTAGCAGGCGCCGGTCATGGTCGCGGCCAGCGGCTGCGCGCCGCTCATGCCGCCCATGCCGCCGGAGACGATCAGCTTGCCTTCGAGGTTGCCACCTAGATGCTGCTCGCCTGCCGCCGAGAAGGTCTCGAATGTACCCTGAATGATTCCCTGCGAACCGATGTAAATCCACGAGCCGGCGGTCATCTGCCCGTACATGATGAGGCCAAGCTTCTCCAGCTCATTGAACTTCTCCCAGTTCGACCAGTGGCCCACCAAGTTCGAATTGCAGATGAGTACGCGTGGCGCGTACTCGTGCGTCTGAAAGATGCCGACCGGCTTGCCCGACTGCACCAGCAGCGTCTCATCGTTTTCCAGAGCCTTCAGCGAGTTGACGATGGCGTGGTAACACTCCCAATTGCGTGCGGCGCGGCCGGTTCCGCCATACACCACGAGGTCCTGCGGACGCTCGGCGACGTCGGGATCGAGATTGTTCATCAGCATGCGCATGGCGGCTTCCTGCCCCCAGCCTTTGCAGGAGAGCTGGTTGCCGCGCGGCGCTTTAACAGGAACATAGGTAAAACTGGATATATCGGTTGCGACTGGCATGACAGCAAGATGGTAGCAGTAGCCAGTGGCCAGTTGCCAGTAGTCAGTTGTCTGTTCCAGTATCCTGGCTACTGGCTACGGTATTGAAGGGAGTATGTGAGAACTGTGCCGTCCCTACGGGACTCTCTCTCTCTTCTTTTCCACTTGACCCAGCGCTAAAGCGCTGGGCTAAGCTCTTCCGCCCCCTTCGGGGCTGGCTTCTGTGTGATTCCCTCCACGGCCGCAGAGCAATACGAGGTTCCGACACAACTGTACGAGAGCTTTCACCCAGAGGGCGGCGGGATTCACCAACTATTCACGCTCTGTTAATCGTTCTCTGATGTAGGCGAGCGCCCGTGCAGGTAAGCTATCTTCAATTGCAAACCTGATCGGAGAGAGTGGGGAGATGGCCAAACAGCCGCTCCCCGATTTTTATTGCAGTGGCCGGTAGCCCAGTTCCCAACTCCCAACTCCCAGTTCCCAGTTGCCAGTACTGACTACTGGCTACTGCAGTTTACTCGCTTATAATCTCCCCACATGTCCGAGTCCTTACCGCCGCCCTCCAATCCCACGACGGAAGCCGAATTCCGCGAAATGCGCGACCGCGCGCGCGAGATGTTCGAGCACGCTCTGTCGGAGTGTAGTATTCCGCGGGCATTTTCGAAACAGGTGCTCTACGATCACGGCGAGCTACGCCTGGGAAACGATGTCTATGCGCTGGGGTCGTTCTCGCGGACGCTGGTCGTTTCCATCGGCAAAGCGGGACACACCATGGCGGAGGCGCTCGCTAACACCGTCGGAACCGGGCTCACGGGAATCATTGCTTGTCCTAACGCGCCGCCGGCACAACTGTTTGGCTTTCGCTATTTCCTGGGCGGACATCCCCTTCCCAATGAGGAGTCACTGCGCGCCGGCGATGCCATCCTGCAGCTACTTAGGGCGCCATCGTCGCAGACGCTGGTTGTTTATCTCATCAGCGGAGGAGCTTCTGCGATCGCCGAGAAGCCCATCAGCGCGGGCATTTCGCTCGCCGATGTTGTGGAGACGTATAAGGCGCTGGTGCATTCTGGGGCACCCATTGCCAAGATCAATGCCATCCGCAAGCATCTCTCGGCGTTGAAGGGCGGCCGACTGGCGCGCGTGGCTGCGCCTTCCTATCAGGCGTCGGTACTGGTCTCCGATGTGCCGGAGGGAGCACTCGATGCGCTGGCCTCGGGTCCCACAATGCCAGACACCACTACCGTGGCCGACTGTTACGCCATCGTGAAGCGTTACAATCTGCTGAAGAGCTTTCCCACCAGTGTGCGTACGTTGTTTGAACGCGAGCAGTTGGAGGAGACGCCCAAGCCAAACGATCCTGTGTTTGAACGCTCCCGCTACACCACGGTGCTTTCGAACGCCACAGCGGTCAACGCTGCGGTCGAACGCGCGGTATTGAGCGGCTTCGCCGTCGAAGTGGATAACCGCTGCGACGACTGGGACTACGAACGCGCCGCCGATCATCTGCTGGGGCGGCTGCACGAGCTACGCCGAGGCGTATCGCGCGCGTGCCTCATATCGGGTGGTGAGGTTACGGTAAAAGTAGGAGCAAGGCTGGGCGTTGGCGGCCGCAATCAGCAGTTCGCGCTTTATTGCGCACAGAAGATTGCTGGCGAGAACATCACTGTGCTGAGCGCGGGGACCGACGGCATCGATGGCAACAGCAATGCAGCCGGCGCGGTCGCGGATGGAACTACAGTCGAACGGGCCCAGCAACGCGGATTGGACGTCGCCGCGGCCTTGACGCATTTCGATGCATACCCTCTGTTCAACGCCATCGGCGACAGCATCATGATAGGGCCGACCGGCAACAATGTGCGGGACCTCCGAATTTTGATGGCATATTGAGGCGGTTGCCTGTCGCCAGGTTCGTCGGAAATGTCGATCTGATTACCCTACTGGTTGCGCTTGCCGTTCCAGCGCTTCCATGGTTGCCAGGATCGTATCGGTCACCAGTTCAATCCCTGGGTCCGAGTTCAACATCATGTGGTAAAGGCGACGGCAGGGCCACTCGGCATTGAAATATTTTCGGATGAAGGCGGCACGTTCGCGATCGATCGTGTCTACCATCTCCTCGGCGTATTTCTCGTCCATCTTCAACTTGACCATGCGGCGGATCTTTTCCTCGCGCGAGCCATAAACGAACACGCGAAATGTGTCGCGGCGGTTTCTCAGGATGTAGGGCGCACCGCGGCCAACGATCACGCAGCTCCCTTCTTCGCCCTTCTTCTCGATGATCGTGGTAGCCAGTTCCACCATCTCGTCGGCGCCGAAGAGTTTGTCATCCGCAATCGGCAGCGACCGCTCATAGCTGCCGCGCCAAAATACCTTTGCCAGGCGATGCATCAGCGGGTCGCATTTCTCTTCACGGCGCGCTACCGCTTTTTCGTCCACCGCGGCGAGCTTCGCGATCTCGCACGTGAGTTGCTGATCGAGGAGTTGCCATCCCTTACGACGCGCCAACTGCGCGGCGATCAGGCTGCCACCGGCGCCGTACTCGCGTTCTACCGTGATGATCCTGAACATCGATTGCCACCCCAGACGGTACCGGGAGAATCATAGCGCAAGCTGTGCCGCCCGAACCATAGCGCGATTTTCGAGCGACGGATGCCTCCTGGTAAACAAAACGGGCTTCTCAGGGCTTGCTTGCGGTCCCGAACCAGACGGCAAAGCGCACAGACCAGGACTGCTTTCGCGACCGGTTGGCGCATCTCACCGTGTCCGTTCGGAACTCAATGCAGATACACAACAGCCAGCGGCTTCGAGAATCGCATCTCAACGCTGAAGCCAGCCTGCTTCATCTCATTCAGGATTTCCGATCCCGGCTCAATCAATGCTGCTTGTCCGGCATGGCTCCTGAGGTCGTCGATCCTCCAAAATTGCATTGGATAATATTGCGACAGGTTTAGCTCGAGACGCTGGTGCAGATAGGGATCAGGAGAGGTGCGCCTGGGGTCCACTTGCTGGGTGAAGTCGGAAGGAAGCAGCAGGATGCACTCCTCGGGATGATTAGAATAGTACTGGGCCTCGAGGAAAAGAAGCGGATTCGAGAACACAACGTAACGCTTTCCCTCAATCCCCAACGAACTTTCCAATTCCAGGTACTGTCTTATGCCGGTGGCCTCAATCGACTCCGGGTGCCGCACCACCGTCATCTGCATCGCCATTCCCCAACCTGTGAGGAGTAGGAATATTCCAACTGACACCAGCGGGGCATTGCGGAAGTGCCGCCACACCCAATAGGAAAATGCGACGGCAACCCCCGGAAGCACGCTAATGAAATAGCGGCTAAAGAATGCATTGGTCTTCCACTCCGCTAGAAGGAAGCCGACCAACGGAATGCAGAGAAATAACCAGCCGATGGCTTCGCCAGACTGCATGGGCTGCAAAGCGACGTTCTTCTTGTCCGAGTCGGCCAGAACAATCCAGATCACGATCAGCGCGAGCAGAAACAAGCCATCTGGAAATAGCTGCGGGAAGATTGCCCTAAGTTCACCGAGGGAAGGACGATTCCAGAAGCCGGTCGAAAATTTACGGGAAAACGACAAGATAAATGGCGACAGCAGGACGGCAGGAACAATGGCTCCCACAAGTCCGGCAATCAGCTTTGGGGAGGCGAGTTGTCCGCGTTTGCCGCCGAGGACCTCCCAAATCGCATAGGGCACCAGGCACAGGACGAAGTAATAGTGCATGGTCACGCCGAGGAACAGCACAACCCCGAAGAAAATGGCGGACGACTTCTTGTCGTCGCGGGTGCAAAACCACACCCACAAGGCGAGTGCCGCAAGCATGAAGTAGAGGGCGTACGAGCGGGCCTCGTAGCCGTAGTAAGGCAAGAACGAGCAGGTGGCCACAGAGAGAGCGATCAATCCATGCAAACCATCGGTCAGGCGCCGGGCACAATCGAAGATCAGGAGCAGACCGGCCGCCAGCGCCAGGGCGGATGGTAGTCTGGCAGCGACTTCACTCTTCCCAAACAAGTCGCCAAACAGCCTGATGACTATGTAGTAGGTGGGAGGCAAAGAGTCAGCACCATGACTGAGAGCCGTCCAGATAGCTTTGATCTCGGGCAGCCGCGCGATATGGATAGTAAAGAGTTCGTCGAACCAGAAGACGCGATGTGACGCAATATAGATGCTGGTAACGAAGTAGAAGGCTGCCAGGATCGCCGCCGCAACAAAACTCCCGGCGCCGCCCCGGTTTCGCGGATGTTTTGTTTGAGGTGAGCTGGCGGTTTGTACCGTTTCCTTGCTCGAAGCGTGCATGTCTCCTCTCGAGTCGGGTGCGCAGGGAACGCCACCAACGCGCAGATAGCTGAGAATGGCCTCCGGATTTCGAGTATGACAGGAATCGCTTTCGACGACAAAGAAATCGGCAGTGGGTCAGTTTCCGAGTAGACTGTGATCCGCCGCGACGGGCCCACGTCTACGAGACGCCGCCTATCGGCCTAGTGCCCCTAAGGCCACTGGCTCGGGCAAAAGGTCCGTCCACTCCCGTGATAGAGTGTCACGAGAAGAATTCCGAGTGATGGCGGCATGGTGAAGCAACCTGCCTGCTCGTTAGGTGGCGTTGTAATGAGAATCTCTGTGCCTCGTACTTGTGAAGGCGTCCGGTCTTAAGCGGCCTGCTCTGGCGGTTGTGCGGAGTTCGCTTGAACTGCAGTCTGGGCGCGGTTTCGACACCCTTGGGGTCGCGTATCGCACCCGACGACGGCCACGATCTCGCGGGTGGGAAAGGAGTACGGCGAAATGGCAAACAAGAAACCCACGTTGAGGCCACCGCCCAAGAAGAAGTACGGCGAAATGGCAAAGAAAAAAACCACGTCTAGGCCACCCCCCAAGAAGAAGTAGTAGGCAGACCGCAAGTCTTAGGAGGAGGCCAGGGTATGTCGCTGCATCGCAGAGGCCGGCGAGCCCACACCGCGAGTGTGCGCCGACAAGATGGGTTGACGCTCGCACAGCTCGGAAAGGAGCTTGACACCTACTCGGTAGCGATCAGCACGCAGGTTCGAACGATCAACCTCGGAGTTCTTGGGTTGTCGTGGCTAATGCTTCTTGGCGATGAGAAACTGGCCAACGTCGCTCCCAAGTTGTCGCATCCCGCCCTGATGGCAATCGCCCTGGCCTGCCTCCTCGCTCTTGTCCTTGATCTCGGCCAGTATCTGCTAGGTGAGAGAGCCGTCCTTGCGGCGTTCGATGATGCCAACAAGAGCGAGCAGGGCTCGGCTGAATACAACGAAGCATCATTTGCCTATAGGGCCGCGTTTTGGTGTTACCGTGCCAAGCTTGTACTGACGTTGATGGCAGCAGCGATGCTGATTGCGCTCGTTTCCCACGCTCTCATTTAGGCTGGTGGGGCGGTGCAACCCCGATTCTCACTTCAACGCGAACCTATGGGTCCCCGCTATCGAGAGATCCCGTAAGTCCCCGTCACATGCTGCAAACGGGTGCGAAGAAGTGCCGGGCCTTAGCGGCTCCCATAACCCCCGGTGGGTCGTGGGTGTGTCGTCGGCAACTCGGAAACTGACCCACTACCAAAAAAATCGGCATCCAGGTCCGGCTCATGATGCCTCCACAATAGTGCACAAGCCGCTCCTCGCCGCTGTGTTCCCGCACAATCTATAATCGCTGTTCTCCCTAATTCGCCCCAGCGGGTCGCAGGACACCAGGAACCATCGTGGCACTTGACCAGAAAATCTACGAACTTCGCAAAGAAAAGCTGAAGCAGATCGAAGCGCTGGGGCAGCAGGCCTATCCCTATCGCTACGAAACCACCCACACCATTCCCCAGATCATCGAAGGGTACTCGTCCAAAACCGGGCCTGAGCTTGAGTCCCCGCGCGTGAACGTCAGCGTTGCGGGACGCCTGATGTCCATCCGCGTGCAGGGCAAAGCGGGCTTCGCCCACCTGCAACAGGGCGGGCAGAGGTTGCAGATTTACGTCCGCCTCGACAACGTGGGCGAAAAGGCGTTTCAGCTTTACAAGCTGCTCGACCTCGGCGACTACATCGGCGTGAAGGGCTATCTCTTCCGCACCCGCACCAACGAGCTGACCGTCCACGTGGAAGAGATCACATTCCTTGTGAAGGACCTGCTTCCCCTGCCCGAGAAATGGCACGGCTTGCAGGACGTGGAGACACGCTACCGCCGCCGCTACGTTGATCTGACGATGAACCCCGAGGTGCGCGAGGTCTTCCTGAAGCGCGCCAAGGTCGTACAGTCGATGCGGCGATTTCTGGACACCAATGGCTTCATCGAAGTCGAGACGCCGATGATGCATCCCATCGCCGGCGGCGCGGTGGCCAAGCCGTTCATCACCCACCACAACGCGCTCGATGTGGATCTGTACTTGCGCATCGCCCCCGAGCTTTACCTGAAGCGGCTGGTGGTCGGCGGCATGGACCGCGTGTACGAGATCAATCGCAATTTCCGCAACGAAGGCATCTCGACGCAGCACAATCCCGAGTTCACCATGCTGGAGTTCTACATGGCCTACGCCGACTACCGGGACATGATGGACTTCACCGCGCAAATGCTGGCGCAGGTGGCGCGCGACGTGAACGGCACAACCATCGCGCACTTCAACGGGCACGAGATTGATTTCGGAAACTTCCAGCGGCTCTCCATGCGCGAAGCCATCATCAAGTTCTGGCCCGAGAACGCTGGGGACAAGCCGGAGATGGCCGATTTCTCCAGCGCCGAGCAGATTGCCGCCATGGTGCATCGCTACAATACGGCGAACCCGCACGTTCCCTACGATCCAACGGCGCCGAATGGCAAGACGATCGCCGAGATTTTCGAGTTTGTCGCCGAGCCGCACCTCATTCAGCCAACGTTCATCTACGACTTTCCTCTGGCCATTTCGCCACTCTCGAAGAACAAGCGCGAGCCGGAAGAGAACGCCGAGTGGGTCGAGCGCTTTGAGATCTTCGTCGGCGGACTGGAGATCGGCAACGCTTTCAGCGAGCTCAACGATCCCGAGGAACAGCGCCGCCGCTTCGAGCAGCAGCTCGGCGAACGCGCCCGCGGCGACGAAGAAGCTCACCAAATGGACGAGGACTACATTCGCGCTCTGTCGTACGGGTTGCCGCCGACCGCAGGCGAAGGCGTCGGCATCGATCGCCTGACCATGTTGCTGACCGATTCACGTTCCATCCGGGATGTGATTCTCTTCCCGCTGCTCCGTCCCCTGAAGCGCGAAGAAGAAGAGAACCTGGACAGCTCCGGAGAAGAGGCGGGGAAAAGCTAACGGTTGGCAATTGGCAAATACTTGGTGCTACGATGGTAGCCGAGATGGCAAGCAGAGTGCCTATCAGTTCTTCCGGGGAAGCACCGGCCCGCAAGTTGCACGTGCTGAAAGGCCAGTTCTTCACCCTTGCTACCCGCACGGCGCGTGTTGCCAAGTCGCGGGCAGCCCTAGATACTCCTTCGAAACTTCGCCTCAGCCGAGACCAATGGAAGGCTGCCGCAGAGAGTCCTGAGTTCGAGGAAGAATCCTAGGCATGCCCGTTCAGCCGCTGCCCAGTCTCCCAGCCGGCAGCGACGTGGTTCTTGGACGCAAATATATTCGTTTACGGCCTTTCCGGCGTGTCCGCGGAATGCCGGGCCTTCCTGCATCGATGCAGCGAAGAACAAGTGACGGGAATCAGTTCGTATCACGTTGTCAGCGAAGTAACGCACCGCCTGATGTGTATTGAGGCGCAGAGCACGGGACTAGCTGGCGCAAGACCCCGAGAAACATTGAACGAGCATCCTGAACGAGTACGGCAGCTCACCGATTACTGGAGTGAGATTGAGCGCTTGTTGTCTCTTAACATTCTGTTGCTGGCCCTCGACGAAGACATCATTCGTGCAGCAAACCAGGAACGTGAACAGTATGGGCTTCTAAACAACGATTCGCTCATCGTAGCGTCGATGCGAAACTACGGGCTTTCACGACTTGCAAGCCGCGATGCCGGATTCAGGCGGGTCTCACACCTCACGCTGTATTCCCCCAGCGACGTATGAAACCGAGCGGACTGCGAGACCCCAATGTTCGAAACAATTTCTTATGGCAAGCGGCATTGCCACTTCCACGAAAAATGCCCCTCTTGCGAGGGGCGTGAGCGTTCAGGAGAAGAGATCGAGATTGCGGAAACAAACTTACTTCGCCAGAAGCTCGCGCATGCGCAGCCGCGCCTGGTGAAGTCCAATGCGTGATTCATCGTCGGTGAGGCCCAGGGTCCGGGCGATGCGAGCGTGATCGTAGCTCTCCACGTCGTGCATTAGGAAGATCAGCTTTTCGGTATTCGGCAACTGAACCACGGCGCGCTCCAGGTCAACCCGCAACGTATTGCGGCGGACCGAAAGAACTCTCTCGCATGGGGCGCAGTCCAGGGTGAGCGTTCCCAGCGGCATGTATTCGCGCAGGTCGCTAATCAGGCAGCGATCAATCTCCTCCGCTGTCGGGGTAACGCCCTTGGCAAACGCGCGGCAGAATGTGTGGGTCATCAACTCCGCAGCCGCCCACTCGTTATCCGTCATCCAAAACGCCAGCGCATACACACGATGGCGGTTCTGCTCGTAGGTTTCGTTGTGACTGTCCACGCTGCGTTGCAATACTGCTGGCATGTATGTGGCAAAACCGAACATTCTTGCTTGCTGGGCAGTGGTCATAATTTCTCCATTGGTAAGTTCCGGTGAGTTGCTTGTTTCTTTGTATGCTCATCGACACCTTACTACTGAGCAATACTGAGCAATCGTTGTGCCCAAAGTCATCGATCATGGAAAGTATTGTGGAAAATATCGCTAAGCTGCTGACAACGTTAAGGTAGTAAGCGCCACGGCGGGATAACGGGAAGCCGGCGGTGGGGAATTGAGGGCCAGTTTTCACGGCGGGATGGCAGAGTTTTGGCTTCCATCTGCTGTAAGTTGGCATCACAGTGCCAACTCCTCTACACACCGGTAGGTAATTTTTCCAGGCCGCACGACCAATCTGGATTGGTGCGGCACAACCATTAAACCGGTGTGACATGCCATATTTCTCTAGCCATCCGAGCCGAAGTGGATAAAATCGAACTAACGACCGTGAGCGCCATTGCCGAGTAGCGCTTCCCCTATGGCCAATGAACGCATTCTGGTAGTCGACGACGAGACCACAATTCGTGAACTCATATGCTCCATTCTGACCCAGGCGGGTTTCGACTCTCGTCCCGTCACGTCGGGGATGGAGGCGCTGGCGCTGCTGCATTCCGACGACTGTTACTCGGTAGTGTTGTCGGATCTCATCATGGCAGGGATGGATGGGTTGTCCCTGCTGGCGCGGATCCGTCAGGATCATCCTGACATTCCGGTGGTAATGGTCACGGCCGTCCACGACATCTCTATCGCCCTGGCTGCCATTCGAAACGGCGCGTACGACTATTTGCTGAAACCCTTCGACCGCGAACAACTGCTGGCCATCGTGCACCGGGCAATGGAAAATCGCCGTCTGAAGCTGGAAAATCTGGCGTACCAGACCAAGCTGGAGTCTCTGGTTGCGGCGCGCACCGAGCTGCTTCGTCGCGCTCTCGCCGACCTGGAGCGGTCCTATGACATCACCCTGGAGGCCTTGGGCGATGCGCTCGATCTGAAAGATGCCGAAACCGAGGGCCACTCGAAGCGCGTGACCGCCTTCACCATCGCCATTGCCCGGGCCATGGAATTGCCGCACGATCACATTCGCGTCATGGCCCGCGGAGCGTTTCTGCATGATATCGGCAAAATGGCGATTCCAGACGCGATCCTGCGCAAACCGGGCAGGCTAAGCCCCGAAGAACAGGAAATCATGCGCCAGCATGCCCAGCTTGGTTACCGCATATTGCGCCGCATTCCCTTCCTGCGCGAGGCGGCCGACATCGTTTACTCGCACCAGGAATGCTTTGATGGTAGCGGCTATCCCCGCGGTCTCAAGGGCGATCAGATCCCCCTGGGGGCGCGCATTTTCGCCATCGCGGATACCTTCGACGCCATCACGTCCGATCGGCCTTATCGCGCCGCGCAATCCATACCGGCGGGACGGCGAGAAATTGAGCGCCATTCGGGCCGGCAGTTCGATCCCGAGATTGTGCAAGTTTTCCTCTCCATTTCGCAGCAGATATGGCAGGACTTGCGCACGGAAATCGAAGTCCAATCTTCGAGGTAATATGTGGCCGTAATCGAATGTCGCTTCGACCTCGATGAGTTGCTACGTGAAGGGCTGAGGTTCGTTTCGTAAAGGTGTCGTCCCGCGAGGATGCTTTTCCGATTTCGCAGTAGCCAAGGAGTTGACGAATGAGTGCAGTTCTATCGGACGCTGAGGTTCAGCAAGCCCTACAGAAGCTTCCCGGCTGGAAGAAAAACGGCAACGCGCTTGAGCGCAATTTCCAGTTCACAAACTTCGTGCAAGCGATGGATTTCGTGAACCAGATCGCGGAAGCCGCCGAAGCCGTGAATCATCATCCCGACATCCACATCAGCTACAACAAGGTGACGATGGCGCTGGTCTCGCACGACGCCGGCGGAATTACGCAACGCGATATCCGGATGGCAGGAAAAATCAACGAACTGGCGCCTGCTCCATCGTCCACATAGGAAAAGCCACCGGGATTGCCCCTGGCTTCCGATCTGCCGACGTCATCACCCTCGGCGAACACTTACAGCGGTTCCAGGATTGGTGTAGCCGCTTGCGCGGGTAGTGCGGGCCTTCAGCCGGGGCCCCCCAATTCGCGCCGCTTTTGCGCGATTTGGGGCCGGAGGTCCGCATCCAGGGGCAGGAAGAAAAAATCGCGAATTGCGGTCTTAACGCGGGCCTGAAGGCCCGCACTACCCAAGGTACAACCACTCTGGAATTGCTCTAATGCCCGAGCTGGGTGCGTGGCTCCAAAGATTCCGCTATGCGATTCAATGCGGCTTGGATGCGATCGAGTTCGCTCTGCGCGCTCTCATTCCATTCCAGCCATCGCTCGGGCGCCTGGCGGAAATTCTCGACCATGGCGCGCAAGGTGGCCCTTCCTCGCTCGCTCAGCAAAAACGCCCCAATACTGCCGATTCCCAGCACCGTAAGTGGCACATACCATCTGCGCATCGGCCGCTCCTTGACCCGCCCCTGCCGTGGACAACTACTCGCAACTTACCTTTTTGGATTCGCTTTTTCAACACTTGGATGACACATTCGGCACGAAAGTACATGTCGAGTTTGATTCTGGGAATCGGGGCCATGGCCTGACTTCTTACGCAAACGGAAATTTCACGCAAGGACGGCTAGTTCCAGCGTTCTCTCCAGGAAGGCGTTTGACGGACTACGGTTGGTCAAACCTAATCCGCCAGACTATGATCTCGACACGAAAGGAACCACGCCACCGCAACTTCAGCCGCTATCGCCGTGGGCTGGCGCTGGGAAATGCGTGGCATCCAGGTACTCGTATGCGACTCAGAAGTTGGCAGTTCATCGCGTTTTCAATCCTCGCTTTCACTGCAATGCTATCCACCGTTGCTCCCCTGGGGGCACAGGATCGCTCAGCAACTTTCATGCCCAATACGGTATGGGTCGGGGCTGACGGCAAGTTCGAAGCGGAGCCCGACACCGTACTTGTGCAATTCAATATCTCGGCACAAGAAGATAAGCAGCAAGACGCGAACCAGAAAGCCAGTCGTGCCGCGGAGCAAGTGCGCCAACTCCTGCGCTCCAACGGGCTCGATCCCAAGGACGCGCAGGTCGGCCAGTTCTCCGTGCAGCCGGTGTATGACTATAAGAACCCGAAGCGCAAGCTGGTCGGTTATCGCGTGGACACCAACATCAGCATTAAGCTGAAGGACTTCTCCAAAGTGGGGCCGATTACGCAGGGGCTCGCTGACATGGCGGACGTGACCGGCGACCAGTCGCTCAGCTACCTTCTCGACGATATGGAGGCGGCTAAAATCAAGGCGGTGGAAGATGCTTTGCCACGTGTGCGTGGCGCGGCCAATGCGGTCGCGCGGTTCAGTGGCCGCACCCTGGGCGAACTCTCCTATGCGTCGGTGGACACCTACGAGCCCAGCCCAATCCGCCCGATGATGTTCGCCAAACAGGCAAGTGCGGGGCCAATGGCTTCTCCTGCTCCTCCCACGGCTGAGTTTGGAGCGCAGAAAATCACCGTTACGGCGCACGTTAATGCCTTGTATATGCTGAAATAAAATGAGCGCGACTTTCCTCGCGTTGGCGCGTTCAATGTACTTACATGAGAAAGTCATTATCCCGGGAGGGCTCATGAGAACAGCAGCGGCTCTGCTTGCCGTTTTTCTCAGCGCCGCAACAATTGCCGTCTCGCAGGCCAGGGATGACTCGCCGCAACTCACATCGCGCGCGGTCCCGGTCGCCCAGGAGAACAGCCCGGCCGCTCCCGCCGACGCGATCACCGTTCCCGCAGGCACGCGAGTTCCGCTCACCATGAAGCAGGGCCTTACCACCAAGAACGCCCGCCCGGGTGATCCGGTTTACGCGCAAACTGCATTTCCCATCGTGATGAACGACCGCATTGTCATTCCACCGGGGACCTTCGTTCAGGGAGAAATCCGGAGGGTGCTGCGTCCGGGCAAGGTCAAGGGCCGCGCCGAATTGCAGATGAGCTTTACCTCCATGATCTTCCCCAACGGCTACACCTTGCTGTTGCCCGGCGCGGTACAAGGAACACCCGGGGACCCAAACACCGCAGGCGTCAAAGACAAGGAAGGGACAATTCAGGGAGATAGCAGCAAGGGCAAGGACGTGGGAACCATCGTCGGTACAGCCATACCTGGAGCTGGGATTGGTGCAATCGCCGGAGGGAGCAAAGCCGCTGGCATTGGCGCCGCCAGCGGTGGCGCTCTCGGCTTGGCCACCGTTCTATTCACGCGCGGGCCTGAGATTCAGCTCGGGGTAGGAGATTCGATAGAAATGGTGCTGGAGCGCAGTCTGACGATCGACGAAACCAAGGTCCGCAGAGCCGCTCAATAGTGGAAGGTCCATCGGGTTGTGATCACGAGCGCAGCGAGGGATCTGTTGTTGCGTGGCTGTGGAAAAAGCAGATTCCTCGCGCCAANNACCCGGGCGCTCGTAATGACAACTCATGAATCACGATCAACGCAAAAACGCGGTCCCGACGGCCCTTCTACCGCTCAATAGATCAAGTACTTCTTCCTGATCTGCATGAACTGCTCGACGCCATCGCGCCAGTCGTCGGCGATGCGCCGCGGGTCTTGTCCCGCTTGGAGCGCCGTGAAGGCCGCCTGATTCGCCAGCAACGGTTTCATACGGCCGATGTCAAACCCCGTAGGAGCCGCGTCGTGCAAAGCGGAGGCCAACTCGAGACCCAACTCGGGAGCGTCCAGAGTCTCGCGGTTGGTGACGATGATGTGGATTCCCTCGCACTGCTGGTGAACATACGGCCCGCTGGTTGGGGTGAACATGGTTGGCACAAACCGTACCCCGGCGATGTTGCGCTCATTCAGGTAAGCCGCCAGCCGCTTCGCGCTGACCCAGGGCGCTCCTACCACTTCGAAAGGAGTGTCGGTGCCCCGGCCTACCGAAACATTCGTTTGCTCGATCAACGCCACGGCTGGATACAGCGTCACCTGATTCAGGTCGCGCAAGTTGGGCGAGGGATTCACCCACAGCTCCGCCGTCGAGTCGAACCAATCGCCGCGCATCCAGCCTTTCATCGGGACCACCGTGAGATTGGCGTTGATGTTCCGCTCGGTGTTGTACAGCTTTGCCAGCTCGCCAATCGTCATGCCGTGCCGCACCGGCACGGGATAGTAATTCACAAAGCTCTCCTGGCCTTTATCGGAGACCGGACCCTGAACGTAGGCTCCGGTGATCGGGTTAGGACGGTCGAGCACCACAATCGGTTTCGCCAGCGTGGCCACCGCTTCCAAAAAATATCCCAGCGTCGTCTCGTAGGTGTAGAATCGCGCGCCGGCGTCCTGGATATCGAACACCAGCACGTCGAGCTTGCGCAGGACATCGAGCGGCGGCCGGCGCTTGGCATCGCTGTCGCCGTACACGCTGTAAACGGCTACTCCTGTCGCCCCATCTTTGGTATCGCCGATGTTGGTGCTGTCGGAGGTCCCCTGCACACCGTGTTCGGGGCTGAAAATGGCGCTTAGCTGCAAACCACGCGTATGGGCCAGAATGTCAATTGTGCGGCGGCCATGACTGTCGACCCCGGTCTGGTTGGTCACCAATCCCACCTTGGGCGTCCCAGCACTGGGAACTCGCAAGGCGTCGAAGTCGCGCGCCTCCAGTTCGTCAATCCCGCTAGACACCTGGCCGTTGCGGACCACCACGCGCCGGCTGGCGGCTGCCGCCTCGTTGTAGCCGGTGATCCTCGCCACCCGCACCTTCTGCTCTTCGCTGGGCTGCAGTTGTAAAGCAGCGGCGACCGCGGTGGCCACCTCGGTGCGCAAGGTAATCACGTTGCCTTCCTTGATGTGCACCGCGTTGGTCAGCAGGATGATGTAGGTATTGGTGGTCGGGTCGATCCAGAGCGACGTGCCGGTAAAGCCGGTGTGGCCGAACGAACCCACGGGCAACAGCTCACCCCGATTGGAAGAGAACGGCGAATCGATGTCCCAACCCAGTCCGCGCACGTCCGTCAGGTTGGGCGGCTGCTGCGGGGTGGTCATCTTCTCGACAATCCAGGGAGAAAACACTGGCGCGCCACCGTTCAGCAGCGCTTGCGCGAACTTCGCAACGTCATCGGCGGTCGAGAACACTCCGGCGTCGCCAGCGACTCCGCCCATCTGCCGCGCGGTAGGATCGTGCACCACGCCGCGCAGCATCTGTCCCGAGCGCTCGTCGCGTTCGGTGGGTGCGATCCGAGGCTTCCACTCCGCCGGCGGCAGAAAGCGTGTCGACGTCATGCCCAGTGGGCCGAAAATATAGTTCTGCGAATATTGATCGAGCGGCATGCCGCCGACCTTCTGCACCAATTCGCCCAGCACCACAAAATTAATATCGCTGTACACGAACACCGAGCCTGGCGGATTAATCAGCTTTTCGGCGTTAGCGCGGTTATAACCCTCCTCCAGGCCGCTCCAATACTTCTTCAAATCCAGGTCGGGCCGCAGGCCGGAGTAGTGCGTCAACAACTGGCGGACCGTTACATCGTCTTTGCCGTTTTGCGCGAACTCGGGAATGTATTTGGCGACTGGATCGTTGAGCTTCACCTGCCCAAGCTGCACCAGGCGCATCACGCAACTGGTAGTGGCCATCACCTTGGTCAGCGATGCCATGTCGAAAATGGTATCGACGGTCATCGGCTCCTTGCTGGGATCGAGCGAGCGATAGCCGTATGCCTTGCGGTAGACGAAGGTCCCGTTGTGGCCGACCAGCAGTACCGCTCCCGGCGCACGCCCTTTCTCGACGGCGTCTTTGAGCAGCGCGTCGAGGGGCGCAAAGCGGTCTTGCTCCTTGGCGGTGGTTGACGGCGTGACGGCAGGAGCGGACGCCTTCTGCGCCAGAAGGGGAATGCTGCTGGTTAGGACAAAACAAAACAGAACGAGCGCAATAGCTGGCCGAAGACGAAGCCTCAATGGGTCCGAAACCTTTCTTGATTCAGGGAAACTCTGAACACGCCGATGTTCGGGTAGTGCCAGCTTATAGGCCGGCGTCCAAGCCGTTGTAATATTCCCGGGCTTTATTTGACTGCTGCATAAGCAATGTCCGGCTTCGCGAGTTTGAGTTGTCATCACGAACGGCCTTCAGGCCGTGAGGGATCTGCTGTTTCCTCAGCGGTCGTTCCAGCGCTAACAAAAGCAGATTCCTCGCTTCGCTCGTAATGACAACTCCAGAGACGAATCGTCCATCCCAAATGGGACATTACTTACACGGCGGGCTTTAGCCCGGAAACCCGCTTATTCCCCCGACAAGCTATTATAAGTTGCGATCTCATCTCGAGGTGCTTCTGAACCAACTGTCGCCACAGCTCGCAAACCTGCCATCTGCTTTCGACCAGCAGGACAAGCAGTTCTCGCGAGCTTTTGCCGTCATTCGCGAAGCCATTGAGCAGCGCGCTTTTCCTGCCGCAACGCTCGCTGTCACTCATCGCGGATCGCTGGTCGCGCTGCGCGGTTTCGGCCGCTTCACCTATGAGGACGACGCGCCGGTAGTTCAGCCCGACACCATCTTCGATTTGGCGTCCGTGACCAAGGTCGTGGCTACCACCGCCGTGGCCATGCTGCTGCACGAACGCGGACAATTGCCGCTGGACATTCCCCTGGGACACTTCCTCCCCGATTTTGTGGCGCGGGCCCCACGGCATCAGCAGGCCACGCCAGAGGAGGTCACCCTCCTCATGTTGCTCGCCCACTCCAGCGGACTGCCGGCTTACGAGAAGCTGTTTGAGGTCGCCGGCTCTCGCGACGAACTCGTTCGGGCTGCGCTTACAACGCGGCTGGTTGACGCGCCGGGCGCGCGCGCCGAGTACAGCGACGTGGGTTTCACCCTGCTGGGAGAGGTGTTGGCCCGCCAAGCTGGCCTGGCGCTGGACCTGTTTGCGCGGCAGGAAATCTTTACGCCGCTCGGCATGGCGCACACGCGATTTAATCCACCGCCGGAGTGGAAGCCTCGGATTCCGCCCACCGAAGACGATCGCACCTTTCGCAAGCGCATCATCCAGGGCGAAGTGAATGACGAGAACGCTTCCGTGATGGGAGGCGTAGCTGGACACGCCGGCGTCTTCGCTCCGGCGATCGACATCGCGCGCTTCGCGGAATGCATGCTGCGCGGCGGAGCGCCCATCCTCAAGCCGGAAACCGTGCAACTCTTCACGCGACGGGTGGAATCTCCCGCCGGTTCGTCGTGCGCGCTGGGATGGGACACTCCGTCGCCGCCGGCATCGTCGGGCACTCATTTTTCGGCGTCGTCGTTTGGTCATCTCGGATTCACTGGCGCCTCCCTGTGGATCGATCCCGCGCGCCAGCTTTCGGTCACATTGCTGACCAACCGCACCTGGCCAAACCGAATGTCGCAGGCGATCCGCCAGGTCCGGCCGCTTGTGCACGATGCCATCGTCGAAGCGCTGGCGGAGTGAGCAACAAGGCTTCTTTCGTGGCGGAAAATTTCCCCTCGACTCGACCGATTTCTGAGACTAGCCTGTTGCCCCTCGGCAAGCAGAAGAGTACAGTTCCGAAGATTAGAGCGGCGTAACCGGCTTGAACAGGTAGAAGAGGCTGCAGAAAAAAAGCGACGTTCGGGTAGTGCGGAGCTTCAGGTCCGCATCCAAGCTGTCCATAACGACCAGGGGCTTTATTGAGTGCTGTATAAGTAATGTCGGGTTTCGCGACTTCTGAGTTGTCATCACGAACGGCCGAACCGGGGTCCCCAACGAGCGCCGTTTTTGCGCTGGTTGGGGTAAAGTTTAGGCCGTGAGGGACCTGCTGTTTTACCCCAGACGTCGTTCCAGGCGCAACAAGAGCAGATTCCTCGCTTCGCTCGTAATGACAATTCCGAGGCGAACGTTAAGCAGAGGCTCCCAGCGACTCCGGCCCACAATCCTCGTAAAATGAGGTCTGCGCTGTGCTTCACAAATTCGGCGTTCGCAGCGTCAGTTTAGAACATCCCTACATGGACAAGTTTGTCATTCGCGGCGGAAATCCGCTGTTGGGCACGGTGCGCATCAGTGGCGCCAAGAACGCCGCTCTTCCGGCAATGGCCGCCGCGCTGCTCACCGAAGAACCGGTCATCCTGGAAAACGTTCCCCAGGTGCGCGATATCGAGACTGAGCGCAAACTCCTGGCGGCGATGGGTGCCGAAGTGGAACTGGGCTACGGTCGCGCCCAGCACCGCACCACCATCTGCTGCCGCAACCTGGTGAATCCAGAAGCTTCCTACGAACTGGTCAAGACCATGCGCGCGTCCACCCTGGTGCTGGGCCCGCTGGTCGCCCGCATGAAAGAGGCGAGGGTGTCTCTGCCGGGAGGATGCGCCATCGGCGCGCGTCCGATTGACCTTCACCTCAAAGGGCTGGAGAAACTGGGGGCGCGAATTTCGCAAGAGCATGGCTACATCGAGGCCCGGGCTGAGCGCCTGCAAGGCGCGCGCGTCGTGTTCGAAAAGATCACCGTGACTGGAACCGAGGATCTGATGATGGCGGCGGCGCTGGCCGAAGGCGAAACCGTGCTGGAGAATTGTGCGCGCGAGCCTGAAGTAGCTGACTTGGCGACGCTGCTCAACAAGATGGGCGCCAAAATCGAGGGTGCAGGCACGCACACCATCCGCGTGCAAGGCGTGGAGAGACTGCATGGCGCGCGTCATCGCATTATTCCCGATCGCATCGAAGCCGGCACCTTCATCGTCGCGGGCGCGCTGACCGGAGGGGACTTGGTGGTGTCCAGTTGCGATCCTCGTCATCTCGGCGCCTTGCTGCAGAAGCTGGAGGAGTGCGGCGTGCAGGTGCAGACCAACGGCGACTCCGTCCGCGTCATAGGCGATGGCCCGCTGCGGGCTGCAGACGTAGCCACCGAAGAATATCCCGGCTTTCCAACCGACATGCAGGCGCAGTTCATGGCGCTTGCGACCCAGGCCGAGGGCGTCAGCATCGTCACCGAAAACATTTTTGAGAACCGCTTCATGCACGCCCAGGAACTGGTGCGCATGGGAGCCAACATCAAAATCGAAGGAACTCGCGCGGTGGTCCGGGGCAAAACGCCGCTCAGTGGCGCGGCCGTGCAGGCCAGCGATCTGCGCGCTTCGGCATCGCTGGTATTGGCCGCGCTCGTCGCCGAAGGCGAAACCATCATTGACCGCGTTTACCACATTGACCGGGGCTATGAGCGCATCGAAGAAAAACTGCGGGGAGTTGGCGCCCAGATCCGCCGCATCGGAGAATTCCTTCCGAAGCGCGTCGCCACACCTGTTGCGGCAGGATGAGGCCAGGAATGCGCGAGCTACCTTTCCAGAAGCCGCTCCAGATCGGCAAA
This sequence comes from Acidobacteriaceae bacterium, assembly GCA_003160215.1. Lineage (GTDB taxonomy): Bacteria > Acidobacteriota > Terriglobia > Terriglobales > Acidobacteriaceae > Bog-257. The sequence goes on from PLQW01000082.1 coordinate 27,382, forward strand.
AAAGCTGGGGTAGGAAATTGCGACACATTCCGAGTTGCGGATAAGGCTTTCTCCCTGCGCCCGTAGTGCGGCGATGGCGAAGGCCATGGCGATGCGATGGTCGCCAAAGGACTCGATTTCGGCGCCATGCAGCCGCTGACCACCGGGAATGCGCCATCCGTCCTCAGTTTGCTCGACCTGCGCTCCCATCGCCCGCAGGTTCTGGGTGACCGCGCTCAGGCGATCCGACTCTTTGACGCGTAGCTCGCCGGCATCCCGGACTTCCAAGCCCGCCGTGTACGGTGCGATGGCTGCCAATACCGGCAACTCGTCGATCAGCAGCGCAGTCTGAGCTCCCGCAATCGTCACTGGCTTGGCTACACCGGGAACCAGGGTAATGGTGCCCAATAACTCTCCGTGCTGCTCCTCTACGCGCACCATCGAGATACGGCTGCCCATGGCGGTTAGCACGTCAAGCAAAGCAGAGCGGGTGGGGTTCAACAACACGCCGTCGATCACCAGGTTGGAGTCGGGAAAAACCGCAGCGGCGCAAAGGAAAAAGGCGGCCGAGGAGATGTCTCCGGGAATGTAGCCATCCAGCGGATGTAGCGTCTGACCGCCTTCGATCGTCACCGTGTTTCGCAACCGGTCGACTATTGCGCCGAAGGCGCGCAGCGCGAGCTCTCCATGATCGCGGGTGCGAACCGGCTCCGTTACCGTTGTATGGCCTTCGGCGAGCAATCCGGCGAACAGCAACGAGGTCTTGACCTGCGCGCTGGCGACTGGGACCAGATACTCGATACCGTGCAGCCGGGCGCCGGCGATGCGCAGCGGGGCGCAGCCGCCTTCGGTCGCCTGAATCTGCGCGCCCATCTTGGTCAGGGGCTCAATGATTCGCCGCATGGGCCGGCGCGAGAGTGACTCGTCTCCGATCAGTTCCGTAGCGAACGGCTGGCCGGCGACGATACCCGACAACATCCGCATGGTCGAGCCCGAATTGCCGCAATCGAGCGGCGCGTCGGGGGCCCGCAATTGCGGACCGAGTCCATCAATCGTCACCGCTCCCTGTTCGTCTCGCTCGGCGTTGCACCCCAGCGCGCGGACGCATCCGAGAGTGCTGGCGCAATCGGCGCCCGGCGAGAAATTCTGCAACCGCGAACGTCCGGCGGCTACAGCGGCAAGCATGGCGTAGCGGTGAGAGATGGACTTGTCGCCTGGCATGGCGACACTTCCCAGAATATTGCGCGCGGGATGTACGGTGACCGATCGGCTGTCCTGCATGGTCAGCGCCGAGTGCTCGCCTCAGCCTTGGCTTCCAGCAGGGCTTCCTGTGGCACCTCGCGGATGCGCACGCCACAGACAAACCTGGGCGTCGTCGCGCCGCGTCCCCAGCGGTTTACGTCCCAGTGCACGCGAACAAACTTTGCGTTCGGGGTGGCAGTCAAATTGACCAGCAGCGGATATTCGCCAACATAAAACTTCTGGGGCAACGTCGCGACGGGTTTTGCTTCCCAGGTCGTGCCGTCAGCAGAGGTGAACAGGTTGATCTCGATGGATTCCTGCTCCACCACTTCGTTGATGGAAAGGGTCACGAGAAAAACGGGGTTCGAAGCCGCGCTTATGTCCAGCGCTTCACTGTCACCCTTAGCGGTGACTGCGGTCTTTTCCGGTACAAGAAAGGCATCCAGCATGGCAAATCCATTCTACCGAAGGTCCGAATCGGGTGATGGTGACAGAGGTCACAAGGCGCGAACCGGCCTTAAAGGCTAGAGCAGTTTCAAAGTGGCTGTAGCTTGGGTAGTGCGGACCTTCACTTGGATTATTCATGAGGATCTCACGTTTTGAAGGGGCACGGCTTTCAGCCGTGCCGTAAACCTACTGTCATTTATGGTGGCTTTAGCCCCTGAGGGACCTCGGTTTTGCGACGAACCGCGAGTTCCCTCAGGGGCTGAAGCCCAACTCTCTGCGCTCATAACGGCACGGCTGAAGAGACTGCTGAAAAAAGACTCAAACAAGTAAACTCGGCATTTTGCGCAACGACGATTCAACAACTTACGAGTGACTTTTG
>PLQW01000154.1:0-121320 GCA_003160215.1 Acidobacteriaceae bacterium
TCGTGATGCGCTGCAACCACAGGCCCGGCTTGGTGAGCACTGCGAACAACGACGCGCCGTGTTTGGCGGCGAAGCGAATCAACTCGTACGACACGCCCGCGATAACCGGCAACAGCGCGATGCGGAAGGCGAAGCGTGCCCAGAACGTTGTTGCAGGCACCATCATGTAAATGACCATCGCGATGAGCATGACGGTCATCAGAAAGCTGGTGCCGCAGCGGGGATGAAACGTTGAATAGGACTGCGCGTTCTGAATGGTCAGTGGATCGCGGGATTCGAACGCGAAGACCGTTTTATGCTCGGCGCCGTGGTACTGAAAAACACGGCGAATGTCGGGCCAGCGCGAGATGCCCCAAATGAAGAGCAGAAAAAGTGCGATACGGATCACGCCGTCAACGATGTTAAACGCGATCTGATTGCCGAAAGCCGGATATGCATTCTTGAGCTTGGTCGCCGCCAGCAACGGCACAAACTTGTACATGAAGATGAAGAACCCGAGCGAAAGCACGACGTTGAGGGCAAGCGCCCAGCTGGAGACCTCGGTTTTCTTCTCGTCTTCGGCGGTCAGTCCGCCCATGGCGACATTGGCGGAATAGCGCAGAGCGCGAAAACCCAGCGCCATCGCCTGGCCCAGCGTCATGACACCGCGGACCACAGGCCAGCCCATCCATTTGTGCTTCTCCGACGGACGCTCAAGCGGCTCCGAGTGCGTCGCCAGGGTGCCATCGGGCCTGCGGATGCAAATGCCCCAGGCATGGGGCGAGCGCATCATGACGCCCTCGAGCACGGCCTGGCCGCCGACCAGGGTTTCCTCACCGCTCTCCAAAGCCGGCAAGAGTTGGACGGCTGCTAAAAAACGTAGGCGCTGACGCAAAGACTGCATGGTAATTGGATGTTCCTCGAAAGGAGTTCGGCGCACAATAGCGCTAGTTTAGAGTAAGCAGCGCGGCGGGAGATGTCAATGCGGAGGCAGCGCCGGTGATCCGCAAAATTCGCCATTCGCTTTTATGTGTTTACAAGTACGCATGATGTTCGCTTTTCGCTTTTCGCTTCTCGCCTTTCGCTCTTCGCCTTCCGCTTTTCGCTCTAACCCCTAGCTCCTGATCCCTAGTGGCTGGCACAGCTTTCCGCAAACCGGCATGGTGATAGCAGTATTTAAGATCGCGTACTGCCGGCGAGCCGCAGCGCGTCTCCGCCGGGTTTGATATGCTCACAAATTGGAAGCTCCATAGGGTACCCCCCGTCAAAATATAAAATCTTTGTTATCAATATCTTGCTTGCAAAATATTGAGTCCGTTATACTTAAGTCGGGTCGCAAGTACCATGTTTTTAATACCTTGCACGTCTCCCCGCAAAATATTGATTCCGTGATAGTTGCGGGCAAGATATTGCGGAATAAGGACTTGCATACTTTACTCCCCGGATCAGGCACTTAAGTTGCTAGCCGCCCTGATCCCTAGCCCCTGACCCCCAGCCCGTGCATTCCATAGACACAAATGGGCAGGAGCGCCGGGCGCGGCGGTTCCTGCCCTACAAGCAAAGTATGATTCTGCTCGGCAACGCGGTCAAGTTACGAAAGTAGCAGTTGGCGCTCCTATTTTGCGCATCCTCCCATAACGGGAATGGAGGTAACTGGATGCAACTGGCACAATCCCAGCGCCTCGGGCGCGAAAGATGATAGCCCACCGTTTCAACGGTGGGCGGAGTAGAAAAAGGAGTCGAGTCCCCCGGGGACGGNNGACGCCCTAGCCAAGAGAAGGCTAGAACGGGGCACCCGAGCTCTACACGATCGCGGTGGCGGCTGCCCAGATTGGCTCGTGCATTCCCTTCAGCATGGCGAAGTCCGGGAACTCAATTATGTATGTCGGCTTCTTCTTTGCAGCATCCTTGATTGACTGTCCAATCACCCAGGACCGCGAGTCAGCGAATACGACTCGGTCGTGGATGTCGCTGCTTGAACGAAGCTCAAACTTACGTCCGGTTGCGAACTTCTGAGCCACTGCTTGCAATGACGCGCTGAACTTATTCGTCAGCACTCTGATGCTGACAGACGGGTTCACCTTCTCCATGTAAACGTCGAAGAGTTCAGCATCGAGATAGGCGTCAACGACGAACAATTCCTGAGTAGCCGAGGCAACAATCATTTTCAGGTCAAGATAGAACTTGTACTGGTCTCAGGCGTCGTAAGCTCCTGAGATCTCCTTCTCAGGTAGCATAAGTTCTAGCTCTCGGACCCTGCCCTTCAGTTCGCGCTCCTCCCAATTTACCCTGGCTTCAAAATTTAGCTGGTCCTTCGTTGCCTGAGGGGTGAAGTGGATGTCGTAGTCCCCGGTCGCGTGTCCGGTGAAATAAAAATCACGGACTTGCAAACTGTCTTGTCCGAACCCATGACGAAGAACAGTTGCTGCTAGATCTACCCATTCACTGTGTTGGTCCTTCACCTGCGTGTATTTACGGTTTTTGAACTGCTGTAATTCATCGAGCCTCCGACGAAGTTCGGATAAAGTCTTCTCGGTGGACCAGTTCGGAGGCGCTGGTGGGGGCTGCGTCGTACGGGGTGCCATAGAAATATTAGTACCACGGACATCCGCGGGAGGCGATGAAAGCCGGGTGCCCCATTCATTCGCGCAGTTTGCGAATGAGTGGGAAGTGATTAAATTCAAACTTGGCCCCAAGTACCAATTGCAAACTCAATTCGGTATGTTGAGGCCATTGCAAAACAGCCACTCAACCAAAGGATGGTTGAGGGGCACCCGGCCATACGGTTAGTATGACATAGGCTTACAAGGGTGGAGACAGTTGCCATCAGGGTTATAATCATTCAGAACGACCATCTGCGGAGAGTCGTCCAGAAGGACGGTTGTCCAGAGATGGCCGAGTGGCTTATGGCAGCGGTCTGATAAACCGCCGTGCTCGCAAGGGCACCAAGGGTTCGAATCCCTTTCTCTCCGCCAAAGGGCTTTCGCATCGTGGATTCTTCCGAATTCCCGTTGCGAGAGCCTTTTGAGGTTTTGGCTCCGCAACAAAGCCCGATGAAAGCCGCACAGGCACGCCTCCACCATTACGTTCCCCGCTGGTATCAGAAGCGGTTCTTGGCAGATGGACGAACGACGCTTTTTTATCTCAACCTAAAACCAGAAACTGTGGTGAAAGGACGAATCCGCTACACGAGGAAGGATTTGTGGTTTTGGGATCCTGCGCGGTGTTTCTGTGCAGAGGATCTGTACTCGATGAGGTTTGGCAAGGCAACTACAGACGCGCTAGAAAAGCGTCTGTTCGGAGCCGTTGACCAGAAGGGCGCAGCGATGGCAGCCTTCTTTGACTCATATAGCGGCATTAAAGCCGGCATCAATGAGGCGTTCATGCACCTCATCGGATACATGGGGGCCCAGCGGTTTCGCACTCCCCGTGCTCTCGATTGGGTAAAGCGTCACGTCGGCTTGAAAGATCAGACGCAGACCTTAATAGCAATGACTAGGCTGTTACAGCTCTACGGCACGATGTGGATGGAGGGAGTATGGGAGTTCGTCTCTGCAAGAAGCTCCGCCACTAAATTCATTATTAGCGATGAGCCTGTCACATTCTTCAATCGTCGAATATTTCCGAGCGAGGATGTGTACCCTGGTGGTGAAGACCTTTCGAAAGTCGGAACTCGCACCGTATTTCCTCTTGGCTCTGAGACGTGCGTGCTGGTGACGCACCTGCAGCTCGTCCGCAACCCACGTATCAATCCCCTCGAGATACGGGTAAATGCTCGGGCATTTCAGCAGACTGTAGCGAATCTTACTGATTTACAATTTGGCCGGGAATTGGAGGAAGAAGAAGTTCTGCGAATCAACTATGTTCTCAAGCGTCGGGCAGCCAGATATATTGCCGCAGGCAATAAGGAATGGCTCTATCCCGAGAAGCATCTCGGAAAGGCCGACTGGGCCAAGCTAGATGCGGATTGGTTCCTGTTTCCGAATCCATGGAAGGTCGGCTTCACCAGCGAGATAATGATGGGCTTCAACGACGGAAGTGCGTGGGGCATTGACGAATACGGAAGGACCCCGACGCACCCCAACTTCAAAGAGCAAGAGCGCCACGACAGAGACTGGTTTAGCTTCCAAAATGCCAAGCTGGAATGGGCGCGCAAACGGGTTGGGAAATCGCTGGCACATGTAGATGACACGATGCGAGAGGACAGCGCCGGTGACAGTCTCATGAATGATTACTTGCGCGGAGAGGGACTGATTCCTCCTGTATAGACATGCGGTCTACGGGCGGGTGGCCGGGTGCCCCATCCTTGTCCGCTGCTTTTGCGGACAGGATGGGAGCGGACGATGAGCCCCGCTGGTAATCACGCCCACGCAATGGTGTCGCCGGCTGAAGCCGGCTCAGGATTCATATAACCAGCCCACCCAGGACTTACGTCCTGGGCTAATGTTGTTCCGCTCCTGCGGAGCTCGCATTTGCGCAATCGTTCCACCGTGCGTTCGGGATGCTATAGGGGCCTTCGACTCGTCGGTCGCCACGGCGACCTCCTCGCTCAGGATGACAGCGTCAATTCACAGAAGGCTGAATGCTGACGGCTGAGGGCTGACGGCTGATGGCTGAAAAGCAGGTCCCTCCGCTCGGTCGGGACGACAAGTCGTGAAACTGCTTTAGTCGTACACCGTGAACTCAAAGCTCTTCTTCGCGTGGACGGGGCCCTGCGAGGCGTCCACGGCAAGGTTCCAGGCGCCGGACATATCCATGCTCGGCATCGCAGCTTCGTAGTCGCCGTTGCCCTTGGGCGCGAATTTGATCTGGGTTGTGCCCATATCCATCAGCTTCATGGTAAGAGCGCCGTTTACCTCAGCGGCGTTGACCGGCTGCGCATGTTCGTCGGTGATATGCAGCGTGAAAGTCATCGGCTTGACCATGCGGGGATGGTCGGGAGAAACCTCCAAGTCCATGTGCCACGGGCTTGCCTCGCCGAGGACAGGCGAGGGCGCAGCTTGTTGCTGCTTTTCCGGCGCGGTCGCTTTCTGGCTACAGCCCAGTGTGCAGGCGAGAATCGCAGCGAAAATCGCACAGGCCAGGCGACATTGATGAATCGACAAACAATTTCTCCGCTTCCGCTTCAATGGGAGTGGCCGTGTTCGTGGGCCGGGCTGATGGGGATAACGCAGCCGTCGGCCACCTCGCAGACTGCCAACTCAAACTGGATGGTGGTGTGATGGATGTGGAAGCGTTTGCCCATTTGCTCGCGAATCAGGCGCAGAATGCCCTCGCTCTCGGACGCGGGCATGTCGGCGATGGCCACATGGCAGGAAAGCGAGTGAGTGTCGCTGCCGATGCTCCACACGTGCAGATCGTGCACATCGTTCACTCCCGGAATGGTGCGAATGATCTCCTCAATTCGCTGCAACTCCATGCCGCTGGGCGTGCCCTCCAGCAGGATGTTGAGGCTCTCGCGGATGATCCCGATGGAAGACCAGAGGATCATGACGCTAATGCCCACGGAAAGTGCGGGATCGATCCAGCGCTCGCCGGTCAGGGCAATCATAATGCCGCCGGCGATGACCGCAGCCGTGGACAAGGTGTCACCGATCTCGTGCAGCAACGCGCTACGAAGGTTGATGTCGCGATGGCCGCGCATCAATAGGAGCGCGATCGCGCCGTTCATGACGACGCCCGCGGCTGCCACCCAGATCATGATGCCAGCGTGCACATCCACCGGAGTCTGCAAACGGCGAAATGCTTCGTAGAGGATGTAGAAGGCAATCAATACCAGGGAGAGGCCGTTGACAAACGCGACCAGCACTCCCGCGCGATTGTAGCCGAAGGTTTTACGCGCACTAGGCGGCCTGCCTTGCAAATAGACTGCGCCCCACGACATCAGCAAAGCGACAAAATCGGAAAGATTGTGTCCGGCCTCGGAGAGCAGCGCCAGGCTGTGCGCGCGCAGCCCGGCCACGACCAGCAACACGATGTAGGCCAGCGTGACGACCAGCGAAATCCGCAGCACACGGGAGGTTGTCCCATTCCTTGCGTCGCTGGCGTGCACGTGCATAGATCCAGTTTAAGAGCGGGATTGCACTCTGTTCAACCTAAGGGTGGTGGGTCTTAATTTTTGGCACAGCCGTTTGCCTTCCCAGTGGTACAATCTCGCCGAATTCTGGTTTGATTTGAGGCTGACTCGTTGCCTGCTTTCACATAGCCGGGACCCTGTACCTTCGTCTGGACCAAAAGGAGACCCATGAGTTCTGTCAGTTCAGTCGCACCCCTGGAGCAACCGACCCTTTCCCAAGCCGAACGTGTCGTGGACACCTTCGTCGCCCCCAGCAAGACGTTCACTGACATCCGCCGCAGCGCCAGTTGGTGGGTGCCCTGGATCCTGATGGCAATCGCCAGCCTGGCCATGGTGACCGTGGTGGACAAGAAACTCGGCATGGACAAGGTCGTCGAGAACCAAATGGCACTCTCCCCGAAGCAAGCAGAGAAGCTCGATCAGTTGGCACCGGAGCAACGCGCCGCGCAGATGCAGACGATTGTCAAGTTCAATCGAGCGATTGCTTATGCGTATCCGGTGATCGCGTTGATCATCGTCGCCATCATCGCCGCTGTGTTGCTGGGGACATTCAACTTCGGCTTTGGTGCGCACCTTACTTTTAACCAGTGCATGGCCATCAGCATGTACGCGTCATTGCCTGGGATCATTAAGGCGCTAATTGCCATACTAGCGATAAGCGTGGGAGGGGGTGAAGCCTTCACCTTCCAGAACCCGGTTGCCAGCAACCTGGGAGCTCTGGTTGACCCCAGTTCCCACTTCCTCTATTCCATAGCGACTTCGCTCGATGTGTTCGCAATCTGGGCGATTGTCCTGACTGGGCTGGGGTACGCCTGCGTAGCCAAGTTGAAGCGGGGGACCTGCATGGCCGTGGTCTTCGGGTGGTGGGCAGTGGTGGTGCTGGTGGGAGCGGGATTTGCAGCGTTGTTCGCCTGAGAACGGCCGCAAGCGGGATTTCTGCATGGCTCGCAGGGCGCTTGCGCGACGACTCGAGGCTGAAGCCGCGTCGCCAGTTCGCCCAAATTGGAACCCACCGCAATTGAAACGCAAGTGCGTCGCAGAAGATGTCCCGAATTGGTATATACTTCGGCTCTCAGTAATATTCCCGCTGCGGTTGGGCGGGTCGGGGCGCAATTCCTTTTCATATGCCCCGAGGCGGTTACTTAGCGGAGCGAGCGAGTCAAGGCCTGTCCGTCGCGCTTGGAGCGAGAGTGCGTTACCGGCATAATCTTCTTCCTATATCCCCGGAGCGCTTTCATCCATTGCAGACGCCTGGACCGGTCGGTGGAGGTGTCGCTTGGACCTGGTATTCATACGTGTCTTATTTGTATTCGTTACCGCAGTTGCCAGCTACGAACTTCGGCCTCTTGGGTTGGACCGATGGCCCGCAGCGGGCGTTGGAATACTCTTCGGAATTGCGGTAGTTCTGTTTGAACTCCGCCTGCGACGCGTCAGCCTGAAGCGGCTTATCGGCGCGGCCATCGGAAGCATCCTCGGAATCGTAGGGGCCTACCTTTTCAGCCTCGTCATTCGCAATAGCATTCACGAAGGTCCGACGCAAAGCTTCCTGCAACTTTTCGTAATGTTGATCATGGCCTATGTGGGTCTGGTGGTAGGCGCCGGTAAGGGCGACCTGCTCAATCTGGCTGCACTGGGCGGTATTTTCGGAGGCGAGAAACAGTCCAGAAGGAGCCACAAGATCCTCGACACCAGTGTCATTATCGACGGTCGCATCGCCGACATCGCCGAAACCGGCTTCCTCGATGGGGTGATCGTCATTCCCCAGTTCGTGCTGCGAGAACTTCAATTGGTCGCCGACTCGGCTGACTCCATGAAGCGAAACCGCGGCCGCCGCGGCCTTGACATCCTGCAGCGCATCCAGAAGATCGCGACCTTGCAGATTCAGATTGTGGAAGACGACTTCCCCGCCGTGCGTGAAGTGGACCTGAAACTGATCGAGTTGGCCAAGGTGTACGAAGGCAAAATCGTCACTAACGATTTCAACCTCAATAAAGTGGCCCAGTTGCAAGGGGTCGCGGTGCTGAACATCAACGAACTGGCCAACTCGTTGAAACCCATCGTCCTGCCTGGCGAAATCATGAAGGTCTTCATCCTGAAAGAAGGTAAGGAGTACAACCAGGGTGTGGCCTATCTGGACGACGGAACCATGGTGGTGGTGGACAACGCCCGCAAGATGATCGGCAAGAACATCGATATCTCGGTGACGTCGGTGCTCCAGACCACCGCCGGGAAGATGATTTTTGGCAAGTTTGACGAGCGCACCATGAGCGTAGCGGTGCGTCCCATCGAGCCGCGGCCGGACTTTCGCAAGGTGGCGCCTCCGCCTGCCCCGGCAGTGGTAGTTCCGGAAACGCATAAGCCGGAGTAATTCCGCACGGGAGTTACGCCTGCCGCTTCGGCAACGGCGCTCTATTCCCGATTTGTATTTGACTGGGTCCGGCGTTTATACTGCGCTCCCCAACATGAAGGTCATCGTCATCATTCCCGCAGCCGGATTAGGTACGCGCATGTCCAGCGCTGCCGGAGGTCCAAAGAGCAAGAGTAAGCAGTTTTTTGAGCTGGACGGAACTCCGATTCTCTTCCATACGCTGCGCAAGTTCGCGCAATGCCCGGCGGTCAGCGAGATCGTGGTGGCACTGCGCAAGAACGAAACCGCGAGCTTTCAGAAGCAGATCGAAAAAGAGAAACTGAAGAAACCGATTCGTGTGGTGGAGGGCGGAGAGCATCGGCAGGATTCCGTGGCCAATGCGCTGGCGGCCATCCACGCGGCCGATGACGACATCGTTCTGGTGCACGATGCGGTGCGACCCTTCGTTGACCAGGACACGATCTTGGGTGTAATCGAGGCGGTCAAGAAGTATGAGGCTGCGATTGCCGGAGTGCCCGCGGTTGACACCGTGAAGCAGGTGGAGCGGACGGCAGATGGCGCCGTCGTGATTGCGACGGTTCCGCGCGAGCGCATGGTGCTGGCGCAGACGCCGCAGGGGTTTCGCTTTGGCCTGCTCAAGAAAGCGTTCGATGAAGCGACTGCGGACGGATTCATGGGCACAGATGAAGCCTCGCTGATCGAGCGCTCCGGTAGTGCTGTTCACGTCGTGATGGGTTCTCCGCGAAACATGAAGATCACCACGCCTGCCGATTTGGAGTTGGCGGAATTTTTTCTGTCGCAGGAGAACCGCCGCAAGGCCAGCCTCGGCGGGTAAGGGTAAAGATCGAGCCCGAAGGGCGAAATTTGTTTCAGCCGTGGGCGTGAGCCTGCGGTTAGGTTGAGAATCAAGCGGAGCCGCGGAGCGGCGACACCGCGCCGCTAGGCCTTAACGAATCTTGTCAAACTCACAGGTACCACGCACACCCCGCATTGGTTTTGGCTGGGATTCGCACGAATTCAAGCCCGGCATCCCGCTGAAGATCGGCGGGGTACTGATTCCACACCATGCCGGTCTGGCGGGGCACTCCGACGGCGACGTACTGCTGCACGCCTTGACCGATGCGCTGCTCGGCGCAATTGCCGCCGGAGACATCGGGACCTACTTCCCGCCCACCGATCCGAAATGGAAGGGCGCTGACTCCGCCGTCTTCGTCCGCGAGGCGCTGACGCAGATTGAGGAAGCGGGCTACGTAGTGGGAAACGTGGATAGCACGTTGATCCTCGCCGCTCCCAAGATCGGCCCGCATGCGAAGGCGATCCAGCAACACGTCGCCGAGTTACTCGGCATCGCGCCGTCGTGTGTCGGCATCAAGGCCAAGACTCCGGAAGGCATGGGTACCGACAATGCTGCCATCGCGCACGTGGCTGTGCTGCTGACCGAGATTTGCTGGCCGTGAGGCTGCGTTGAAGCGCGGCTGAACCGGTGCTGCAAGAAGCCGATCCATGGATTCGTCTCTTAGTCACTGCTGGACGAGGAATGTCTGCTTCCACACCTATTGCTAAGTTGTCATCACGAACGGCCTTTAGGCCGTGAGGGATCTGCTGTTGCGTCCCTGGGTCGTCATTCCAGTGCGCCAATAACAGCAGATTCCTCGCTTCGTTCGTAATGACAATTCCAGAGGCGAATCGTCAATTCCTGGCTTCGTCCCGCGCACCTCCTCTCACCGCGTAAAATAAGCTTTTCGGCGAATGACGCCTTTTCTGCGTTCTTCGTCGTCTTGAATTGAGGCACTGCAATCATGTCTTCATCGACCCACAATGGGGAAGCCGCCACCGCAACACCAGCCGGGTCTTCGGACCGGCCGTCGAATTTCATCCGCGACATCATCCTGGAAGATCTGAAGACCAACAAATACGGCGGACGAGTGCACACCCGCTTTCCGCCTGAGCCCAACGGGTATCTGCACATCGGCCACGCCAAATCGATTTGCCTGAACTTCGGGTTGGCGGCGGAGTTCGGCGGCAAGACCAACCTGCGCTTTGACGACACCAATCCGGAAAAAGAAGAGCAGGAGTACGTTGATTCCATCCTTACCGATGTCCGCTGGCTGGGCTTCGATTGGGAGGATCGGCTCTTCTACGCTTCGGATTATTTCGATCAGCTCCATGCGTGGGCGGTGCAACTGGTCAACGCCGGCAAGGCTTACGTGTGCGATTTAAGCGCCGAGGAAGTTCGGCAGTACCGCGGCACGCTCAACGAACCCGGGAAGGAGAGCCCTTATCGCAATCGTTCCGTCGAGGAAAACCTGGAGCTGTTCGGGAAGATGCGCGCAGGCGAGTTTCCCGATGGGTCGCGAACCTTGCGCGCCAAGATCGACATGGCTTCCCCGAACTTGAACATGCGCGACCCGGTGATGTACCGGATTCTGCACTCCGACCATCAGCGCACGGGAAACAAGTGGTGCATCTATCCGATGTACGACTTCGCGCATGGGCAATCCGACTCCATTGAGCGGATCACGCATTCCATTTGCACGCTTGAATTCGAAGATCACCGACCGCTGTACAACTGGTTCATTCAGCAACTGGGCATATTTCCTTCGCAGCAGATCGAGTTTGACCGGCTGAACATTACCTACACTCTGCTGAGCAAGCGGAAGCTGCTGCAACTGGTCCGGGATGGCCATGTGCGCGGCTGGGACGATCCCCGCATGCCGACGCTCTCCGGGTTGCGGCGGCGCGGCTACACACCCGAGGCCATTCGCAACTTCTGCGCCGCCATCGGCGCGTCCAAAACCAACGGCACCATCGAACTTGCCATGCTGGAGCATTTCCTCCGCGAGGACTTAAACAAAAGCGCACCTCGGGTGATGGCAGTTCTGCGTCCGTTGCGGATCGTTATCGATAACTATCTGGAAGGGCAGGTCGAGGAGCTTGAGGCGCTAAACAATCCGGAAGATGCGAGTGCCGGGACGCGGAAGGTACCATTCTCGCGCGAGCTTTACATCGAGCAGGAGGACTTTCGCGAGACGCCGCCCAAGAAGTTTTTCAGGTTGTCACCGGGACAGGAAGTTCGGTTGCGAGGTGGGTATTTCATCAGGTGTACGGGAGTGGTGAAGGACGAAAAGAGCGGCGAAGTGGTCGAGGTCCATTGTACCTACGATCCCGAGACGCGTAGCGGCAACGCCCCCGACGGCCGCAAAGTGAAAGCGACTATCCACTGGGTCTCGGCGCAGCACGCCATCGATGCGGAGGTGCGCCTGTACGAAAGCCTGTTCACCAAGGAAGACCCCAACGACGTGCCCGAAGGTCAGGAGTTCACCGCCAATCTCAATCCCAACTCACTGGAGACGTTGACCGACGCCAAGCTGGAGCCATCGCTGGCCAGCGCCAAGCCGGGTGATCGCTATCAGTTCGAACGGCTGGGGTACTTCTGCGTTGATCCGGGCTCGACATCGGAGAAGTTGGTATTTAACCGGACGGTACAGTTGCGCGACACCTGGGCGAAGATTGAGAAGCGGGAGAAGGCAAAATAACAAGACAAGAGTTTTTCGGCACGCGCGCAGAACGGCGCGTGGGTCCTCGGAATGACATCCTCTGTTCAGGAGAAATTGGGAATGCTAAAACACATGGTGCGACTCACGGTCGATCTGACGATCAAGGAAGAAACGTTCAATGAGTTCGAGGCCATTGCGCGGACGATGATCGCGGGCAGCCAGAAGGAACCGGGTACCCTCGGGTACGATTTTTTCTTGAGTGATGATCGCAAGCGGTGTCGGCTTGTCGAGAGCTACGCGGACGCGGATGCCGTGCTGGCGCACTTCAAGGGTCCGGTGGTGCAGGAGCTTGTACCCAGACTTCTCGAGACGTCGAGCCTCACCGGGTTTGAGGTTTATGGAAACCCCGGTCCCGAGGCGACACAGATGCTAAAGGGATTTGGTGCTGAGATCTTTGATTTCTGGGACGGACTGACCCGCTGAGACTGCACTCGGACCAAGCGGAACCGCATTGCCGATCGGGCGTTCCAGCATCGAATAATCATGACCTCTAATTCATCGTCAGCAAGCACTCCCCGCCTCCGTTTTGCGCCTTCGCCCACCGGTTATCTCCACGTCGGCGGGGCGCGCACCGCTTTGTTCAACTGGCTGTTCGCGCGGCATTATGGAGGCGCGCTCATCCTCCGCATTGAGGACACCGACATCGAGCGCTCGACCACAGAAATGGTGGAGGGCATCCTTGTCGGATTGCGCTGGCTGGGCATCGATTGGGACGAAGGGCCATACTTCCAGTCGCAGCGCATGGATTTGTACCGTGACGCCGCGCAGCGCCTGGTCGAAAGCGGCCATGCGTATTACTGCTTTTGCACGAAGGAAGAGCTGGAGCGGCGGCGCGCGCAGGCGCAAGCGGGGAGCGGCGATCCGCAATACGAACGAAAGTGCCGCAGTATCCCGCCAGAACAAGTGAAGGCCCGGCGTGCTGCCGGTGAAGCTGCTGCCATTCGCTTCGCCGTGCCGGAAAGCGGCAGCACCTTCTTCGACGACGCCGTCTTCGGCCGCGTGGAGTTCGCCAACACCGAGCTCGAGGATTTCGTCCTGCTACGCTCCGACGCGGTTCCCACCTATCACCTCAGCGTGGTAGTGGATGACATTGACATGCGCATGACCCACATCCTGCGCGGCGCGGACCATCTTTCCAATACGCCCAAGCAGGTGATGCTCTACCAGGCGCTGGGGGCGCCGCTGCCCGTGTTCGCACATGTGCCGCTCATTCTCGGCCCCGACAAGACGCGGCTCAGCAAGCGCCATGGCGCCACCAGCGTGATCGCTTACAAGGAGGAAGGCATCGTGCCGGAGGCGTTCCGCAATTTTCTGGCGCTGCTGGGATGGACGCCGCCCGACTCCTCGAAAGAGGTCATGGACGACCGCCAGCTCATTGACCTCTTCGATCTGAGCGGGATCGCAAAGTCGAACGCAGTTTTCGATCGCGGCAAGCTCGACTGGTTCAACTCCGAGTACATGCGCGCCTGTCCGGCAGTGCAGTTGTTGCCGCTGATCGAAGAGGAATGGAAGAAGGTTGATCTCATTCCGTTCCAGACCAGCCGCGGCGCAATGGCCGCCACGGTGGATCTGGTAAAGCCCAGGGCACGAAATCTGAAGGATTTCGCGACCCTGTTCCGCGCTTACTTCAGCGATAGCTTTGAGGTAGATCCCGCCGCGGCGCAGAAGTTTCTCAAAGACGATACCGTACGCGAGATGCTGGTGGAGCTTGCCTCGCGATATGAGAACGAAGCTGTTTTCTCCGAGGCGAGTACCGAGAAAGTGCTGCGCGACTTCTCTGCCGAGAAGAACGTGAAGGCCGGCCTGCTGATCAATGGCGCGCGAGTCGCGCTCACCGGACAGGGTGTCGCTCCGAGCCTGTTCGCAGTGATGGCGAACCTAGGACAAGAACGGACGGTGGCGCGGCTGCATAGGGCGACAGAACTATAGGACCGCTATAGGGGCCCATCGACTGCGGCGGTCCGGGGACGCCTCCGCTCCGTCGAAAATCATTTACCACGGAGACACGGAGAGCACGGAGTTCTTGGTTTCTATCGAGTTTTCTCCGTGATCTCCGTGTCTCCGTGGTCATTTTCATTCCTATGAGTGGGCCGCAGGCCCATATCACACTCAAAATGACACGGAGTTTGAGCAGCGCCGCTTCCGCGAACCGGCACGGGACGACGGCGTAGGAAGCGTGAGCGACTTCGCACGGCTTGCACAAACGACCCATCGCGAAGAGCGAGAGGCGGTGCTTAGTCCCTACTTCTTGACCACCGTCACTTGGAACTGCACGGGAATCGAGCGGGGCGGATAACAGGCGCTATGGTCGCACGCCTGGAATCGCAATTCGCCCTTCACCGGATAGCTGCCGGCCACAGCGTTGGCTGGCGCTTTGAAGACGGCATCGATGGTGAAGTCTCCGCTATAGACGCTCAGCTTCTCGTTGGGTGAGAAAGCGAACGCCATTTCCTCTCCTGCGGGATACTTCAAATCAGTCACGGTGAGCTGCTCCGGCGGATTCAACTTGAGGACCGTTGGAATCAAGTAGTCGGCTTTGGGGTGGTGGGAGTTGATGTGAAACTCGGAACCAACCCGAAAATCCATCTCAACGCTGGTACTGGCGCCCGTCCGTAGTTGGACATTTCCCACCGGCGCCATGGTCACGTAAGGCTGTTTGTCGCCTGGCACTTGCGCCAAGCCTAGAGAACCAAAAAAGAGTACGACCGCTGCTGTGGTTCCCACACCCTTGGTCATTGGGCGTCCTTCGTCGTGGGCGTTGAAGCCTTCACGACGGATGCGCGGCTGGTCTGGGCGGCCCCAGGGTCTTGGCCACTCGCGAGAATTTTCTTGACGTCATTCTCGATCTCTTCGCGGCTGAACAATCCGGGCGCTTTATCCACGATGATTCCGTTGCGATCCACGTAGAAGGTGGTCGGAAGATATTGCACGTTGCCGTAATCGTCCGAAACCTGATCAGTGCCCAGTAGCACCTGATAGTTCACGCCCATCTCATGGGCAAACTCGGCAATCTTGGGAGGTTCGGTGTCGTCCATGGCCACCCCAAGAACCACCAGACCATCCTTGCCGTATTGATTTTGCAGGTCCACAAACCACGGCATCTCAATCTTGCACGGTGGGCACCATGTCGCCCAGAAATTCAGCAGCACGGCTTTGCCACGGAAGTCGGAAAGCTTCACTCTTCGTCCGTCCAACGTGGCTAGGTCGAAGTCGGGTGCCTGCACCCCTTTGACATTCCCTACCATCTTGAGGGGCCCGTGCTTACGGGTACGATCCAAGTACTTGCCGGCAGCGAGCATCCCAAGGATGGCTGCTACCAGAACGACGAACACCAGGGCATTACGTTTCACAAAGAGCACCTTTACAACGCGAACCGGTTGAGGAACGAAAGATAGCCGGAGAGGTATTTCAAATTATTCAAAAAGATCAGCACACCCACCGCAATCAAGAGCACGCCGCTGATGACTTCGACGGTGTGCAGGTGACGGCGGAAACGCCCGTAGAACGCCAAAAAGCGGTCCACTCCCAAGGAAGTCAGCAGAAAGGGTACAGCCAGGCCGAGCGAATAGATGGCCAGCAGCAAAATTCCTTTTAGCACGGTGTCCTGGGTCTCCGCCAAAACCAGGATAGCGGCCAGGATGGGACCGATGCATGGGGTCCATCCGAAAGCAAAAGCAAAGCCCACCAGGAAGGAACCCATCACGCTGGAACTGCCCTTCACGTTATGCAGGCGCTTATCGGCGTAAAGTGCCTTGATTTTCAGCAGACCAGTCAGGTGCAGTCCGAAAATGATGACAATAACGCCTGCAATTTTCGTCAACAGAGTGTGGTACTCATTGGCGAATTGTCCGACCGTGGTCGCAACCGCGCCCAGGGCAATGAAGACCACGCTGAACCCCAGCACGAAGGTAACGGAGTGCAGCATTACGGTCCGGAGCAGGCGCCGGTCCGACGATTGCAGGTCCTCGACGGTGGCTCCCGAGATCAGCGACACATAGCCCGGCACGAGCGGTAGCACGCAAGGAGAGAGAAACGACAACAATCCCGCCACGAAGGCGGCGATTGGTAACGGCAGGCTATGCATAAACCTCTATTGTAGCAATTCGAGCGTGGAGGGCCTGGGTTACGAAGCTATCCCTGCATCACGGATCCCCTTATAGACAGACGCTGTGGAGGACGAAAAGTTGCACGAAAGTGCTGGCCTTGGTGACGGCACGGGCCGGCACGCGAATGGGCGACTTGCGCAGTCCAGACCAGGTTTCGGAAATAACCACCGAATCTCCTGGATTGTGGGGATCATATTTGACAGAAGCCGGCAAGCCCAGGCGGCAGGAATACAAGTCAATGAACTGCCGCAGATGGGTCACATCCTGCGATGCCTCGTAAGTCACCCCGGCGACATCGTACTTGTAGATCAGGAGAATCATCGGCCGCCCGGATTCACTTTCCTCCAGTTCCAGCACATCGATGACGTTGCCGTCGATAATGCGGCCACCCAAGGTGAGCTGGGTCCTGCGCTCGCGTTCAAGCTGCTCGGCTGACTTCTTGTTCCGCCGTGAGAGGAGGGCATAACCTACGATGGCGGCAGTGGCTCCGAAGGCGAGGACCGGATATAGGCGGAGTGCATTCATGGCTGTGCCGAAAACTTTCGCTGACTCTTGCCTTCAAGATAATCGCATCGGGTGCCGCAGGGGAATCGAAAAATTGCCACGGTCCTGAGTTTCTTCGCGCGATTGCACTTTGAAGGGGGCGACTCGCCAAGAAGGCGGCGCCGCACAGAGCGTGTCGCCCCCTTATTCGAGGTTCAGCACGGGATTCCTCAGCGTACCGACGCCTTCCACGGCGACTTCGACGGAGTCTCCGGGTTGCAGCGGGCCCACGCCGACGGGAGTTCCCGTGGCAATCAGATCTCCGGCTTCAAGAGTCATGACCTGCGAAATGAAGTGAATGAGTACGTCGAGCGGGAAGAGGAAGTCCACCGTCGTCCCATTCTGCCGCAGCTGGCCATTTACGCGAGTTTGAACGCTAATGCCCTTCCACGGATCGAGGTTCTCCGCCACCAATGGGCCGACAGGACAAAAGGTGTCGAATCCCTTGGCCCGAGTCCACTGACCATCTTTTTCCTGCAGGTCGCGCGCGGTCACGTCGTTCACGCACGTGTAGCCAAGGATGTAAGGGCGTACGTCCTCCGCTTCGCGCAAGCGGTAGCAGCGCTGGCCGATCACGACTCCCAGCTCGCCTTCGTAGTCCACGCGTTGCGAGAGCTTGTTGGGCCGGCGGATGGCGTCGCCGGTGGCGATGACGGACGACGGCGGCTTGAGAAAGATCAACGGCTCCGTGGGAATTGGATGGTTCAACTCTTTCGCGTGTTCGAGATAATTGCGGCCAATGCAAACCACCTTCGACGGCTCCACCGGAGACAGCAAGCGCCCTTCGCTGAGAGGCAGATCGGTGCGGTCAGCGCCCTCAAAGTCAGACCAGGAACGCGGAGTGGTCGCCCTTGTGCGAGTGATTGTCTCGACGCCGCGCACGTTCTCGATGAGTCCATAGCGGGCGACACTCTGGTATTGGAATCGGCAGTAGGACATAGAACCTCGATGAATGCTTACTTGTCAGGGACTGTTTCGGTGGCCTCGGCGGAGCGTTGGCTCTCATTGCCCCGCAGATCCACGGCGGAAACGGAATAAATATATTTCCTGCCGGTCTCGACATTGTCGTCACGGAATGAAGAGCCCGAAACCAATTGCTTGTTCAGCTTTTCAAACTGCGCGTTCCCGACGCGCCGAAAGATGTTGTACCCCGCAAGATCGCTCTCCAAATTCGGGGCCCAGGTGAGGTCGATGAATGGCTTCTGGCCCACGCTGGAGAAAACCGCCTGCAGTCCGGCGGGCTGGGCCGGCGGATAAATGTCGCGCGTGAAGACCTCAGCCGGCCGCGAATCATCGCCCTCGACCGCGGTGTTGATGCCATGCGAATCGACCTGGGTAAGCGTAGTGATGCGATATTCGTACTTCTGCTCCCATTCGAACGTCTTGTCGAGATACGATCCGCTGGCCGCAGGTCCTGCATCGGCCAATACGGTATAGGCGGGAGCGCCAATTGGCTTCCGCATGATGCGGTAGCGGTAGCTGAGACCAGCGATGGCCGCGGGTGGAGCGGGGCCGCTCCACGAGATGCGCACGCCTTCTCCGCTGACCTGGGCCGACAAATCGTTGGGGGCAGGGATGGTCGGAGCCACCGGAATCGGCACCTGATTGGAGAGCCCGGCACTGCGCCCGTGAGAATTGATCTCTTCCACCGCATAGGTGACGAAGTCCACGGGATTCTCCTGCCCCAACTGTGGCGGCAGCGAATCCAAGTAATGCATCCGAATCGCCGGTTCCTCTTCCTGCTTCTTTTTCGGCTGCGGCTGGTGCTGAGATGGAGGAACTTCGGCCACCACGGCACAGGCGCTCATTAACCCAGTGCCTTCGCGACGGCAGATGCGGATTGCGGGCAGGTGCTTGACCAGGGTCCGGTCGGTATTCTTACGTTGCAGAGTCCAGTCGAGTTCGACGCGGTTGCCCTTGCGTGAGGCGGTCAAGTCGTCAACCGGCCGCGCCAGTTGTAGCGACGGCGGTTGCGGCGCGCCGGGAGTTCCGCACCCGGAGAACGCCGCGATCAGAAGCAAACTCCCGGCCAGACAATAGAGGCGCATTCTCATGGAAGCTAACAGGGTAACAAATCTCGGGCAATCCAATTCGGGGTTACCAATTCCGTAAGTTTGAATCTCGAGAAGCAAGTTAAATAACTTGATATTCAAATAATCAAGCTAACAGGGTTGACACCGCTATTCGTGTCTTTGTGGCTCACGATTCCAGCTTCTTGGCCAGAAGGTCATTGACCAGTGCTGGGTTCGCTTGGCCCTTGGACGCCTTCATGACCTGACCGACGAAGAAGCCGATCACGGTCTTCTTGCCGGCGCGATACTGCTCCAGCTGCCGGGGATTGGCGGCGATCACCTCGTCGATGATCTTCTCGATGGCGGCAGTATCGGTAAGCTGCTGCGGCTTTTCCTTCTCGAATACGGCGGGGAAGTCCTCGCCGCGCTCAAAAGCCAGATCGTAAAGGTCTTTTAGCATCTTGCCGCTGATGGCGCCGCTCTCGACCAAGTCGGCCGACATGGCAACGCCCTTCATCGAAATCGGCGATTGCTCGATTTCCAGCCCCGCGGCTTTCAGCCGGCCGAGTAGTTCACTCTGCACCAGGTTGGAGACGCGCTTGGGATTCTTTGCGGCCTTCGCGGCCTCTTCAAACTGATCGGCCAGCGAGCGAGTGCCGGTCAGCGTGGTCGCGTCGTATTCGGTGATGCCATATTGCACAACCATGCGCGCGCGCCGGGCCGCGGGCAATTCGGGCAACTGGTCCATGATCTGTTTGCGCCACTTCTCGTCCACCACCAGCGGCAGCAGGTCAGGCTCGGGGAAATAGCGATAATCGTGCGCCTGCTCCTTGGAGCGCATGCTGTAGGTCTTGCCCTCAGCGGGGTTGTAGAGGCGCGTCTCCTGCACAATCTTCCCGCCGGACTCGAGCACCTGCTGGTGGCGCTCGATCTCGTATTCCAGCGCGTGGCGAACAAACCGGAAGGAGTTTACGTTCTTCACTTCCGCCTTGGTGCCGAACTTGGTTTCGCCACGCGGACGGATGCTGACATTCGCGTCGCAGCGCAGCGAACCTTCTTCCATGTTGCAGTCGCTGACGCCGGTGTAAAGGATGATCTCCTTCAACCGCGTCAGGTATTCGTGGGCTTCGTCGGGCGAAGCGATATCGGGCTCGCTGACGATCTCGATCAGCGGCACCCCGGAGCGATTCAGGTCAATCGAGGTCCACTCGCCGCTATCGGGAAGGCCATCGTGCAGGCTCTTGCCGGCGTCTTCTTCCAGGTGCACGCGCGTGATGCCGATCCGCTTGGGACCGGTCGCACTCTTGATTTCGATGTAGCCATGTTCGGCCAGAGGCTTGTCGTACTNNATCTGGTAGCCCTTGGGCAGGTCGGGATAGAAATAGTTCTTGCGCGCGAAGATCGACGTCTCGTTGACCTTGCAGTTGAGCGCCGTGGCGGCCAGCACGGCAAACTCAACCGCCCGCTGGTTCAATACCGGCAACGGGCCAGGCAGACCGAGACACACCGGGCAAACGTTGGTATTCGGCGGATCGCCAAACTGGGTCGAGCAGCCGCAGAAGATCTTGGTGCGGGTCAGCAGCTGGACGTGGACTTCCAGCCCGATGACCGGCTCGTACTTGGACTGCGCTGCGACAGGGGCTTCCGGCGTGGTGGCCATGATGATCGATTATAACGGGGAAGTGCGTAGCCGATTTCCTGTCTACTTGGCTCCCGGCGACGCCGCATTCGGCGGAATCAGCGGAATCTCGAAGTACATCAGCTCGTGGCCATCGCTGTCGCGGATTCCGGTGAGATAGATGTGCGCACCGTCCACCGGTTGGCTCACGCCTTGCACGTCGAAGAAGAGGAAGCCCGACTGGGTGGAGTGCGGCTCGACCGCGGCAGCGGTGAATTTCGCGCGCGTGAGTTCCTCGTACTGCTGCTGGGCCTTCTTGTTTTTATTGCCGCCCGGCAAAGTAATCGGACCAACCGTACGCGGATTGCTGTTCCCCTTGATGTGGGCCACGCGGCGGAAGACGTCGTCCGCCTCGAGCGCTTCGAGCTTGTTACGGCGGGCCGTCACCAGCTCGGCTCGCATGTTATTCACGGAGATCGGCTGGTCACCGTCGTTGGTGATGACCAGGAACACGGGCAGAATTCCCTCGTCGCTGAAGTGCGTGATAAAGATGTCAGCCTTCGGAGGCGTGTTGTACACATCCACGGCGGCAGTAACGTGCTCGTTAGGGTGCCCGTCCTTGCAAACATACGCGCTTGCGTTACTGGCCTTGGGAGGAATGAAGTCTTTGAAGCCCCAGAGTGCTACGGATGAGAACACGATGGTCAGGCTGACAATCCACCAGAAGACGCGGTTTCGGGAGGGCATAGCGGGATTATCCGCTATCGACGGGCTGCGCTCAACTAGCTATGTGGATGCACGGGAAAGACCCTCGTGCCGAAGCCTTCTCTAAATTCTCTAAACACTATTCGGGTGAACAGCGGTGAGACCGCTGAAACGTTCAAAGTCGGTCACGTTCAATGTGAGTATGTGGCTCACGCGGTGCACGTACATGACTGCTGCCAAATGCGCATCGTGTACTTGAACGCCCAAGACGCTGTGCAGCACGACAATCCTCCGCCACTGGCGATAAACGGCCTCGTTGTCCGGCAAGAAGATCATGCCCGCCTCGATGGCCCGCACCTCGCGCTCTGCGTCGGCTACGGTCAAGCCAAAGCCGTTGCGGTCCCGAGGGCGTGTCATGGCGTTCCACAGCTCAGCAATATTCTGATGAGCGTAATGAAACACGGTACCTTGACCGGCTAGTTGAGCGAGCGCTGCATCGACGATCTGGTGTTGGGGATCGGAGCGCCGTGTCATGCGTAGAAGGATGTTGGTATCGACCAGGCACGAGGCAATGGCCATTTAGTCGTGATCCTGGTAAATCCACTCGCGCGAGATGGTATCTGGCAATGGGGGAATCTTGTCAGAGAACTGGGCCAGCGAGTCGAGCCACGCGCGAATCTCTTCTGGTGTGCGCGGCTGCCGGGGTTCCACCGGAGGCGCCGCAAGCTGTCGCGCCAAAATATCTTGAACGAGCGCTTCAAGCGACAAGCCGCGCGCCTTGGCCTGGGCCGCGAGTTCATCCGGGATGTCGACAGTGACTACCATAGGGAAAACTCTAGCACGAATTGAAATTTGTGGTCCGAAGGCGTGGCCGTCATGTCCGCCATAAGTGTGCCATACGTTTAGGGGCCAGTATGTGCCAAAATAGGCTTTTTGATACCTCTCGCTTGCCGGTTTGGATCATCGTTGCAGCGCAATTACAATCGCAGCGTGTATTTCCTGTACAGCATTCTCCTGCTATTCGCGCTGCTGGTAAGCGCGCCCTGGTGGCTGCTGGAGATGCTGCGTCACGGCAAGTACCGCGCCGGATTGGGCGAGCGGCTAGGCAAGGTTCCCGATCGGCTGGTTAACCAGGTTGCGGCTAAAACGATTTGGATTCACGCGGTCTCGGTGGGGGAAGTCCTGGCGATATCACGAGTCATCGATGAGCTGAGGTCGCAGTTGCCGGGCTGGCGCGTCGTGGTCTCAACTACAACCGATACGGGGCAGAAGCTGGCGCGGGAGCGCTTCGGCGAAAACAACGTTTTTTATTTCCCCGTCGATCTGCCTTTTGCGGTACGCGCGTACTTGCAGGCATTGCGTCCGAAGTTGCTGGTGCTGGCGGAGAGTGAATTTTGGCCTAACCTGCTGCGTTGGGCGCGGCTCTCGGGCGCGGCGGTGGCCGTGGTGAATGCCCGCGTTTCTGACCGCTCGCTGCCTGGATACCTGCGAATCCGGAAGCTGCTACGGCGCGTAATGCAAAACGTGCAACTCTTCCTGGCACAAAGCGAAGAAGACGCACGCCGGCTGATCCAGATGGGAGCGCTTGCCGAGCGGGTGCAGGTGAGCGGAAATCTGAAGTTTGAAGTGAAGCCGCCGGTCAGGCCGGCGATTGCAGCACCATTCGCCGCCATGGGACGCGAAGAGACCGGCCCGTTGCTGGTGGCAGGCAGCACCCTGGATGACGAAGAGGCAATGCTACTCGAGATGTTCCGGCAAGTGTTGGCGCGCCATCCCAACGCGGTGTTGCTGCTGGCGCCACGGCATCCCGAGCGGTTCGATGCCGTTGCGTCGCTGCTGGCGTCATCCGGCCTCCGTTACAAGAGGCGCTCGCAATGGAAGGAAGAGACGCCAATCGCCGGAAGCGTTTTCCTGCTTGACAGCATTGGCGAATTGGCCAGCCTGTATGAGTTTGCCGATGTGGCGTTTGTTGGCGGAAGCCTAGTGTCGCGGGGCGGACACAATGTGCTGGAAGCGGCGCAGTTCGGAACCCCGATTCTGGTCGGACCACACACGGAAAACTTTCGCGACATCGTCGAAGTCTTCCGCAAAGCCGATGCTTTGCGCGTGATCGCTCCAGAGTCGTTGACCGCGACCGTGCTGCAATTGCTGGAGAACCACGAAGAACGCGCTACGCTCGGCCGCCGAGCTTTCGAGGTCATGCGCTCGCAGCGCGGTGCAACCGAGCGGACCGTGAGCGCGCTGCTGGGGTTGTTATCGGAGCAGGGCGCTCCGCTCCCAGCAGAAATCACGTCGGAGCGGCGCGCATGAATCCGCTCGCAGCACTCTATGGCGCAGCCGTGCGCGCGCGCAATGAACTCTACGACCGCGGGACCCTGACCCTCAGCCACCTGCAAGGGCCGGTGGTAAGTATTGGCAATCTCACGGTTGGGGGTTCGGGCAAGACGCCATTTCTTATTTTGCTGGGCGAGTTGCTGAAAGAGCACAGCATTCTTTTCGATGTCCTCTCGCGTGGCTACCGGCGCCTGACCACGGGGGTGGCGCCGGTCGATCCCCTGGGATCCCCGCGCGAATATGGCGACGAGCCTCTGCTGATCGCGCGGAAGTTGGGGGTGCCCGTCATCGTCGGCGAGGACCGCTACGCCGCCGGGCGATTGGGCGAGGAAAAGTTTGGTCCACGATTGCACTTGCTGGACGATGGCTTCCAGCATCGGCGGCTGGCGCGCGAATTCGACATCGTGCTGGCCACGTCCAGTGACGCGCGGGATTCGTTGCTGCCAACCGGTAGGCTCCGCGAGCCGCTCTCTTCGTTGAGGCGCGCCGATGCGGTCGTGCTCACCAACGACATGCCGGGAGATGGACTGCGCCTCCGGCGCCAGCAGGTGTGGAGAGTGACACGCGACATCGTCGCTCCCCAGACGAAGGAACCATGCCTGGCGTTCTGCGGCATCGCGCGTCCACAGAACTTTATTGCCCAGTTGCGCGCGGCGGGAGTTATGCTGGCCGGCACCTGCAGCTATCGCGATCATCATCGCTATTCGATGGAGGATGTCCACCGCCTGTTGCAACTGCGCAAGCGGCTTGGCGCCAGGGCATTCGTCACCACCGAAAAAGACGCGGTCAACCTTGAAGGGTATCTGGCAGCGCTGCAGCCCGTTCATGTTGTTCCGGTGAGGATGCGGTTGCACAATGCGGCAGCCGTCCTGGAGTTCATACTGGCCACGGTTAGCGAGCGAAAGCGGCGGCCCGCGTGAGACAATCAACCGTTGCCCCGCGCCCGGTAGCTCGAAGTAAGGTGATTCCAGAATTGGTGGATCCGGTTTGCCCGGGTAGAGCAGGCCTTTAGGCCTGCGTCNNGCTGAAGCAGGAATTGTGCGGATCACGTTAACGCGGGCCTGAAGGCCCGCACTACCCAAGCTACCGCCGCCCTGGACCTGCTCTAAGCGCCGGGCGTTCATTTGAGTTCATGACCAGACACCTAAAAGATACGGAGCACTGGAAGAAGATCGTCCAGTCGTTCGCCAACGTCTCGGTCACCGTGCTCGCCGATTTGGTCGCCGACGAATTCATCTTTGGCGAAATCGCGCGGGTGTCACGCGAGGCGCCGGTGCTGATCCTGAAGCATCGCGAGCGGACCGTCGTTCCCGGCGGTGGCGGCAATGCGGTGATGAACCTGGCTTCACTGGGCGTCAATGTTCTGCCCGTCGGAGTGGTGGGCGATGACGAGACTGGCAGCCTGCTGCTGGAGCAATTGCGCGAGAAGAAAATTCCCACCAGCGGCATCGAGCGGGTGAAGCACCATACGACCACCACCAAGAGTCGCATCCTTGCAGGAATGTCGCACACCAGCCGGCAGCAGGTAGTTCGCGTGGATCGCGAACCGGAACCGCTGGACGAACTGCATCCCGTGCTGTTGAACCTGGTGAACGCGGCGCGGGAATACGCGACCGCGTCCGATGCATTTCTGATTTCCGACTACGGATACGGTGCGGCCTCACCCAGGCTGCTCAATTTCATCAAGTCGAATCGCTGCCTGGCGAACAAGCCGGTCACTCTCGATTCGCGCTATCGCATGCTCGACTTTGAGGGTGTTACGGCGGCTACGCCCAATGAGCCGGAGGTGGAAGAAGCGTTGGGCATCAAGATTGGCCATGAGGACCAGAAACTGTTCTGTGCTGGCGAGCGGCTCATGAAGGAGATGGCACTGGAATCGCTGGTGATCACGCGCGGCCGCCATGGCATGGTTGCCTTCGAGAAAGATGCGCCGCCGCTGGTTGTACCGATAAGTGGTTCCGATCAGGTGGTGGATGTGACCGGAGCCGGAGACACCGTAATCGCAACCTTCACTGCGGCGCTGGCAGCGGGGGGCGATACCGCCTCAGCCACCCGGCTGGCTAACTTCGCCGGCGGCATCGTGGTGATGAAGCGCGGCACAGCCACGGTATCGAACCAGGAATTGCTGGCCGCCATCGACCAGTATTCCGCAACTACATCTTCGTGAGCGACTGCACAAAAAAAATTCTTTCGCGCGACGCTTTGCGTGACCGCGTGGCCGAGTGGCGGCACCGCGGCGAGCCGATCGTGCTGGCCAATGGCTGCTTTGACCTGTTGCACGTTGGGCACATTCGCTATCTGCGCGGCGCGAAGGCGCTCGGTGGAAAGCTGGTGGTGGCGATGAATTCGGACAACAGCGTCGCCCGGCTCAAGGGAACAGGCCGCCCGCTGATGCCGGCTGCGGAGCGCGCGGAGATCGTCGCCGCACTGACCGACGTGGATGCCGTGGTTCTCTTTGACGAACCTGACGTGCGCGCCCTGATTCGTGAGATTCGCCCCGACGTGCATGCCAAGGGCACCGACTACACGCAGGAGAACGTCCCCGAGCGCGACGAGGTCCTGGCGTGTGGCGGGCGGGTCGAAATTGTTGGCGACCCCAAAGACCATTCCACCACCGAGTTCCTTGCGCGACTGCAATCCTGGAGCGGAGGACGTGGCCAACGGTGAGCACTCCCGTATCGCCGCAGGAGCAGACTTCCATGCTCACCAAACACCGTCCCGCCATCGCCCCGAGGGACCGGCTCCTGGTGGTGCGACTCAGCGCAATGGGCGACATCATTCACGGCATGCCGGCGATTGCCGCCTTGCGCCGCGCCAAACCCGATCTGCAAATCGGCTGGCTGGTGGAAGAGCGCTGGGCGGAGTTGCTGTGCTCGCGGGATTCGGAGCGATTGGCTGCCCGCTCGGAACGGAAGCCCCTCGCCGACTGGGTGCATGTGGCCAAGTTCTCCAGCTGGCGCAGGGCGCTGTTGTCCGATGAGACATGGTGTGAGATCCGCTCATGCCGGCGCGAAGTGCGCGCAAGGAAATACGAAGTCGCGCTCGACCTCCAGGGCGCGATACGCTCGGCGCTGGCAGCGCGTTCCACAGGCGCGGGGATCCGCATCGGATCGTCCCAGCCGCGCGAAGGCCCGGCGCGCATGTTCTACACCCATGCCATTGACGTGCGAGGGGCGCACGTGATCGAGCATGCGCTGTCGCTAGCATCTGTGTTTGCAGGCCAATCGCTGGAATACGTTCAGCCGCCCTTCCCGGTCGATCCCGCCACCGAGGCCTGGGCCGATCACCAGTCTGAAATGTATGGCGGCAAGCCGGTGGCGATCCTCAACCCCGGTGCTGGATGGGGAGCAAAGTGCTGGCCTGCGCAGTCGTTCGGCGCGGTGGCATGCGCTTTGGTAGAGCGGGGCATGGCGGTGCTGGTCAACCATGGTCCGGGAGAAGAAGCACTGGCCGAAGCGGTCCGCGACTCCAGCGGCGGAGTGGCCGTGCCCTTGAAGTGCTCGGTCGGAGAATTGATTGCCCTGACGCGGCGCGCCCGCCTCTTCATCGGTGGCGATACCGGCCCCATGCACCTGGCGGCGGCGTTACGCGTTCCCGTAGTCGCGTTGTTCGGGCCTACGCGGCCGGAACGTAATGGTCCCTTCGGCACACCCAACGTGGTGCTACGCAGTCCTGAGAGCGTGTACAACACGACGCACACCGACCGTCGCGATGAGGGCCTGGTTTCGATCCAGCCGCAAGCGGTGATGGAGGCGGTTGACCAGTTGCTCGGGGAAAAGCATGGCTGATCCGCAAGCTGCCAAATCGAATATCGCGTGGCGCCATGTGGCCCGCCGCATCCGAGTGCCGATGGGATTTGCGCTTGCAATTTTTTACTTCTGGCGCGCAAGGCCAACATGGAGGTTCCTGGTCCTTGGCGCTCTCATCGCGTTGTTGGGCATTGTCCTTCGCACCGCCGCCTCGGGACAGGTGAAGAAGAACCGGGAGTTGACTATGACCGGGCCTTACGCCTATGTGCGCAATCCTCTTTATCTGGGCTCGATCGTCATCGCGATTGGCTTCGCCGTCGCCGCTCGTGACCTCTGGGTGGCCATCGCGATCCTGGCGATGTTCGCGCTCATCTACGTGCCGGTCATTCGTGCCGAGGAAACATTCTTGCGAAAACAATTTCCGGCCTATGACGGCTACGCGCGTCGTGTGCCCAGCCTGCTTCCCCATACGTTGCTGTTCCGTCAAATCATGGACGGCTTCTCTCGCGAGCTATACTGGCAGCATCGCGAGTACAATGCCCTGCTGGGCGCCGCTGCCATGCTGGCGGCACTGGCAGTAAAGATCCTGTGGTTTCACGGGTGAAGGTGAATCTGATTACACGCAGCAGTGCCGTACTCGCAATCCTGTTGGCAGTTGCAGTATCGCTCGGACTCAGCGGGCCGGCCATCCCCGGTCCGCAAACCCTGCATGGCGGCGCGCAGCCGCCGCAAGAAGCAAAAATTGGCGCCGCAGCGCACATCGAGCCCTTGCGTCCGGGCCACGAGTTCCCGCATGGCCAGACGCTGCACTACGAAGGGGAATGGCGCTTCTGGACCGCGGGAGTAGCGACCGTGCGCATTGAGCGCGCAGGATCGCAGGAGCACGTAGCCGCCAACGCCGACTCCAGCGGCGTAGTGGCGCTGCTCTATCGCGTGCAGGACCGCTTCAATTCGTACTTCGACGCCAAGAGCCTGTGCTCGTACAAGCTGTTGAAGCACACCGAAGAGGGCTCGCACTGGCGCGAGACCGCGATCTCGTACGACTACGCGCGCGGCAAGGCCATCCTGGAAGAACGCAACCTGAAAGACAATCAGCAGAAGAAAACGGAGAACGATATTCCGGGCTGCGTAACCGACGTGCTGTCGGGAATTTTTTATGTCGGCAGCCTTCCGCTGCAGCAAGGCGCCAACTACACGTTCCCTCTCAATGATGGAGGCAAGACGGTAACCGTGCAGGCGCACGTGGAAGGCAAGGAACAGATAAAAACTCCAGCCGGAACATTTCAAACCATCCGCGTGGGACCGGAGGGTGACTCGGGAATTCTGAAAAATCGCGGGCGAATCTGGATTTGGTACAGCGACGACGCTCGACATCTGCCGGTACAAATGCGCGCCAAACTATTCTGGGGAACCCTGACGATTTACCTGACGAGCATCGGCAAGTAAAGCGGAGAAATGCAGTGTCGGGCCAACAATGAACAATGTCAGCGACACGCGGGACGCAAATCCGCCAATGGAGCGCCCGTGGTTTTGACTTCGGCTACAATAAGCGAAGTGCACGGTTTGGTCTCGCCGGTGATGGCTGCGAACCCAAAAACGCTCAGGCGTAAGGAGGAAGCGATGAAGAGTGCTTTGGTTGACAACCATCTTGAGCTTCCTATGTACGGCTTGTCGGAAGCCGCTCTCTATCTGCGTGTTCCAATCAAGACCCTCGAGTACTGGGCGTTTGGAAGAGGGCGCATCCCGCCGATGATCATGGCAGCATCGCGACTTCCTCGGTCGCTATCCTTCATGAACTTGCTTGAGTGTCACATGCTGGCGGCAATGCGTTCCTTGTACGATCTGCGTCTGCCTAACATTCGGCGGGGGGTGGCACACCTAAGTAAGAGTTCTGCGTTTAGGCACCCGCTAATCGAACAACCGCTTCTCACAGACCGCGTGGATTTGCTGATTAGAGAGCTCGATGAGATTGTGAATATCTCCCGTGGTGGGCAGCTCGCGATTCCAGAGATTGTCAACGTTCATCTGGAGCGCATTGAGTATGACAAGGGTAAATTTCGATTCTATCCGTTTGTTCGCCAGAGGCGAGCGGATGAGCCAAAGCTGATCGTAATCAATCCTTCGGTGGGATTTGGCAAGCCGGTCGTTACGGGTACGGGCATTTCGACTGCGGTCATAGCGTCACGATTCAACGCCCGCGAATCAATGCCTGATTTAGCCAGGGAGTATGGCCTCGAAGAGAGACAAATCGAAGAGGCTATCCGCTGGGAAACCAGAGCAGTTGCGGCTTGATGACTTCATCATCTTTCTAGATGAGAATCTTCATCGGTGTAAGCCGGTCATGGAAGCCTTGGCGGAAACCGGAGTCGCATTTGAACGCCACGAAACGCACTTCAGGGCTGGCGAGGAGGACGATGTGTGGCTCCAATCTGTCTCAGAACGCGGATGGATTGTGCTCACGAAAGACAAACACAACCGCTGTAACGACCTCGAACGATCGGCAGTGAGGCGCTTTAAAGCCCGCGAGTTCTACTTCGGTGGTGGATACTTAAACGCGAATGACATGGCGGCAGGGCTAATCATGGCGCTGCCAGAAATGCGTCGAATTGTTCGCAGATACAATCCACCAGTGGTCGGAAGTATCACTCGGTCAGGATCGATAACAATTGTCTTCGATGAGCAGGGGTCGACACATCTAAGAAGAAAAATGCGAAAGACTAGGCCGTCAACCTAAATGACAGGCGCGCCTGACCCAAAGGTCGACCATCACGAGAGCCAAAAACGTTCGCGGTTTGTGAGAGGGGCTACGCCTGCTCATTGCATGCGAAAGCGTTCCGCCATCAGCCGCTGCAGCCGCGGCTTGTAGAGGATGTCGTAGGCGAACTCCTTGTCCGGGAACATAGCCAGCGCGGCGCGCTTGGTATTGGCCACCAGTTCGGCGGCCTCTTCCACGGTAAGGTCCTGGTCCTGGCTAATGACCGACATCACCATGTTCATCATCACCTGCAGGCGGCGCAGCTTGCGGCGTTCTTCTTCCTGTTCCTGTTGCTCGCCGCTGAGTTGCGGTCTAACCTCTTCCCTGCGTTCCGATAGCCCCATAGATTCCTCGAAAGAAACAGCCGCCATCCGCAGCTGCCTGAAATCGTGATCGCTTACTTTCCGTTACAATTTGGATGTCCGACCTCACCCCACTGTTGCACTCGAGCGTGGTGGGCGGCATCATACACCTAAACGACACGATTTCAGCCGGGAAACAGAACATTGCGAACGGCGTGAGCTACCATTCGCATCGAACCCATTGGAGGCAGCATGGCAGAGGCAGCAAACGATCACGAAGAACTGGTAAAGGTTTTCGATACCGACGAAGAGTCCGAGGCGATGGTGGTGCGCGGTTTGCTGGAGTCGGCGGGAATTGCCGCTATGACCCAAAACCGGGAGGCTCCGCAGGACATCCTGCCGGGCGTGGGTGGCGTGGTAGTGATGGTACGGCCCGATCAAGCCGAGGAAGCGCTACAGACCATCGAGGAGTACCGCCGGAATCCCACGACCGATGCGGACGAGGCAATCACCGAGGAACCGGCCTAGCTGAGATATTCGTGCCGTCGAGGTAGAAGGAGACGGCACCGGACAGGTCGGTGCGGTAGGTTGGGATGTGGGCGTCGGCGTAACGCTCCATCACATCCTCCCGGGGCAGTTTGAACGAATTGTAGAAGCCTACCGAAACCACGGCGTAGCGCGGCTTCACCGCGGCGAGGAATTCGGGCGAGCTGGAAGTCGCGCTGCCGTGATGTCCCACCTTGAGCAAATCCGATTGCGGAGCTTCGTCCACCAGCAACTTCTCGATCCGCTTATGCGCGTCGCCCAGCAGCAGCACGGAACTCCCGCCATACTGCAGGCGCAGAACCAACGACTCGTCATCCTGCGGCGGATCGCGCGGCCGCCATCCCGGCTGAGGATTCAGCACCCGCACGTGGACCCTTCCGAACTCAAACGATTCGCCGGCGACGAACGGCTTCAGACCCATATGATTGGAGCGCGCCGCCTGTTCGACGTCCCGGAAGCCGCGACTCGGAGATTCCACCCCATACCAGAGTTCACGCGGCTGAAAGTTCGAAATCACGCTGCGCATCCCACCCAGATGGTCGGCGTGGGCGTGCGAGATCGCAACGGCATCCAGCCGGCGAATGCCGCGTGACCAGAGATATGGCGACACGACCTCCTCGCCAACATCGAAGTCGGAGCGGGCGTTGCCGGGCGTGCCGCCAGCATCCATGAGCAGAGTCTTGCCCTCCGGAGTGATCAGAAGCAGGGAATCGCCCTGTCCCACATCAATGGCCGTGACCTCCAGCACTCCGGGTTGCCATCGCGGCTTTGGAGGAAATAGCACAATCCAAACCGCAGCAACCAGCAGTCCGGCAAGCCCAACGCTAGCCAGGGCCATCCGCCGCCGCGCCAGCAGCAGGGCCAGTCCGAACGCGCCCGCAGCCGCACAGCAGACCCATAGCGCCGGCGTGGGCACGCGGACCTCGGAGACGCGCAGATGGCCAATCGTATGAATCGTGCCCGTCAACGCATCGAGGCTGTACCGGGCGATAAGCGCCGGCAACCACGCCAGCCACTGAGCGACGTAGGAAGCCGCAACTGCGACCACGGCGGCGGGCAAGAGAATCCCGGCGATCGGGATCACCAGCGCATTGGCAGGCAGCGCCATGGTAGTGGCGCGGTGGAAATACCACGCCATCGGCAGCGCCAGCGCGATCTGGATAACGGTAGAGGTGAAAAGGAGCTCGGCCGCGCCAATGACAAATCGCGCGGCGCCCACAATTGCGAAGTTTGCGACTCG
Source organism: Acidobacteriaceae bacterium (assembly GCA_003160215.1). Taxonomy (GTDB): domain Bacteria; phylum Acidobacteriota; class Terriglobia; order Terriglobales; family Acidobacteriaceae; genus Bog-257. The sequence continues at coordinate 31,891 of PLQW01000154.1, forward strand.
CCGGTTGGAGAGGTTTTCGATCTGGTCGCGAACCAGCCGCACGTCAAAACGAAATTGCGCCGCGCGCGTGGGAAGCGCGAAATTGAAGGCGGGCGAATCGAGGTTGCTGAGCGCCTTGCGAAATGGGTATACAGTTTGCCGCAATACTGGCACCGCGATACCGGCAACCGCGATCACGGAAAGAAACGTGAGCTGGAAGCTGGCTTCGAACAGAGTTCGCGGATTCACCAGCAAGATGCCCAGAGCGGCAATGCCGAGTCCGTTGAGCGCGGCACGATCGCGAAACAGCAGACGAGTGACCAGGTAAATCCCGAGCGTGATGGTGGCACGCACGATAGGCGAGCCGAGATCGGCGAGGAAGGCGTATCCCCACGAGAGCAGGATGGTAAGAATGGTGGCCCACGTTTCGCCGAAGGGCAGCTTGCGCAACGCCCAGAACACTGTGAAGGCGAGAATGCCTACGTTGATGCCGGATACGACTAGGATGTGATAGGTGCCAGTGCGCTGGAATTCCGTCTTGATGTCGCGCCCGAAGAAGGCGCGCCCTCCGATGAGCGTGGCCTGCATCAGGGCGCCACGTTCGCCAGGCCAAAGCTGCATGATGTGCGCCAGTACACTGCGACGCGCAGCGCTCCTCCACAACCCTATGCGGCTGCCCACGAAACCCGGCAGAACCTGCACGCTGCTGGCACGGGAGGAACCGGTCAGGCGAATGCCTTGGGAGGCGAGATAGCCGGCCATGTCCATCGCGCCGGGATTGCGATAATTGCGCGGCATTCGCAGCTTGGCGATGAAATGCAGACGCTGACCGTAGGTGTACACGCGAAGCGGTGAGCCGGTTCCTTCGTCGCGAGCTTCGTCTTCCTCCGTCTGTTTGCTGTAGATCGTAAGGCGAATGCCGACGGCTGCTTTGAGGACGCGGTCGCCAAGTTGAAGCTGCTCGGCGTTGACATCCACCGACTCCTGCTTACCGCCATAGGGGCTGTCGCGCACCAATCCTTCGCGGATGACATAGGCGGTCACATCGACCTGATCGTCGCCAGTGGCAAAGAGCTGGAGATTTTCGGCGATCGTCGGCGCGGCAGCATCGCGGGCCTGAAGATAAAATCCGCCGAGCGGAATCAACGCCAGAAGCGCCAACCCGAACCCGATCTGCGGCGAGCGGCGATAAAAGAACGCAGCCGCTATAAGTGCGACCAGGCACGCAATCAGCCAGGATTGGGGTGACCGCCAGAGATAGTTGGCAGCGATGATTCCCACGGAAAAGGCGAGAGCTGCAAGGAAGACCGGCTCCTTGCCGCCACAGTAGAGCAGTGGTCCCGCGGGCGCGGGAGCCGGCACGGTGATCGTCGAAGAGGAGGTCGTCGCCACTGAACGTCCAGTCGCGCTACCTCAGCTACCTGGGTGGTTACAAGCGGTCTAGGTCCTCCGCGCCAAAAGCAGGGGCCCAAGGCCATACTTCGTATTGCGCGACCCCAAACCGGGTGTACGGATCGTTGTCGCGGATACTGTCCAGCGTCGCCTGAGCCTCGTCGTCGGGAACCCGCAGCAGCATGGCGCCACCAGAGCGCGGCACCAGCGGCCCGGAAGCGATCAACAGCTTCTCCTGCTTCAGGCCCTGGCAATAGGCGCGGTGAGCGTCAACGTGCTGCAATACTTCTTCCAGCGGTTTGCGATAACGGAGAATGGCGAGCGCGTACATTGGTCCTCCGGGCGAGTCGTCGAGGGTCAGCGCACCAGATGCAGAACGGTTTCCATGTGAAAGGTCTGCGGGAACATATCCACAAGGTGCGCCTGCTCGACCCGAAAACCTGATTCTAACAGCAGACGAAGGTCGCGAGCGAGGGTTGCCGGATCACAGGAGACGTACGTCACACGGGAGACGGACATGCGACCCAGAGCCGCGGCAGTTTTTTCCCCCAGCCCGGCCCGCGGTGGATCCACTACCACGAGGTCGGGCGCCAGCTTGGGACCGCGCTCGGCGAGGAAGCGTTCGCTGGCCGCACGGATGCACGCCACGTTGCCGGGAACGTTGAAGCGCAGATCGGCGAAGGCATGCGGGGAAGATTCGACCGCCAGCACCTGGTCGAACTTACGAGCGAGCGGCAGGGTAAACAGACCAACGCCGGCGTAGAGATCGAGTGCGGCGCGCCCGCCGCCGTTGGCGGTCACTACCTGCGCCAGCGTGTCGACCAGGTAGCGATTGGTCTGGAAGAACGATCCCCCGCTGACCCGGTACCGCTGTCCCACAGCGTGGTACATAAGCGAATCGCCACCGATGGGCTGCCCAGTTTCGAGATGAGTTGAGGTAAGCGGCGCACGTTGGCGACTTTCGTCTTCGACGGACGAGGCCGGGAAAACCACAACTCCCGCCACCGGTGGCAACGCGCTGTGCAGTGCCGCGGCCAGCGGCTGCAATTCCCGCGCATTGCTGCCGGGCCGGATGTAAGCTTCGACAAGAAGCTGCGTGTCATCGTGATTAGCGAAGAATTGTAGGCCGTGCAGAGATTCCGGAACAGCTTTCTCGCGACCGAGAGTCCACAACACGGCAATTGCCTGGTTGATCAACGGCGAGCTGATGGGGCAGGACTCCACCGGGAGCACATCGTGGGAGTTGTAACGATAGTAGCCCAGCGCAAACTCGGGCGTGTGCCGCACATGCATACGCGTGCGGTTGCGATAGTTCCACGGCGGCGAAGGATGAAGCTGAATGTCGTGCTGGAGCTCAAGCTTGGCGGTGCGGCGCAACGACTCGCGCAGAATCTCGGCTTTGTGCCGCAACTGCGCTTCGTAGTTCATGTGCTGATAGTGGCATCCGCCGCAGTCGCCAAAGTACGGACACAATGGCGCAGTCCTATCGGGAGAAGGCGTTATCACCTTGTCGAGCTTGGCGCGAGCGAAGCCGGAGCGGCTCTCGAACACCGAGACTTCGACCTGCTCGCCCGGCAGCACAAACGGCACAAACACGGTCTTGCCGCGAGCCTGGGCGTCGGCCGGCATGCGCGCCAGGCCGTCGCCACCGTAAACTAGTTTTTCGATTTCTATTTGCAAAGGACGGGACCTCAATCCCAGAAAAACAACACATCGAACCGCGGATCAACGCGGATGATCCGTTGTCTCCGCGAAGACCTTCGACGCCTACATGTAGAACAAGCTCAGCCTAGGAACATGGTACTGCTCCAACACTCGCTTGTGGACATACTGTTTGTGAAGCTGCTCGATTTGCGGCGCGCTCATCTTGCGGCGATAGGGCGCCAAGTCACGGTCGGCTTCGGTGCGTACCGCGAGCAAAACATCATCAGGCGTCGCCGCCAGCAGCGCGGCAAAGATCTTTTCTTCCATCACCGTCAGCCGCCGCTCCAGGTCCTCCATGGACAGCAAGCGGTCTTGCGACAACGATCCCGCCAGAGTGCGCAAGGTCGAGGCGGTCTCTTGTGCGAGCGTTTGCGCCGTCGCCGGCAATTGCACCTGATCGAGTTGCCCGGCGTTGCGATTCAGGTACTCCACCACCGCCGACTGGTCCAGTCCGGTGTTCTTGCTTTCGCTTGGGGCCGCGCCCACTGCGGCTTCTTTCATCTCTTCTACCGAAGCCAGCACTGCCTGGGAGCAGTAGGCAAGACCATTCACCTTTTGGAACCGCTTGGGACGCCGCTCCCACTTTTCGAAGGTGGCATCAATGCCGCGCAGCACGGCTTCGAGCGGAATACCCGCATCTTTCCAAGTCTCCATCAGCGCCCAATCGAGCGGAGACAGCAGCAGCACGGTGCCCCGGCGGCGCTGGAAATGCTCCTCGATCTCGGTAAAGTAATTGAAGTAGGTTTCCATCGAGGCTCAGCGCGATGAACAGGCTGCCGAAAAAGTCGTCGCAAAGGAAAAATACAGCAGACTCCTCTAGGGCTATTGGGTGCTGCGTAAGTTATTCGATCTCTGAGTTGTCATCACGAACGGCCTTTAGGCCGTGAGGGATCTGCTGTTCCCCGTCCGTCGTTCCAGGCGCAAACAACAGCAGATTCCTCGCTTCGCTCGTAATGACAATTTCACAATTTCAATCGGGCTTGGGAACTGAGCTTATTGGCTCGCGCGCGGTGCCGCCTTCCGGAGTGTCGTGGTTTCCGGCGGCTTGCTCATTACGGCGGCGCACATGCACCTGGTTGCGCTCGTAAATAATACGCAGCCCCTCGAGCGTGAGCAGGTCATTGATCTCGCGAATATATTTGGACCCTTCGCCCATGAGCGGCGCCAGCCCGCCGGTAGCGACGACGGTAACGTTCTCGCCCAGATCGGCAATGAGCCGCTCCAGAATTCCATCGATCAGCCCGAGGTAGCCGTAGTAAAGGCCCGACTGAAGACTGTTGACGGTATTGGTCGCGAGCACGCGCGGGGGCTTTCGGATATCTACGCGAGGCAAGCGCGCAGTGTGCTCAAAAAGCGCGTCGGCCGATATCCCAATGCCCGGCGTGATCACGCCACCCAGATACTCGCCCTTCCGCGAGACCACATCAAACGTCGTCGCGGTCCCGAAATCCACCACGATGCACGGACCGCCGTACCTCTCGAACGCGGCCACACTGTTGACGATGCGATCGGCGCCCACTTCCGCGGGATTGTCGTAGTGCACAGGCATGCCGGTCTTGACGCCAGGTTCGATGAACAGCGGGCGTGAGTGGAAGTAGCGCTCGCAGACCTCGCGCAACGTGGAGTCGAGCGGAGGCACGACCGACGAAATCACAATGCCCTGCACCGAGCTGACCTCGAGCCCGTGCATGGCAAACAAGTTGCGAAAGAGGACACCGTACTCGTCCACCATCTGCGCCTTGGCGGTGGAAACCCGCCAGTGCGCGATCAGGCGGCCGGCGCCGTGTTCGGCAGACTTACCCTCGAAAACGCCCAGCACCGTATTGGTATTGCCTACGTCAATGACAAGCAGCATGGCTTATTTCCCGCTGAGCGCGCGAACGTCTCCCGAAAGCACGGTGCGCAGGCCCGACTCAGTGCGCACCAGCAGAAAGCCGCGATCGTCAAGCCCCTCAGTGACCCCGTCATACCCGCCGCCGCCCTCAACGTGCACGGATCGCGAGCGGGCATACGAGGAACGCTCTTCGAAGTTTCGCAGGATGGAAGCGCGTGCGGCCGGGCCGCCTTGTGTGAGCTTGCGGTACTCGCTATCGAGGGATTTTAGCAGAGCGGCGGCCAGCTCGACGCGCGACCAAGTACGCCCGCTTTCCATGCGCAGCGATGTCGCAATCGGTTCCAACTCGCCCGCGAACGACGCCTGGTTTACGTTGATCCCGATGCCGACCACCACGTAGTGCACCCGCGTGGGCTCGGAATTCATCTCGGTCAGAATGCCGCAGAACTTGCGCTCATCGAGCAGAGCGTCGTTGGGCCAGCGCAGATCGGGATGCAAGCCGGTGGCGTGTTCCACCGCTTCCGCCACGGCGATGCCGGCGATCAGCGAGAGCATCAAGGCATCCGCCGGCGACAAGGCTGGCCGCAGCACCACCGAGCAGTAGATGCCCACCGACTGCGCCGACTCCCAGGTATGGCCGGCGCGTCCACGCCCGGCGGTCTGCTCCTCGGCCAGGAAGACGGCGCCTTCCGGCTCACCGTCGCTCGCCGCTTGCATCGCCGTCACATTGGTTGAGCCAATGCGGAAGTAATGATGAATGCGCGCGGCGAAAATGGTCCCCTTCAGCATTGGACTCAGGACGTCGGGGAGCAGAAGGTCGGGCACAGTTTCCAGTTGATAGCCGGTAGCGGGATGACCCGTGATCTGCAGGCCTAGCTCGCGTAGATGCTGCACCGCGCGCCACACCTCGGAGCGAGTTGTGCCCAGCTCTTCAGCAATGCGGGTGCCGCTGATGACGACCGTCGCGTTGTCGCTGAGCAGGCGCACAATGCGACCCAGGCGCGCGTCGGTAGAACCGTCGGGCGGGATGTCGGTGCGGATTGGGGTGTTTCGCGCGATAGGACGATTATGCGCGAAAGGGGAGAGATTGGGTAGGATCACTTGTGATATGGGGATTTATCAACCATCAAAGTCGCGGGACAAATCTGATCCTTCTCGAATCGCTTGCACGAACTGCATATCCCTCTTGAACGAGAATTGGCGCGACATAGGAAGCACTAGCGGTCTGCGTCACGTTTTTCTTCAGCCATTCGCCTAAACTTCCAGAGGGCGGCTTAACCCGGTTTGTTCCCACTAAAACCTCTTGCCCGCCAAAGTGTGTGAGCAATTCAGCGTACTTCGACTCCGATATTTTGATTCGGTATTTGGTATTTGTGCCGTAATGAATATCCGTTCCAGTCGCGACACTCCCTGAGTAATCGAATTGGCTATCACCGCTCCACGTTGCCATCGTCATAAAGATCGTCGCTTTCCGCCCTGCTGGCGCTATTTTGGCGATTCTCCCAATCTCTATTGCGCGCCGATCCAATCCCAACAGGCATTAGCCTACGTGGGGCGTTCTACCCATTGTCCCGGTGTGCCACCGGGAAACCTTTTCGTCAAAGTCTCTCGCGTCGTTAGACGAATACCATCCTTGTTGACCAAGTAGACGTTCCGATTTCTGCTGGTATCCGCCCCGAGTTGTATGAGCACTGAACTCGGAGAAAGTTCAGTGTCTCCCTCCGCTTCCGTTTTGCTCTTGCGCTCTGGCCCGTAGCTGATGCCCAGGTTAAATTCGAGTGTGAGGACATACGGATAGAGAACCGAATCGTTTGGTCTCACATCCGCGATTACATCGGAAGGTGGTCCCCAAGCTTCCTTCCGCCAAATACGCTTAGACTTAAAAACAACTTCCCGCCTCGGACACGCACTGAAACGTCGCTCAACATCTTTCGCGATAGCGTTAAGGTCGAAGGTAGAATCGCTTTGGGCAAATGCTGAACAGGAGAATAGGAGAAAAGCAGCAGCAACCCGGACCAGCACTTTCATTGCAGCACCTCACATGTAGGTGCATTATGCTCCCGCATCACGAGCGTGAACAGGCCATATCACAACCAATCCTGACCGCAGGCCTTCGGCGCGGTAAAGATCAGTAAGGAATTAGGGATCCTTCGACTCGCCCGCCGAGCGGGCTCGCTCAGGAGGACAGAGTTGTAGGCCGATAGCTGACGGCTGAAAGCTGACGGCTACTTACGCTGGAGCGATCCTCATGCTCAGATCCACCGCCGGGGCCGAATGGGTCAGGGCTCCCACCGAAATGAAGTTCACTCCGGTTTCGGCGTAGGTGCGCACGTTCTCCAGAGTGATTCCGCCCGAGGCTTCGAGCGGCAGATGGCGACCGAGTTGGCGGATACGCTCCACCGCCTGGCGCACCTGCTCGGGCGGCATGTTGTCGAGCAGCACCGCTTCGGCGCCACGCTCCAGAACGGCGTCGAGTTCCTCCAGGGAACGCACCTCGACTTCAATCACTTGCGAGCCGCGGCGGTTGTGGAGTGCGCGCTCCAGCGCGGCTACGGCCCCGCCAGCCAGCGCAATGTGATTGTTCTTGATCAACACGCCATCGCTCAGATCGAGACGATGATTGTGGCCGCCACCACAGGTCACGGCATACTTGTCGAGGACGCGCAATCCCGGCGCCGTCTTTCGCGTGTCCAAGATGACCGTGCCGGTGCCCGCAACCGCGTCCACGTAGCGGCGCGTCAGAGTGGCAATGCCGCTCATGCGCTGCATGATATTGAGGACCACACGCTCGCACGACAGCACCACGCGCGCATTGTGGACGATGACCGCAATCGACTGTCCTTTGCGCAAGCGCACGCCGTCGAAGATTTCAGTGTGGCTGATGACCTCGGGATGCGAGGTGACGGCGCCGTCGAGCATGGCGAAGACGTCGAGGATGCGCCATATGCAGCCTACTCCGGAGAGCACACAGTCCTGTTTGGCAAGGATGGTGGCGGAGGCGCGCTGGTTGGGGTCGATGCCCGCATAGGTGGTGGCATCGCGGGTGGCACGATCTTCGAGCAATGCGTTTTCCAGAATTGCGGTGATTCGGCGGCTTGTCCAATCCACGATCGATCTCCCCGGAGCTACGTCATTCAGCGCCTTAGAACTGATTTGTCATTACGAGCGAAGCGAGGAATCTGCTGTTGTTTGCACTAGAATGACGCCGGGCAAAACAACAGATCCCTCGTGGGCTAAAGCCCGCTCGTGATGACAACTCGAACCATGCCCCCTCGAAACGTAAGGTCAAGCGCCTAGCTCTCCCAACGCTTCGTTGGCCTTCTGGACCAACATTTCGACTTCGCCTTTGCGCTTCCTCAATCCTTCGACCACGTGTGCCGGGGCTTTGGCAAGAAAGGCGCCATTGTTCAATTGCGCAGTCGCGCGCGTCAACTCCTGCGTCAGCCTGGTCAGCTCTTTGCTAAGGCGGTCGCGTTCGGCGGCCGCATCCATCTTGCGTTCATAGAGCACCCGCACATCGAAGCGGGCAGTGCTGCGCGCGCCTGCAGACTTGGACAACGATGACTCTACAAAGGTGGTGCCTTCCACATTTGCCAAGCGCTCCACCGCGCTACGGTTGCGCTCGATCAAGGCCCGAATGTCGCCGTCCGCGAAGATCTCGATGGCCACCTTCTGCTTGGGTTCGATCTTCAATTCAGCGCGGATGTTGCGCACGCTGACAATCAGGTCCTGCACAATCGCCATCTCGGTTTCGGCGACTGCGTCCACCTGCGACTGATCGGCTTGCGGGTAGGCGGCGAGCGCGATCGACTTCGCCGGCGGGTTGCCGTCGTACACCGCGTGCCAGATTTCTTCGGTGATGAAGGGCATGAACGGCGACAACATGCGCAGCGCGCCTTCGAAGATGCTGATCAGATTGGCATACGCGGTGCGTGCCTCCACCCCGCCGCGCGCAAAACCGGCGCTCGTCGGGGACGCCGGCTGCTCGCGATCGTTGGCGGCCAGGCGCGGCTTGATCAGCTCCAGATACCAGTCGCAGTACTCGCCCCAGAAGAAGTGATAGACAACGTGCGCGGCCTCATGGAAGCGGTACGTCTCCAGCGCTTCGTGCATCTGTTGCGCAACGCGATTGAAGCGCGAAAGGAGCCAGCGGTCTTCCAGGGTTTCCGCCTTGAAGCCGGATACGCCACTGGCGTTGAGGTCGGTTGCCGAACCTCGGAAGTCGGCCAGCGACCACAGGCCCGCCTCCTGCGCCCGGTCCACGTTCATGAAGAGGAAGCGTGCGGCATTCCAAATCTTGTTGGCGAAGGCGCGATAGCTCCCCGTGCGGCTCTCCGAAAATGCGATGTCGGTGCCCGGGGCTGCCATCGAGGCCAGAGTAAAGCGCACGGCGTCGGTGCCGTACTGCTCTATGATCTCGATGGGATCCATGACGTTGCCCTTGGTCTTCGACATCTTCTGGCGCTCGGCGTCCCGCACCAGTGCGTGGATGTAGACGTTATGGAAGGGCACGTCACCCTGCTTGTGTCCGCGCATGAAGTGGCAGTTCATCATGATCATGCGCGCCACCCAGAAGAACAGGATGTCGAAGCCGGTGATGAGCAACGTGGTCGGGTAGAAGGCGTCGAGGTCGGGCGTGCTGTCGGGCCAACCCAGCGCCGAGCACGGCAACAGTCCCGACGAGAACCAGGTGTCGAGCACGTCGTTGTCCTGCTCGAGACGGCTGTCGCCGCACTTCGTACACTTGGCGGGCGTCTCCCGCGCGACGATAATCTCGCCACAACTCCCGCAATACCACGCGGGAATGCGATGTCCCCACCACAACTGCCGCGAGATGCACCAGTCGTGAATGTTGCGCATCCACTCGAAATAGGTCTTGGAGTAATTCTCCGGCACGAACTTGACGTCGCCGTTCTCGACTACCTCGATGGCGCGGTCGGCCAGCGGCTGGATCTTGACGAACCACTGCGTCGAGAGCCGCGGTTCGACGATGGTCTTGCAGCGATCGCATTTGCCCAACGGGACGACATAATCCTTCGAACCGACCAGGAAGCCGCCTCGCTCGAGATCTTCCAGCACCTTCTGCCGCGCTTCGAAACGATCCAGTCCCTGGTACGGGCCGGCATTCTGGTTCATCTGCGCGACTTCGTTCATCACGTCAATCTGCGGCAAGTTGTTACGCAGGCCGGCCTCGAAATCGTTGGGATCGTGCGACGGCGTGACCTTGACCGCGCCGGTGCCGAACTCGGGATTGGCGAGGATGTCGTCGGTGATGATCGGGATCTCGCGGTTCATCAGCGGCAGCAGAACTTTCTTGCCGTGAAGATAGCGGTAGCGCTCGTCGCCGGAGTTCACGGCCACCGCAGTGTCGCCCAACATGGTCTCGGGGCGAGTGGTGGCGACCACGATGTACTCGTCTTTAGATCCGATCACCGGATAACGAATCTCGTAGATCTTGCCCTGCGTGTCCTCGTGCACAACTTCAAGATCGGAGACGGCGGTGACGCACCTCGGGCACCAGTTCACGATGTACTTGCCGCGGTAGATCAGTCCTTCTTCATGCAGCCGGACGAAGGCCTCGCGGACGGCGCGCGACATGCGCTCGTCCATGGTGAAGTACTCGCGTGACCAATCCACTGAAGCGCCGAGGCGCTTCATCTGTTGCAGAATGACTCCGCCATAGTGCTGCTTCCAGTCCCAGACGCGGGCGATGAACGCCTCGCGGCCCAGGTCGCGGCGGTTCTTGCCTTCGGCAGCGAGTTGGCGCTCCACCATCAATTGGGTGGCGATGCCGGCGTGATCGGTGCCCGGCAGCCATAGCGTGCGCAGCCCCTGCATCCGCTTCCAGCGAACGATGATGTCAATCTCGGTGTGCTCCAACATGTGGCCCATGTGGAGGTTGCCGGTGACATTGGGCGGCGGAAGCGTCACCGTGAAGGTGGGTTGGTCAGGGTCGCTGGGTGTTTCCACGTGGAAGAGCTTTTCGCGGACCCAGTATTCGGCCCAACGAGGTTCGATGGCGCCCGGTTCGTAGGCCTTGGGAAGATCGTGAGGCATTCCAATCCGTTCAGCGAATGAAGGTTCGACTTCGATATTACAAGGAAGAGCGGTCAGTAGTCAGTTCCGCTGCAATTCTCGCAACGTGACACCAGCACGACGCAAAAAAAACGCAGCCTAAGCTGCGCTCTCGACCAATCTTGCGGTTAGAACGGCCAATGGTGCTTCTTCTTTTTCTTCGACGAGCTTTCCGTATTGGTATTGGCCGCGGGCTGTTGCGCCGAACCGCTGCTGGCCGCTGGCGCCGGCGTCGTGCTGCTATCAGAACTGGAAGAAGAAGCGGCATCGTTCGTTTGCCCAGGCGGCGGAGCTGTCGTGCCTGGCGGCGGAGTTGTGGCCGCCGGCTGCAAGTCGTTCTTCATCTCAGGAACTGCACTATTGTCTGAGGCCGCGCTGGGTGAGCCATTCCCGGCTCCGCCCGCTACAGCTTCGGCGGGCGCAGTCGCCGGGGTAGCGCCAGCAGCGTTGCCCACGGTAGGAGACGATCCGGCAGGCGCTACAGGTTCGGCATCAGAGCGCGGAATGGGAGCGTTCGCGGCCGGGGCGGCGCCGTTCTCCACGCGCTCGACTCCAACCTTATTGGAACCCCCCATGCTGCTAATGATGCTGCTATTAGCGGCGCGTACCAGATCAGGCGCGCTGGCTTGCTTGGGATCAACCAGCGTCGGGTCGCCGACCTTAGTGGCGTCCGACACGTCTGGACCTTTGTGGAAGTTCTCCATCAACTTGCCGAAGTGGCCCTGCGAGCCGCGGCTGGCGATCTCAGCTTTATCTTGAGCAATGGCGGCTTCGGTAGCATGCGGGACCGGTTGCTTCATCGCCTGCAGCCGCTTCTTGGCATCCTCGGCCCGCTCTTCCACGGGGTAGCGCGTAAGGATGCGGTCGTAGGCGGCAGTGGCTGCGTCGGTGTACTGCTTGATCAACGTACCTTTCGCCGTCTCGGGCAGCTTCGACAGGCGAATGAAGTCAACTTCCCTTTCGTAGGAGTTGCCCAGTTCGTAGAGGGCCTGGTCAGCCCCGCTGTACAGCGGGTACGTATCCGCCACCGACTTCAGGCGTGCGATGGCCGCCGGATACGTCTGGCGCAAATAATAGAAGTGCCCGATCATGTACTCGCGATCGGCCAGCACTTCCTGCACTTCCATCAGGCGCTGCTTGGCCTGCGGCACCAGCGGGCTGTCGGGGAACTGCAAAATGAGCTGGCGATACTCGTCCTCGGCACGGCGGGCGTGAGTGGGATCGCGGTCCGCCTTCTCCATCTCCTTGTAGTGGATGTTAGCGATCTTCATCTGCGCTTCGGCCGCCTCGGGCATGTTGGGGAAGAAGGTAATGAAGTCCTTGTACTCGCTCTCCGCCTGGGTCATGGCGGCGGCGCCGCCTTCGGCATACCACGAGTCGCCGATGGCCAGCTTGGCACGCGCCACGTACTCCGAATCAGGATAAGTATTGATCAGGGTCTGCAGGCTGAGCCGCGCGACGTCGTACTTGTTGTGCTTCATCGCGTCCATCGCGCGGTCGAACAGCACCTTGTCCGGCTGTTTCGAGTCGACGTTGGCGATCGGGTTCTGGACTTTCTTGTTGCTGCATCCGAGGGTCAGCAGCATTGCAGCTATCGAAACCGCTATGATGACGCGACGAAACATCCTAAACACCTCTGGGAAATACTGCGTTCCACGCCGGCATGACTAGGCCCGCAACAGGGTGGCTTCCTGGGCCGCCTTTAGCAGCCCCTCCACCTTACGCGCGGGATCGCCGTGACCAAAGACGTGACTTCCGGCAACGAAAATTTCTACCCCGGCGCGGACCGATGGTCCAATCGTTGCCAGGTCTATGCCGCCATCGATTTCGATGCGGAAGTTCAAACCCCTGGCAGTGCGCATGGTTGCCAGCTTACGGACCTTCTCCAGCGTCGCGGGAATGAACTTTTGCCCGCCGAAACCGGGATTGACCGACATCACCAGCACATGGTCCACGAGGTCGAGCACCTCGCCGAGGGTCTGCACGGTTGTCGCGGGGTTGATGGCCACCCCCACCAGCATGCCGTGGCTGCGAATCAGTTCCAGTGATCGGTTTAGGTGAATGCAGGCCTCCTGATGCACCGTGACCCAATTCGCCCCGGCATCGGCGAAAGCCGGAATGTACTCGTCGGGATTNNCGATCATCAGGTGGCAGTCGAGAGGGACATCCACCGCTTTACGTAGCGACGCGACCACCGGAGGCCCGATCGTAATATTGGGCACAAAATGCCCATCCATCACGTCAACATGGAGGAGGGTGGCCCCACCTCGCACCGCCTCATTGGCATCCTCGGCCAGGCGGGCGAAATCAGCCGACAATATGGACGGCGCTATCTCGATCAAGACAAAACTTCTCTCGCGAGCATTTAGTCAGATTTTAGCACGGGAACAGGGCCAGCCGTATGCCCGCTAAGTGGTTGAACGCAACGGCCCTAGTGTGGGTGTCGTCCGCACGAGGTTGCAGATCTGGTGTTCGTGAGGCTCGCGCACCTCGAGCACGAACAGGTCATCGCCGGCGTCGAGCTGCCGCTTCAATTCCTCGGGGGTCATGCGACCTAACTAACGGACGGTCGAACCCGCGGCCCCATTGCGCGGCCTATCATCATCAACGACGACCCAAGTTCTTCCGTCGTCGGTTCGGCCAGTCGTCCAGCGACCATAGGAACACCATGCTCGGAACCCGTTCGAGAAATAAGGAGCCGGCCACTTCAAACCATTGAACTGCTCAGCCACGCCGACAGGTTCAACCGACAACGGATCAGTCGGCATGGCAGGCGCATCCACGCCGGGGCTGAATGCCGTCATCTTTCCTGGATCGTAATCCGAAGGCCGATCCGCTCGCTTCACCGCACCCCGGTGCTCAATGCGTCTTTCAGCCTCAATCATGATTTCGCCCGGCTGAAATTTAACGGTGGCCCGATACACAACCTCACCGTTCAGTTGGTCGGGCCGGAACCATAAGAACGGGCCGTCTAACCTCGTCCAGTCGTGTTCATATTTCCGCGCTATCAGGCTGCTGTCGTTGACCTCATCCGCGAGTTCAATCCACGAGGGGTCCCATTCCTTCCGGTCCGCTGTCAGATACACCGGAAACTGCTCCACCTCGAAGGTTGTACCCTTCCGCTTCATTACGACGACGTCGGTCCTTTCCTCAAACTCCTGCTTGGCGAGGGGCCAGTCAACATCTCCTGGGCGGTACAGGAAAAGGACCGCAGTTTCACCGTCCGGGATGATCTGCAGCGGCAATTGGTGCTTCAGCCGGTTCGTGAAGTCAACCATGTCGGGCGGCGGAGAATCCGCCTTGTCGGCCCATTTCGTCTCGATTCGAACCAGGGCGAGAGTCATGGCATACAACTGTAACGCCTGCTTAAAGGAGAGACTCGTTTTCGGCGTCCGATACTTCACCACTTTTACCGTGGTCGCGGGTACCGTTAACTTGTCGACGGCTTTGCGCAGCTCGTCCAGCTTCCAGGTGGAATAATCCTCCAGCGCCATGGTTGGCACTAATTCGTCGTGCAGATTCTTCAGCGGACCGGATAGTTGGGATTCAGGAAGCGACCAAATCATGCACAGTAATGGCATGGGGCTAAGAGAGGGATCTTCGTTCGCATAGCTTGCAAAGAATCGGCGATCAGCTGGATCCTCAGGATGAACTTTCTTCTCGGCTCCCACGGGGCTCGTACCCAGAGTTGGGAAGTACTTGTGAATCAGGTCCCAGCCCGTTTGGTTCACCCTTAAAAGCGCTTCCGTCACTCTGGCCACCGGCTCGGCTTTGCTGTCGTATGCGTCAATGTCCTCGCGATGAAGTCCTAGCATGCTATAGGGAAGCTTCGGCCTGTCGGGATTTTGTTTCTTTTGGCCAGGAACTCCCCAAGCCATGCCAGGCAACAAACTCAGAACAAGAGTTCCCGCAATACGAACTTTTGCCCAGCCAACCATCCAGTCGACCTTATTCGCTTGTCAGCGGAAAACCCTTCTCTCGCCACTCGCGAATGCCACCATCCATGGAGGCGACATTCGTGTATCCCATTCTTTGCAGGGCGTCAGCAGCCAGCGCGGAGCGGAATCCGCCACCGCAGTACAAAACCAGGGGGGTGCTCAGGTCGGGTACACGCTGCTCCACGTCCCGTTCAAGAATTCCCTTGCCAAGATGCACGGCCGCCGGTAAGTGGTCTTTCGTCCATTCGTTGTCCTCGCGGACATCGATGAGAAGAAAGTCTGCATTGCTGTCCAGCATTTGCTTCACATCGTCCACGGTTATTTCGCGGACACGCTGCTTGGCGTCCTTAACGATGTCTAGAAATCGGGGAGAGTGATGAGGTGCCATGCGGAACATGATAGCGCGAAAAATAGCGTCAACGGCTTCCGGCTACCTCACCATGACCAAGAACGGTCCCGCCCTAGCCAAAACCAGGCTAGAACGGGCACCCCATGTCTCTCGGGAAGCGGCCAGGATGGGGCACCCCGAGCGCCGGCTGATCGGGCACTGCAAAATCAGTGCTCCGGGATCGCGTGTTGTTCCTCGAAGCAAGACTCCAAGTTCTTGAGGTCTACGGGAACACGGGCCTGTGCGCCTTCTGGGGCAGCGCGGAGATATTGGACAGGCCACGAAATCGGCTGCCCCAACTCACGGGCTGCGCGCAATGGCCAATAGGGATCGCGCAGGAACTCGCGGGCGATGATGACTGCGTCCGCCTGTCCGGTTGCGACGATATGCTCGGCCTGAGCAGGAGAGACGATCATCCCGACTGCACCAGTCATGATTCCGGTTTCCCGGCGGATCTTCTCAGCAAACCGCGTCTGATAACCCGGACCGACCGGAATCTGAGCGTGGGCCACGTTGCCACCGGAAGAACAATCGATCAGGTCCACTCCGATTTCCTTCAGCCGCCGGGCAAGTTCAACCGACTGCTGAATGTCCCAGCCGCCATCGATCCAATCGGTGGCGGAAATGCGCACGAACAGCGGTGCGCCTTCTGGCCATGAGGACCGAACCGCAGCCACGATCTCGCGCAATAGTCGAGTGCGATTCTCGAAGGAACCTCCGTAAGCATCCTGCCGTCGATTACTCAGCGGCGACAGGAACTCATGAATCAGATACCCATGAGCAGCATGGATCTCAATCACCCGGAAGCCAGCCTCGCAGGCGCGGCGTGCAGCCTCCGCGAAAGCGGCCACGATCTCCTGGATGCCGTCGCTGGTGAGGGCTTGCGGCTTGGGATAGTGATCGGCGAAAGCCACTGCGCTGGGGGCCACGACATTGGTCCATCCGCCTGCGTTTTCGGGGACTGTTCCGAGGCCTTCCCATGGCCGGTAGGTACTGGCTTTGCGTCCCGCATGGGCCAACTGCATCCCGGCCACACTGCCTTGCTCACGAATGAAGCGGACGATTCGGGCCAGCGGCGCAATGTGATCGTCACTCCAGATACCCAGGTCCTGCGGACTGATGCGGCCCTCGGGAACAATGGCAGTTGCTTCGGTAAGCACCAACCCAGCCCCACCCACGGCGCGGCTGCCCAGATGCACGAAATGCCAGTCGTTGGCATATCCGTCGGTACTGGAGTACTCGCACATAGGCGAGACAAACACACGGTTCGCAAACGTGAGATCTCGAATCGAGAGCGGATCGAACAGGTGAGCCATGGGTCTTACACTGCCTCTCTAAATCTTCTGAAGATGTATTCTGATCGGCCCTGAGCCGAAGGAGGGCAGAATCAAAGGTCCTCTTCGTCGTCGGCCAGTTCTTCGCCGGGATACTGGGCCTGGTAATAGAACTCCAGCTCCTTGTCGAGCTTAGCCCAAAACGCCGCATCCCTGACCGGAGGCGAGTCATTGCGCAAGGAGTGCTCTCGTGAGGTAGCTCGGAGGGTGAGCATCTGGTTCAGAGCATCCAGCAGGCCCCAGTCGTCGGCCCGCCAGCTCTCCACCGGCTTGTTCTTGTAGGCCAGCATTTTCCTGGCGAGTTCGTCAGTCTTGATGTTGCGAAGTACGGGATACAGCTCGGCCCAGAGCCGTGGGGTGTACTCGTCATCCACAAAACGCAGCGGCATTTCCATTCCGTCATTTTGATTGCCCCCTGCGTGAACGGCAAGCTTTATGTTCGTACCGCGCCTCCTGTGACAACTACCGGCGTCGGGATTCCGTTTGCAACACTTTCGGCGACAGTAGCGTTCCAGGTGCCGGCGGACCGCAGAGCACCTCCGATGGGAGATCCCTCGCGCCAAACCCGGGCGCTCGTAATGACAATTCATTAAGCTGCGATTGCCGCTAAAGCCCGCTAGAACCTTTCCCGCAATCTACTTGCAGGCCCGCTTCCCCCTTCGCTGATAGCTGCTACTGAAGATGAAATGAGCAGCGCGGCGGTGCCCCCCAGGAGCAGTCCGAAAACAAACCGGATTGCCAGCCAGTTGCCGTGCAGGCCAGCCAATTCCGTCATCGCGTCGCAAAGATTGAGCGCAGCAGCCGCGATGAGGAGGCGCAAAGCAATCCTGCGCGAGGTGCGAACGAGCAGGCCCAAGGCCGCCCCCAGATAGATACCAAGACATCGCGAGCACACAGCCACGCTGCCGCCGAAAATCCAGAAAGAGCGCTCCGGCCGCTGGTGGCAGATGATCGCGAAACCGCGCTCCAGTGCCAGCCCCATCGCCAACAAACCGTGCGTCAAGAAATAGGGAGCAGCAACAACGGCGGCCACCAGCGTCAGTGGAACTAGAGGCCACCAGTTCCAGCGGAGAGCAGCAGTGCCGCGCGGCGAGTCTTGAAGGGCCGCAGCTTTAGCTGCGCCGTTAGGAGGTGGAGAAGGAACGGGCTTAAGAGGGTGTGTGAGAACCAAACTTGGCATTTGCGAGTGGAATCTCCTAGCGGAAAATCCAGCGCCGCAGGCGCGGAATAGTCTAGCCCAGCACGGAGCCGCAGGCGGAGTGCTGGGTAGAGTGGGAAATAGATCCGAGTCCCGTAGGGACGACAGACGTTCTCACACACGCTCTTTAGCCCAGGCAGGAGGTGATCTAAACGGCGAAGTCCCTCAGCGGCTTAAAGCCGCGCCCCTTCAAAGCTTACTGTCCCTGCGGCAAACCGATACGAGGTCGCGACACGGCCGCTAAAGGCCCTTACTATCCGGCCAACGCATCCCGTAACATGGCTGACAATTCCTCGGCGTTGTCGACCGGCGGGCGGCAGGCAAAATTCGTGCACACAATCGCCACCGACGGCTTCGCCTTCAACGCAGGAAGATTGGGGATGGTTTCCGCCAGCACTGGCGGCAAGTTCTGAGCAACGGCCTCGCTGTCGGTCAGGTGAACCACCGACTTGTTGACCGCGAACGGGGCAGCTGCGGCCTTCAGAAGCTCGGCCGCCTTCTGGTCTTCGCCGACGATGACCGCCTGGGTGTGCGGCCGCGACATCCAGGTCGCCGCAATGCCATAGGTCCCGGCGTAAATGCCGAACTGCTCCGCCATTACGGCAAAGACCTGGAGCGTGTCTTCCGCTTTGTCGCGATACCTCGGATCGTTGGTATAAGCGTGCAAGCGCAACAACGCAATCGCCGCGCTGGGATTGCCGGCCGGAGTGGGCGCATCCTGAAAGGGCTTGCGCCGCACCGACAGGGCTCCCAGCTTCAGCTTGTCTTCCAGGGTGGCTTCGGTATCGAAGAATCCTCCCGAGGTGGCGTCGCCGAAACGGCGGACCATTTCATCGGCAATCTGTTGCGCGAATTTGAAATAGCTCATGGCGCCCGTGACTTCATACGCGTCAAGGCAGGCCAGCGCGGTGAAGGCATAATCGTCCAGCAGGCCGCGCACAAAGCGCGCTGCAGCCTTGACGTCGCCGTAGGCGATGACGTGCGCGAGGCCACGTTGCGCGTCCCAAGCTTCCGACAAAATTCGGTCGAGCGAGCGCAACGCAAACTTGCGGGCGTCATCGAGGCCGAGGACCTGGGCGGCCTGCAAGTACGCCGAAACGCACATCGCGTTCCAGTTGACATACACGGTCTTGTCAACGAAGGGCGTCGGCCGCTGCAGTCGGGCAGCGTACATCTTCGTCTTGGCCGCCGCGAGCAGGTCAAGCACCTTGGACACATCGAGCCCCATACGCGAAGCAATTTCCTCGGGCAGCGCCCGTATCCACAACACGTTCTTCGCCGGATCGTGATGCATCTCGCCAGCCTGCTCGATGTCGAAATGCAGCGCGGCTGCCTGGAATTCCTCGTCGCTCAGGACCGCCTTGGCTTCCTCGACGGTCCAGGTGAAGTAGTCGCCATCGTCATCCAGATTGATGTCGGCGTCCTGCGAGGCGTAGAAGCCGCCGTGCTCGCGATCGCTCAGCCACTCATCCATCCAACGGACAATGTCGCGGGCCACGTGCGCGTAGAACTCATGGCCGAATACCTGGTAAGCGTGGACGTAATTCTTCAGCAGCTCGGAATTGTCGTACGACATTTTTTCGAAATGCGGCACGATCCAGCGCTCGTCCACCGAGTAGCGATGAAAACCACCCGCGAGCTGGTCGTAGACCCCGCCTTGCGCCATTTTCGTAAGCGTGGTGGTGACGACGGTGGCGACGCGTTCCTCGCGGGTGCGCACGTACCAATCCATCAGCAGATCGAGCGAAGCAGGATGGGGAAACTTCGGCGCGCTGCCGAAGCCGCCGTTCTTCTCGTCGAAGATGGGCAACGCCGATTGCACCATGATGCCGACCAGGCTCGGCGAAAGCTCCTCCTGCCGCCCGGCATAACCTTCGGCGGCCGCCAGCATGCTCATGGTTTCGCCGGCGGACTTCCGTACTTCGTCGCGGCGCTCGCGATAGGCGTCCGCAATCGCCAGCAGGATCTTCTTAAAACTGGGACGGCCCCAACGGTCGTCAGGCGGGAAATACGTGCCGCCGTAAAAGGGATGGCCGTCGGGTGTCAAAAAAACGGTCAGAGGCCAACCGCCAGTGCCGGAGATGGCCGATACCGCGAGCTGATAGCGGCTGTCCACATCGGGCCGCTCGTCGCGATCGACCTTGACCGCGACGAATTGCTGGTTGATGATCTCGGCGGTGTCGGCGCTCTCGTAGGATTCGCGGTCCATGACGTGGCACCAGTGACACCACACCGCGCCGATGTCGAGCAGAATTGGCTTGTTCTCGCGCTGCGCCGTGGCGAACGCCTCTTCGCCCCACTCGTGCCATTGGATGGGCTGGTGCATGGCGGAGCGCAGGTAAGCGGAGGACGCTTGCGACAATGAGTTGGTCGCCTCAGGCATGAATCTTGAGTCTAGCAGGGAAGAGAGGGGCGCGTGGTCGAACTCAGCGGGTAAACAAGAGCGAGGGACTAGCCCTCGCTCGATGGCGCCATACCGAGATTCAGCCTTGGATGTGGGCTTCCAGAAACCACAGGTCCTTATCGGCCGCTCGCGTGACTTCGGTGAACAGATCGGCGGTGGCTTTGTCGCCAAGCTTGTCGGTTTCGTCGATGGCAGTGCGCGCAGCATTGGCAAGAGTGGCAAGCCGCTTCACCAGTGCTTTCACGTGCTCCTCACCCTTTACGGCATTGAAGTCGTATTCCTTGATGGAAGAGTCAGCGGCCGCCTGGCGGGCCGTTCCATTGGCCACTCCACCGAGCTGGGTGACGCGCTCGGCGATCAGGTCCGACTGATCTTCCAGATGGCTGGCGATGGAATCGAACAGTTCATGCAATTGGAAAAACTGGAGTCCCTTCACGTTCCAATGCGCGTGCTTCACTTGCGTCTTCAGATCGACCGCGTCGGCGAGACGCGCGTTCAGAATTTCGATGACTTTGGACTTCGTGTCTTCCTTAAGATTGACGCTGCTGGAAAAGTGAACTTCGGTAGTTGCGGTGGGCATTATTTCCTCCTGAGCGGCCGTTCTCTCGGTCGCTCTCTGGTTTGCATTTTATGTATTGCCGGGAATGGCGTCATTCACCGGACTATCACAGCGCTATGACCCTAACACCCGGATCGGTAAACTATCTGTTCTGCATTGCTCGGCGGTACTTCAGCAAAACGTATCCTCTACTTGGATGATGGAGCCGGCCGTGAAGAGTCAGGAAGCGTTGGCAAGAATCGTAGAGGGTGTGAAGAAGTTTCAGGCCGAGGTTTATCCCGCTCAACGAGAGATGTTTGAGAGCCTGAAAGGCCGCCAGCAGCCCATGGCGATGTTCATTACATGCGCCGATTCCCGGGCGGTGCCCAACCTGTTCACGCAGACTGGCCCGGGCGATTTCTTCGTCGAGCGCAACCCCGGCAATTTTGTGCCTCGTTATGGCGATTTCGTAGGTGGCGTTTCGGCGGGCGTCGAATATGGCATGCTCGTGCTGAAGGTACCGTTGGTCATCATCTGTGGCCACACCGACTGCGGCGTGATGAAAGGCCTGCTGCACGAGGAGGAAGTCAATGGCCTGCCCGCGATGCAACAATGGATGCGGCACGCCTCCGAGGTCCGGCAGCGCATCATGCGCGATCACAGCGACGCTGCGCAAGCGGAAAAGCTGCGCCTGATCACGGAGTATAACGTGCTGGCGCAGGTCGAGAACTTGAAGAGCCATCCCAGCGTCTATACGCGTATTCTCAGCGGCGAGTTGGATGTTCGCGGCTGGGTTTATGACATTGGCGATGGCTCAATCTGGGCGGCCGATCCCGAGAGCGGGAAATTCGCAAGAATCGGAGGAGAATCCGGCCATTAGATGAAGAAGATAGGCGTCCTGATGTTTACGACGGTTGAAGAGAGCATGCAAAGGCTGTGCCGTCCCTGAAGGGACTCGACTCATTTCTCACTCTACCCAGGGCTCACGCCCAATGGCGCTGACCTAAGGGCAACCGATACACCCTTGGCAATGATGATGATCAGCGCCTTGGGCGCGTAGAGAACCTGAGTGCCTCGGACCCGGCACAACAGCCGCAAGGACGAGATTGGATGCGAGCCGCTCGGCTTGAATGCCGGGCTCCCACCTAACAACTCCGCTGCCCTCACTTGGCGATGAAGATGGCCACGCTGCGGGCGTGCACGAGATAGCTCTCCTGGGACAAGAGCGGGAACTCCAAGCCCTCTTCAGCAATGTCAAGTGGAGAAGTCAGCGCGGTGTCGGCGAAACGGAACCACTCGCGCTCGCCGATCGCCGGCAGTTCGAACTCGAGGCCGCCGGAGTACGCGTTGGCGATGAAATGCAGGTCGTCGCGCGAACCGTCGTTGTGCAATTGCGTCAATTGCATCGCGACCGCGCGCGATGCCTGTCCCCAGTCCGGTTGCGCACGCTTCACACCATGCCACGTGATGTGGAAGCCGCCTTCGCCATGAAGCGCAAAACTGTCGCGCCGCAGTAACGCACAGCGCCTGCGGAACGCAATCATCTGCTGGAAGAAGCGCAACAGGCCGGCGTGGCTCTCGGTCATGCGCCAGTCCAGCCAGCTCACTTCGTTGTCCTGGCAGTAGGCGTTGTTGTTGCCCTGCTGCGTGCGTGCAATTTCATCGCCCGCGAGAATCATGGGAACACCGTGTGAGAACAGCAAAATTGCGGCAAAGTTCTTGCGTTGACGCGCGCGCAGTTCGTTAACCGCGGCATCGTTCGTGGGGCCTTCGACGCCGCAATTCCAACTGTAGTTGGCGTCGGAGCCGTCGGTGTTGTTGTCGCCGTTGGCGAGATTGTGCTTCTGGTTGTAAGAAACGAGATCGTTGAGCGTGAAGCCGTCGTGGCAGGTCAGGAAGTTGATGCTGTGGTAAGGTTCGCGGGCACTGGTCTCGTAGAGGTCGGGACTTCCCAGCAACCGGGTCGCGAGTGCCGAGGTCATGCCTGCATCGCCCTTCACGAACTTGCGCACATCGTCGCGAAAGATGCCGTTCCACTCCGCCCATCGTCCCCAGGAAGGAAGCGTGCCGACCTGGTAAAGCCCGGCGGCATCCCAAGCTTCGGCGATCAGTTTGGTATTAGCGAGCACCGGATCGTAGGCCAGACTCTCCAGCAGCGGTGGATTCTTGAGCACTCGCCCATCCATTCCGCGGCCGAGAATGGAAGCGAGATCGAAGCGGAAGCCGTCCACGTGCATTTCCAGGACCCAGTAACGCAGGCAATCGACGATGAAGTCGCGCACCACGGGATTGTTGCAATTCACGGTGTTGCCGCAACCGGTGAAGTTCACGTATTTGCCGGTCACCGGATCGAGAATGTAATAGGTGGAGTTATCGATGCCGCGGAAGGACCACGTCGGCCCGTTGTCGTCGCCTTCGGCGGTGTGGTTGAACACCATGTCGAGAATGACCTCGATGCAGGCTTGATGCAGGGCGCGCACCAGTTGCTTGAACTCGCGCACCTGCTCGCCATCGGCGCGGTTCGACGAGTAGGCGGTGTTGGGCGCACAAAACGCCGTAGGCTGATAACCCCAAAGATTCAGCAGACGCTCACCGGTAAACGGGTTGACGCGGTCGGTGTCGCCTTCCTCGAACTCGTTGACGGGAAGCAATTCTACGGCCGTCACTCCCAGTTTCTTGAGGTAGGGAATCTTCTCGATGAGTCCGGCATAGGTCCCGGGATGCGCGACCCCGGAAGACGGATGTCGGGTGAAGCTACGGACGTGCGCTTCGTAGACGATGCTGTCCACCAGGGGAATGTTGAGCGGCTGGTCGTCTTCCCAATCGAAGTGGTTCTCTACCACCAGACTGTTGCGATAAGGCCGTTTTCCGGGCGGATACTGGCCCCATGCACCACCGTTGGAGAGCACACGCGCGTAGGGGTCGAGCAGAACATCGGAAGGGTCGAAACGATATACCTGCGGCGCCAGATTGGGCTGCATGTCGAAGCGGTAACCATATTGCATGCCGGCGTCGAGCCCTTCCACGAAAACGTGCCACACTTGCCCGGTGCGATTGGAGCGTGGATCGAGGGCGAACTCCACAAAGGGATGCTCCGCTCCCGGCTGCAAGAGAACCAGCGTGCAAGACGTCGCGTGTTTCGAGAAGACGGCAAAGTTGACGCCAGTGCGGCGCAAGGTTGCGCCCAGGGGAAGCGCAACTCCGCGGCTCGCGCGATAACCAGCGACCGAAGTCGTGGAAGATTTTTTGGGCTGACTCCTGGTAAGCGATTTTGGTGGCATGCGTAGTGGACCCGGGACGGGCCAACAGGATGGATAGCAGAAAGCGGGAAGAACAGCAAGGAGAAGCTGCAGTTCTGTTCGTGGCAGCTTACCCAGCACTCACGTGCCGGGCTAGGATTGTTCGGCCCTGCAGGCTGGGGTTCTTGCCATGTACGCCCTCCTAGCGAAGCCAGGGCGGGGCGGAATCATCGGCCCGAGCAGCGAGTGTTTCACCGGTTCGAAAGCAGCTCGCGCGCGATGCGCGCGTATAGATCAATCGCCTCCAGCAATTGCCGCTTCTCGATGTACTCGCCTTCGGTGTGGGCCACGTGGATTGAGCCGGGACCAATGAGCAGTGGCTTGCCCCAGTTCGTCAGCGCGGGAATGTCGGTGGTAAAGGCGGCAATCATGGTCTCGATGCCGGGGACAGTAGTGAACTCCATGTAGGGGATCTCAAGTTTGAACTCGGCTTCGGCTTTGCCGGCGACTGCGGCGGCGATCTGCTGCCGCAACTCCTGCGCCGGTCCGACCAGGCGAAAGAGCAGATGCGCACGCGCGTGGTCGGGAATGACGTTGGGCGCACGGCCTCCTTCGATGAGGCCGATGTTCATGGTGCATGGGCCGGCCTTGGGATTGTTGGGCAGATCGAGCGTGCGAAGGTTTTCCAGAGCATCGAGGAGCTTTTCGATCGCCGACTCACCCAGCTCGGGATAGGCCGAGTGCGCCATCCTGCCGCGCGCCACCAGCTCGACGCGCAGCGTGCCTTTCGACGCCACCGCCAGCTTGTTCTCGGTAGGCTCGCCGTTGATGAGGAACTTCGTGCCGCGAGGCTGCTGGTTGGCGGTCTGCGCGCCCTGACTGTCGCGCTCCTCGCCGACCAGAAAAAGCAGACCCACGTGGAGGGATTCGCCCTTCAGCTTTTCGGCGGCTGCGATCTGCGCCACGATGATGCCCTTGGCGTCGCAGGAGCCGCGTCCGTAGATGCGGTCGCCGGCCTCGGAGGAAGGCACGAATGGCGGCACCGTGTCCATGTGGGTGGAAAATACCAGATCCGGCTGGGGATGGCCGGGTTGGGTCGCCCAAACGTTGAAGCGATCGCCCTCGACCTTCATGCGCTCAACTTCATAGCCAAGCTGCGCCAGTTCACAGGCGAGTAGCTCCGCTACCGCGGCTTCTTGTCCAGTGGTGGACTCGATGTCGATCAGCTTGCGTGTGAGGGCAAAAACGTCCATCTGCGAAGGATAGCGTATTGCGGCGCCCCGCCGCAGGGTGAGAGTTGTTTCCGCTATCGGGGTCCTTCGACTGCGGCGGCCCGGGGGCCGTCTCCTGGTGACGGGCATCGCCTGGGTGGTCGCGTTCAGGGCCATGCGTCCGAGCAGCCGGTGGGGACAAGTCGTGGGTAACATTGTTTCGGAATGGACGCAGATCCTGGGGCTCGTCCTGATGACCAAGCGGCTGCTCGAAGTCGGCTCGAAAGAGAGTGCGCGCTAAAATGAGGGTATTACGAAATGGGTGCCGCCGCTCCGCGGCTCCGCGAAGTTTTCCACTTGACCAGGCGCTCGCGCGCCTGGCTCACCCCATTACCGCCGGGCATACGGAGCGGCAGTAAACGCATCCTAATAAGATCAAGGGAGGATCAATGCGTCCATTAGCTTGGATCGGAATTGTCGTACTGGTGCTGGGAATTCTCTCATTCGTCGTGCCGTTTCCCACCAGCCAATCCCATGGCATCAAAATGGGAGATGCTTCCGTAGGCATCACCACCCACCACGATGAAAAGCTATCGCCCGCAATCGGGGGTGTGCTTTGCGCCGCCGGAGTGGTGTTGCTGATTGCGGGATCGCGGAAGGCCGCTGCGTAATTGTTAAGCCGGCTTCGCAGTTGTGCCTGCGCGGATCGGCGTTTCGGTGACCCGGACGTGTGGAGATGCCATTCGCAGAAACGACGCCGAAGCCATGCTCGTTGCTTTATACGGGCGATGAAGACTTCAGTTCCGCGTTGACGGCTATTCGTACCGCAAGGCTTCGACTGGATCGAGCCGGGAGGCTTTCACCGCCGGATAGATTCCGAAGAACAGGCCGACGCTCATCGCCATCAACACCGCGGCAACTACCGCCCAGATGGGGACCGAAGTGGGCATCGAAGGGAAGACCAGCGGCAGGGCGGCAGACGCAGCCACTCCCAGCAAGACTCCCACCAGCCCACCCAGGCCGGTCAGCACCACGGCTTCGGTAAGGAACTGGCGGATCACGTCGCCCCGCCGCGCGCCAATCGCTTTACGTATCCCGATCTCGTGCGTGCGCTCGGTTACCGACATCAGCATGATGTTCATCACACCGACACCGCCAACCAGCAAGCCAATCGAGCTGACCACAATGGTCATCAGCGCCACCGTGCTCATGATCTGGCGGAAGTTGTCGGCGATGGCTTCGGCGCTGCTCAGACCGAAATTGTCTGGCTTGTCGAAGGGGACGTTGCGCCGCCGTCGCAGCAGGCCGCGGACCTCATCTTCCGCTTCATCCTTGTGGCCGGCATAGGCCTCCGCTCCCAGAAAGTGCTCGTCGGCTGCAGGGTAATGCTTGCGATAGGCGTTGTAAGGAACTTTGACCACGCGATCGGCGGTCTCATCCTTGAAGAGCTCGCCTTTGCGCTTCTCCAGCACGCCGATGACCTGATAGGCAACGCCGTCCACCAGAATGGTTTTGCCGAGGCCGTCGTGAGCGGGAAAAAAGTTCTTGTCGATTTCGTCGCCGATGACCGCGACGTCCAGCCTGTGGGAGTCTTCAAACTCGGTAAAGAAGCGGCCTTGCGACACGTGCGCGTTGTACACATCAGGATAGGAAGTGGTGGCGCCGCTGTAATCGAGGTTGGAAATCTCCTTGGAGCCGTAGCGTGCGACTTGTAAAGCCCCCGGCCCTCCACGTTGGTCGGGATTGAAGCGGGGGAAAATCTCCGCCGTCACGTACTTGACGTGCGGGCACTCTTCCTGGATGGCCTTGGCGTCTTCCAGGCTCAGCGGCTTGCGGGCGCGCTGTTCCGCCGTCATGCGTCCGAAAGAAATGCCCATGTCGAAGCGAAAGATGAAGAGCGTGTTGGTGCCGTAATCGTCGAGATAGCCCGACACGTCGCGACTGACGCCGACCAGGATGGAGGCGACAAAGATCATGGCCGCGACGCCAATCACCACCCCCAACACGGTCAGGAAGGAGCGGGTCTTGTGCTCGCGCACTGTCTCCAAGGCCATCCGCGAGTTTTCACCAAAGTTCAGCATAAAAAACCAGGGGCTAGGTGTTAGGGGCGAGTGGGTAGTGGGTGGATTGTGTCTCTGGTCGCGTCATCATCTCTTCCCTAATCCCTAACCCCTGACCCCTAGCCCCTAGTTCTCGTACCGCAACGCCTCGATCGGGTCCAGTCGCGCCGCTTTGCGCGCGGGATAGACGCCAAAGAATATTCCCACCGCTGACGAGATTGCGATCGCCAGCACCACCGCGGAGATGGGCACCGCCATCGGCACCGGGGTTGTGCTGCGCACGATGACCGACAGAATCCATGCGATCAGAACGCCGATGGCGCCGCCCACCACCGCCATCACCGTCGATTCGACCAGAAACTGCATGAGAATGTCGCGCTTCCTTGCTCCGAGCGACTTACGTATACCGATCTCCCGGGTCCGTTCCGTGACCGACGCCAGCATTACGTTCATGATCACGACTCCGCCGATCACCAGAAAAATCGAGACCAGCCCTACCATGCCGGAAGCCAGCGTGCCCGTGAGGCTCTGCCATAGGCCCATCAAACTGTCGCTGCCCAGGATGCCGAAGTTGTCATCGTCGTTGGGGGCGAGGTGGCGGCGTGACCGCATCAGGACTCGGGTTTCTTCCTGCGTGCGGGCAAGCCACTCCGCCCCGCGCGCCTGAATGTTGACGCTCAACGAATTATTGCGCCCGTACATCTTTAGCCAGGTCTCGATGGGTATATAGACGAAGTTGTCCTGCGATTGTCCGAAGGTGTTGCCGATTTTTTTTGCGACCCCGACCACTTGGAACTCTTCCCCATCGATCGCCATGGTTTTGCCTAGAGGATCGGTATTGGCAAAGAGCTTGTCGGCCACATCGGCGCCGATCATGCAAACCATGTCGCGGTGCTGATTATCGCTGTCGGTAATATACCGTCCAGTCGCGACCTCTTCCACGTCCATGTCCCCAATGTTGGCCGTCACTCCCCGGATATTGACATCCTCTAGGTTTTGACGCTCGGCGCGGACCTTTGCCGTGCGCCGCGCTTCCACTCCCACAGCTTTGGGAAGCTTCAGATTGCCGCGCATCGCCTCGAAGTCCTCCCAGGTAATGTCGCGATTACGCCGGGTCGCCTTCAGCAACTCCTTCGAATCGCTGATGATGGGAAACTTCATGACCAGAAAGACATTGGATCCCAGGTTGGCGATGCGGATGGCGAAATAGCCGTTCATCCCGGCGATGAGAGCGACCACCAGAATGAGCGTGGAAACCGACAGAATAATGCCCAGCAACATGAGAAACGAGCGCAGCTTGTGCGCCAGCATGGTTTGCAGCGCGATTAGGGTCGGCTCGCGGAAGAAGCTGCCGTGACGAAAAGTGCGCTTAGAAGTTGAAGAATCCATGCACCGAACCGCTGAGTTTGGGTATTTTCACGTCTCCCGCCAACACGGACGCATCCCTACGTACGTAAAATCCCGGTAATTTGTTTCAGTGGAGACAGTTTAATCCTGAAATCGTATCGGGCGATAGAGCGTGCGTGAGAACGTGTTTTGAGTTCTCACACACGCTCGAAAAGCCCGAAACGCAGATCCCTCGCCGGCTGAAGCCGGCTCTCAATGACAACAACGCAAACAAAGGACTTAGCCGGACGATCTTGCAGAGTTGTCATTCCTGTTTCAACCTGCTCCAGCAGGTCCGTTGCTCGGGATGACAATGATAAAGGGCTTAGACGCGGGCCTAAAGAGGGTGTGTGAGAACTGTGTCGTCCCTTAACCACCCCAACAAGCGCAAAAGCGGCGAACTGGGGACCCCGCCTACGGCGCTGGACTTTCACCCATCCAGTCCAGTGGCAAATGCCACGTTTGGTTCTCGCACACGCTCTGAAAGGCCCGCACTACTTGTACGTCCGTTTTTCAGCAGCCGGTCCAAGCCGCTACCCCGAAGGTTTAGGCTTCATGGCAAAATGCCAATGGTGACCTGTACCGCGTAATTGTGCCCATCATCGCCCACGCAATTCAGGTTGAAGGTCTGGCTCTGGCCGGCGATCAAGGACAGCGTTAGGAAGCCCGACTCATCCGTGGAATAGGATATCCCGGCCCCAACTACCACGCAGCCATTGTCTTTGACGCCTTCGGCAACCCACCATAGGTCGACACTATCGGTTGAGTGTACCGTCGTAGTCACATAGGTTGGCGACTTGATATAGGTACCATCGTGCGCCTCTTCAGCGCCTACCTGGTTCATGATCGCCTGCATCCTGAGGAGCGTGGGAGAAGTATTCCCTATCGTATAGGTCAGGCTGGCGCTCATTTCGCCATCGCAGTAGAGATCGAAGCGGTAGAAGCCATCCTTGTCCAGAGGTCCTATGTCCACGAACTGGTCCGCAAGACTCCAGTTGCTGGCTGTCGTAACTAGATTGGGAGATACAACTCCAGGCGGAAAAGTCGCCTCGATGGCGCACGAGACGAACGAAGCGTCGGCGCCCCAACTAATAACCGGCGCCGAGCCTGCGGCCAGCGGATAAGGACTGGCATCGTTGGGCGGATCGGAAACGTACTGCCTGGGACTGAAGTTAGAAGCGATCCAAGCTCCCTTGTCCGGGGAAGGATTGGGATTCAACGAGGCCAGACGCTCGCGGCAGGGACCTACGCATTGTGCCGGCTTACCTTTCTCGATCTCGCCGGGACAATCGCTCTTCTTGCCACAAGCTTTACCGTCGTTCGCGCCGCCAACGCACTTGCCACCCTTGCCTTGCTTGTCCATGCAGGCCTTCAGAAGGTTAAGGTCATCCAGATAGGTCTTGTCCCAATCGTCCGCATTGTCCAAGCCGTGCCCCGGAGGCATCCAGTAAGCGATCTGAAAGCCGGTGCCATCTTTGATCTTGGCAGGAGTGTCGAAGGTAGACTGAGGAGGAATGGCCTGCCCTGTGGACCAGTCCAACCAATGCAGGAAAGTCTGATATTCATTGCCGGAACCAGGGATCCCCAGATTTTCAAACGGCAGATATGGGTCCTTGTCTGGCGTGTGAGCCCGGTCGTGTATCTGGTGACACGCTGTGCAAGTTCGCGCGCTCGTGTTCGGAGGCAGGAATCCATCTCTGGCGATGGTGGTGAACGCAGGCTCCAGCCATTTCTTTGGCAATCGCGTACCGTCATGCACATTGATGGCAACGTCAATGCCCCATCCTTCGTTCTTGTAGGGCCGGTTGGGACCATCCTTCAGATTAGCTTTATTCGGGTCGGCCTTCTTGTCCTTGGTATTAATCGTATTGTCGATCCACCGGCTGTTCATCCACGGCCCGTTATCGTGGCAGCGAACGCAGTTGAGCTTGGCTGTGTCGTAGGGTTGCCACCAGAACTTTTCGCCCTCAGCCGTTTCCGGAGCCGGTATGTGGGTCCCATCACAGCGGGGTTCGTCCGGTTTGCACGTCCCCTTGCCCGCGCAATCACTGTCGGACTTGCAACTCTTGGTCAGATCGCCGGTACAAGTTCCTGTGCAAGCTGAGTCGTTTGTTTGAAACCAGCAAGTCTGACCGTTCTTTTTGTTCTGAAAGATCATGGCAATGTCGGTAAAGTTCTTGTCACCGTCATCCCAGCTCGACTTCTTGCGGCACTGCAGCGCGCCGGTGACATCCTCGTTGGGCTTGCCGTCCAATCCCGTGAAGCCGCTAAGCTTCTGCAGGTAGCTGTTCCCATAACATTGCTTCCCCGAGTTGGGCAGCCACGTGGGGAAATCGCACGAATCTGGGAAGGTGTCTAGGCGATCTCTGTTCTTGCCACTCCCATCTGAGACGCACTTCTCGTATAGTTCGGGATGCAAGAGGTCCTTCGGACAGTAGATGTCGAGAATCCTTCGCTTCGCCGGCGTTCCGGCGGTCCGTGACGTCACCAATTGGTAGCCGTCCTTGCACTGGTACACCTTGCCCTTACGCACGGTTTCACTCAACGGCTTGATCTCCAGCTTTTGGTAGCAGGCGATGGCATACACCGTGATGTTGTTGTCGTTGGTGCACTCGAATGCGTCGCCCTTGTCATCGGTTCCACAGATCGTGGGATCGGCGGTGCAGTCCTTGCCGTTCTTGGGCCCACCGGCGCAATACTTGGTTTTGGTTTGTGCCTGACTCGGGGTTGCGAACACCGCGAATACCGACAGGCTGAGGATCGCCGCGAAAACGTTGCCACAGAGCAGAGATAGGAAGCTGGAATTGCGCATCGCCTTCTCCTTGTTGGCCCGGAATGCGGGGCACAACGTCGCTTTTTGGCGGACCTTTGTTACGCCGCGCGAACCGCGCTATTGGTCGTGACATGATCTCTGAAGGTCCGCTCCATCCGAACTCAGCGACGCGGCTCACTCTTGCACCGCGTGTGCCATTGCGCGGGCTTCTGCCGCCCCGCGCCCGTCATCCCCCGATTTCTAAGCGAGTTGCCGAACTAAAGGACTGCTCTGGCAGTGGCCGATTGTCGGGGAGTACGCTGTGCCGGATCAACCAAACGGTTTAAACCCTATCCGATTGGTTTGGCACCAAAGTTGTAACTTGTGCCCTTACTGGCGATATCCCTAGTCTGTGACACAGGTTAGAATGCAAGGGCCGATTCCTGGACGAAGAGCTTCCCCTGGAGCCCAGGCGATGAATCCGAGACTCGAAGCTGTCACCGGCCCGCTCACAGGTGCGATCATCCCGATCGCCCGCGACCGTGTCTCGATCGGCAGCGATCCCTCTAATGAATTAAGCATTTACGACGCTTCCATCGCCAGGAACCACTGCCTGCTGACGCGGCGTGAAGAGGCGATTGTGGTCACCGATCTCGACAGCCCGCAAGGTACCTTTGTCAACGGAGTCGCGGTCAAGGAGCGGGTTCTGGAGGATGGAGACGCCCTTCGGATTGGGGAGTGTGAACTGGTTTACCGAAATGGCAGCGAGATTGCAACAACCAGTGCAACCCTGAGTGCTGTGAGGCATGAAGTGATTGATCTCCGGCCCGAGCCGCTTTACCATCAGCCCCCAATGCCGCCACTACAGGTGACCGACGTCGGCCGCATGGCTCGGGACTTGAACGCGCTATTTAAGATCGCCAACGCGATCAATTCGCAACGCGATCTTGAGTCGCTGCAAAAAAGTGTCTTGCAGCTTCTCTTCGAAGTAGTACCGGCCGACGCCGGCGCCATTCAGATTATTGACAACATCGAACGTAATCCAACTTCCTCCGTGAGCTGGAAACGCGAAGACCGTCTCGTGCCCGACTTTACCGTCCGGCACGAGATGGTACTTCGAAGTTTGTGGGAGCGCTCGGCAGTTGTGGCCGATCTTTCCGCCACAACGCGGCAAACAGAGAAGGTGCTCTGCGTGCCGCTGGTGGCCCTGCAAAAAACCATTGGCGTCATCTACCTGGTTTGTTTTTCTCCCACTGAAACTTTCGAACGAGACCACATAAATTTTGTGAGTTCGGTTGCCGCCATCGCGGCCGTGACCCTGGAGAGCGTTCAGGCGATGGAGTCGCTGCGGGCTGAGAACTGGCAGCTAAGACAGCAATTGGCGGCCGACGAACCCATGATTGGCGAAAGCCTGCAGATGCTGCAACTGGCCGAAACCGTGGGCAAGGTGGCCAACGGCGATTCCGCGGTCCTGGTCCGTGGCGAAAGTGGAGTGGGCAAGGAGATTGTGGCCCGCGCCATCCATCAGAAGAGTTCACGCTCGGCACAACCGTTCATCGCCATCAATTGCGCGGCGATCCCCGATACCCTGATCGAAAGCGAGCTGTTCGGCTACGAAAAGGGCGCCTTCACCGGCGCCGTGGCCAGCAAGCGGGGAAAGCTTGAACTGGCGGCGGGAGGCACGCTCTTTCTGGACGAGATCGGAGAACTCGATACCAAGTTACAGGCGAAACTGCTCCGCGTCTTGCAGCAGAAAGAGTTCGAAAGAGTGGGAGGCACATCCACCCTGCGCTTCAACGCGCGCGTGCTGGCCGCAACCAATAAAGACCTGGAAAAAGCCATCAACGCTCGTGAATTCCGCCAGGACCTTTTCTACCGCCTGAATGTAGTCTCGGTTTCCGTACCTCCTCTGCGCGAGCATCGCGAAGACATTCCGCTGCTGGCCATTCACTTCGCCAGAAAGTATGCGCAGCGGCTTTCCCGTCCCTTCAAGGGAGTCTCGGCAGAAGCGCGTGCCTTGTTGGTGAGCTATAGTTGGCCGGGAAATGTCCGCGAGCTGGAAAACGCAATTGAACACGCCCTGGTCATGGGCACCTCCGATTCCATCCTTCCCGGCGATTTGCCAGAGTCGTTGTCGAACGACGATCCAGCCGGGCAGGGTGCGAGTGAGTATCAGGATGCGGTGATGCGCTTCAAGCGGCGGCTCATCCGGGATGCGCTGAAGCATACGGGCGACAATTGTACCGAAGCCGCTCGCGTGCTGGGAGTGCATCCTAATTATCTGCACCGGCTGGTTCGCAAGCTGGGAATTAAGACTGACTCCACAACAGAATAGCTGCCGCTAGTACGACAATGTGGGATGCGGGCCTGATACCGCTGCAGTGAGAGCTATGCCGTCCCTGAAGGGACTCGGGTTCAGATACTCCACCTACCCACCGTTGAGTCTGTACCGCGATCAGCACAGCAGCTTCCAGCGCAACGATCAACACTGGACGCGGGCAGAAGAACTGGCGGGTCGGCAGGATCCCACGCAGTTAGGCCGGGTGCTGGAAGAGCTGGGCATGCAAGCCCTGCTTGTCGGCCCGCAAGCCGCCCAAAATCCATGCCTACGCGGGATGGCCAGCAGTGTGAGGGCTTGGCTGCTCGTTCTTGTCTTTAAATTTGAACAGCCGTCGTCGTGCGGTGGGAATGTGGGAGTCGCCGTCCTTTGGCGCCGTCATTTCCACCGCAGTCTTCCAATTCCGAACGGCTACGGGGGTGAAGTTTCGTTGCAGTTATAGGGTCATTTTTTCGTTGCAACGACATCGCACAGGCAAAGCATTGCCGCATCTCCGCCGCTGTGATACCTTCTCCGAACCTGTACCAATCTGAATTTCCCTTACAAGCAAACAACGGTGTGATCGCCAAGGCTTGAGGAGTGGACTGACTGGGTGGGAAGCGTGGAGGCCAGGGAGCAAACATGATAACGGCAGAGAATCGCAAGTGGTGGGTGGTAGCTGCGATGGCGCTGCCGCTGTTCATTCTCACGATTGATTTCTTTGGCATCACAGTCGCTCTTCCATCCATCGGACACGATCTGAGGACGAGCACGACGGGGCTGGAATGGACCATCAATGCCTTCATGCTGGCCTTTGCGGCACCGCTGCTTGCCGTCGGACGGCTGGGCGACATCATTG
This sequence comes from Acidobacteriaceae bacterium, assembly GCA_003160215.1. Lineage (GTDB taxonomy): Bacteria > Acidobacteriota > Terriglobia > Terriglobales > Acidobacteriaceae > Bog-257. Next base: position 66,499 of record PLQW01000154.1, read on the forward strand.
GCCGCCGAAAAGTATTGCTCATCGGCACCGTGATTTTTGCGATCGGCTCGGCATTGTGCGGGGTGGCCGAGAACGACTGGTGGCTGATCGCTGCACGCGCCGTGCAGGGTCTCGGCGCAGCCATGTTCTTCTCCAACTCGCTGTCCATTGTGAGCAACGCCTTTCCCGCAGAGCAGCGCGGGGTGGGCATTGGTGCGTGGTCTTCCATTGGGACCATCGGCTCGGCAATCGGTCCTTTGGTGGGCGGCGTGTTGACGCAATACCTTTCCTGGCACTGGTTCTTCCTGGTGAATATCCCGATTGCCGTGGTGGCCATCGTTCTGACGCTGGTGGCGGTGCCGGAATCGCGAGATGAGACTGCGCGTGGAGTGGATCTGGCCGGGTTCGTCACCGTGACGGTCGGCTTTGTTCTCTTAGTAGTGGGTGTCGAGCTTGTCGATAGTCTGGGCGCCGCATCGCCCATCGTGATTGGTGCGCTGGTCGCAGGGGCCCTGGTGCTGGTGCTTTTCTATGCGATCGAGTCGCACATCAAGAATCCGCTGGTGGAGTTCGGCATTTTTGAGAACTGGAGCTTTGTCGGGACTTCGGGTGTGGCGGCAATCGCTAATTATGTTTTCGGCGCCTTGACCTTTTTCATGACCCTTTACCTGCAGCACGTGCTCAATTTTTCGCCCGTGAAAACCGGCCTTGTTTTCCTCGCTTACACTGTGCCTTTTATTCCGATGTCAACCGTTGCCGGACGCGCCTTGCGTCCCTGGGGTGCGCGCCTGTGCATGACGATTGGCATGGCCTTGGTTGCCATCTCTTTCGCGGTGTTCGCCTTTATCAGTCCCGCCAGCGGCGTCATGCTTTCGGTCGTGGGGCTGGTCGTCCACAGTGTCGGCCAGGCCTATGCCTACAACATATCCACGGCCGCGGCCATGGACCTGGTTCCCGCACAGAAAGCCGGCGAAGTTTCGGGATTGATTTCAACCATTCGCATGATCTCCCTCGTTTTTGGAGTGGCGGTGACCGGCGCACTCTTCAAGACCCTCGAGAAGAGGAAGTTGTTCGATCTCTTCGCGGCCGCCGGCAGGAATCTGACCCTGGCCGAGCGGGCGGAGGTGAAAGGGCTCCTTTCGGGTTCCGTGGATGCGCAGGCCAAGTTAGCTGCGCTGGTGCCTGAGGCGGCCCACCAGATGGAAGGCATCGTGCACGGCGCATTTGTGCACGGGCTGGACGGAGTCATGGTGCTTTGCCTGGTGCTTTCGCTGGTGGGCGTCGCTTCCGCGCTGCTGGTTAGCGAGAAGAAAGCGGGTCAGAACAAGTAGATCAGGTTGATGGCCGATGTGAACTGCTGGCCGACGAGAGTGTCGCGCCTTTGAAACACGTTTTTGTTCGACAGATCCAGACGAATCTCCCCGCGCACCGCGAACTTGCCGTCCAGCTTCTTCAGACGCCGGTCGAGGTCCGAGAACTTTGCGGCCATGTCGTATTCCGGAGTCAACGTGTATCCCTGAAGGGTCTGCGGCACTCCGGTACGAGTACCTCCACCGTCGTTGAAAACTTCTCCCCGAAAAGCCAGCGAGAATGGTTTCGTTAGGTTGTACTTGGCATACCCGGCCAAGCCTTTCCAGATTGCGTCATGGCCAACGGCGACTCCGTTCTCCTCGTGGGCGTAGAGCGCATCGAAACCGAGGTTCAGCTTCGAAGTCGTTTTCCAGCTGCCTACGACTTCGTATGCGCTGCGCTGGTCGTAATCGTTCTTCGGGCGCTCCGGGCCATGAATAAAATTGAAGTACAGCGCTGTGGTCTTGGTTGGAGTCACCGTTATTTGTCCGCCCACCGAGTAACCATGATTCAACCTTTGAAACTCATCCCATCCATTCGTCACTAGCAGCATTTCGGAAATCTTGCTGGTGAACGCGTAGGTGGCTTTCACTCCGGTATGCGTAAACGGCACACCGAAGCCGAAGATGAATCCGCGGCTGAATTCGTCGTTGTAACCGTCATACCCGCCGATGATCTCCGACCCCATGTGAGTGGCAAACTTCCCGGCATCGAAGCGCAGTCCCTTGCCCAGAGGCGCGATGTAACTGAGGTACATCTCAGGAATATCGACGTGATGGGCTATCCCGGTCTGGCAGTTCCGGAACAAGCCGTAAGCCGCAGTGACCTCCGGAACGCCGGAGCCGGCGATCAGGTTGAAGCGGAACCCAAACTGGTTGGGCTTTTCAATGGCGCGCTGGATCACCAGTTGCGCCATGTCAAGCTGAGGATCGTTGTCGTTGAAATCGAAGACGCGGAATTGGTTCAGGCGAGAGCCAGGCTGGTTGGTATTGTACTCGTACGATAGCGACAGGAAACCGTTCGCGGTGATCCCGCGCCACCATGCGTGAGTTTCGGGGGTGCCGGCCGGATTAGCCGATGCCAGTCCTGCGGCGACAGGGTTCTCCTGTGCACCCAAAAGCAGGGGTGAGAGCAACATCACCCCTGCCAAGGTAACGCTTCCCAGGAACCGGCCAAACGCGACGAGCGTCTCCGCCATCGCTATTCTCTGGTGCCGACCAGATCTCCCTTTCCGTCGATCCGCTCAATCAGATCGTGGGGTTCGCCTTGAAACAGCTCTTCCACTTCGAGGGTCTCATAGGCGTGCTCACCATGAATGGATTCATCCAGGCCGAGTTCTTCGCTCATCTCTGTGACTTTGACCGGAGTGAACAGGTTAATGACCCATAGCATGCCGTAGGTGAAAGCGAATGCCCATACGGAGGAGAAGAGAACCGCGACCACTTGTTTCACGAAGAACGACGGGTTGCCATACAGCAAACCATTCGTGCCCGCGGGATTGAACGCTTTGTTGGCGAACAGTCCCAGCATAAGGATGCCGAGGAAGCCACCGACTCCGTGCACGCCCCAAACATCGAGTGCGTCGTCCCAGTGCAGGTGGTTCTTCATTTCGACCGCGAAGTAGCAAACCACGCCTGACACCAGTCCAATGATGACGGCCGTGGTGGGCGAAACATAGCCCGCCGCGGGAGTGATGGTCGCGAGTCCGGCGACCGCGCCGGTGAGAAGTCCGAGGAACTTGGGCTTTCTCTCCCGGAACCAGGCCACCGCCAACCAAGCCACGGCGGCGAACGAAGCGGCGATATCGGTATTAAGGAACGCGGTTGCGGTCACCGAGTCAACCCGCATTTCGCTGCCGGCGTTGAAGCCGTACCAGCCGAACCACAACAGTCCCGTGCCCAAGGCAACTAGGGGAATGCTGTGGGGGCCGCGATCGAGTATCCGGCGCTTGCCTACGTAGAGGACAGATGCCAGTGCAGCCAATCCGGCAATGTTGTGCACCACGATGCCACCGGCAAAGTCGAGCACTCCCCAGCGCTGTAGGATTCCGCCGCCCCAAACCATGTGCACGAAGGGGAAGTAAACGAAAGTGAGCCACGCCGTCAGAAACAGGCAGTAAGCCTTGAAACTCACGCGGTTGGTGAAGGCCCCCGAAATGAGAGCTGGGGTGATAATGGCGAACATCATTTGATAGGCGATGAAAACCATCATGGGAATGGTGTTGTTGGGCGACGCCGTGGTGAGATCAATGCCGCGCAGGCAGGCGTTATGAAGGTTGCCGATGATGCCGTGCCAGTCACCGCTGAAGCACAGCGAATATCCGTATAGATACCAGATGACGGTCGTCCAGCCCATCGAGACGAAGCTCTGGATCATGATGGCCAGAACATTCTTCCGTCCTACCAGCCCGCCATAAAAGAAGGCGAGGCCTGGGGTCATGAGCATGACCAGGCTGGTGCACAAAATCATGAAACCGGTATTACCGGTGTCAAGGTGAAGCATGAGAACCTCCAGGAGATAAAATGCGGCAGAAAGTTAGCTCATCGCCCCGACAGGAGCGGGACTCGAGGGAAGCGCTAGCACAGTGACTGCCGGAAGATCGGAAACCGGAGAGGCAGTCGGCAACGCTTTGGGTAGGCAATCCCCTCTTCACGTTCGAGACGAGCAGGCTATGGAATGCAATCGCGTATAAGGGCGAGGGGAGCGTACTATGCCTCGTAGCAATGTCCGAAAAGCAGCATCTGCCGCCCCATAAGTTTCTTCTTCTGGTGTAGCGGAATCTGTGTGACGCGTCACAAGATGGGGTGATAACGGGCGGTGAGCTTGGAAGATCTAGGGCGATTTGAGGTGGGGTTTATCCGCTTTTGATGAGTACAGCAGGGCTTTTTAGGGGGTGTGTGAGAACTGTGCCGTCCCTGAAGGGACTCGTTGATTTTTTTGGACTTTACCCAGGGCTTACGCCCTGGGCTAATATTGTTTCGCCCCTGCGGGGCTAGATTTTGCGCAATTCGTTCCACCCTGACAACTCAAAACGAGTTATCACACATACGCTCTAAAGGCCGGCTCTACCTAGGAGGCACACCAGCGCTGGAACCGCTGTGGCCGTCTGGCACAGCCAACTTCGCCAGCTTGCCGACATTCGGCACTTCCAGATCGGGATGGGCTTGGACCCGCTTGGTGGCTGTCGCCTCTTTGCCCTGTCTGCGATTGACCCACACGGTGGCAATCTCTAGGGCATGCGCGGGTACCACATCGTGGTACAAGCTCTCGGCAACATGCAGCAGGCGCTCGCGCGGAATTTGGAAGCGGCGTAACAACGCCTCGAAATTATTGAACGACGGTTTGTAACTGTGTACTTGTTGAGCGGTTACCACGGCGTCGAAACATGCCTCCAGCTTCGGCGCAGTGTAGGCGAACAAGTCGTCGTCAATATTGGAAAGCACGGCCAGCTTGTAGCGGGACTGCAAACGGCGCAGTGCGGGGACCGTATCGGCAAAGGGCTGCCAGTTTCGGATCGATTCCGCCAGTCCGTTGGCCTCGGCGGTGCCGACGGAGAAGTGCAGCTCGCGAGCGAAGTCGCGAACCACCTGTGCCAGCACCTCGCGATAGCTGCGGTAGGGACCGCTTTGGGCGCGCGGCTCCAATTCCGAATAGAGATTGAGAATCTGGGCGTCGCTGAGCGCGTGGCCCTTGCTCTCCAGCAACGGACGCAAGTAGCTGAGCAGGCCGGTTTCCCAGTCAATCAATGTGCCGTAGCAGTCGAAGGAAAGCCATTCAAAGCGTGCGAAATCTATCAAAACGACGATTTTCCCGTGCCGGCCACCGGCGTTACCTTGTGCGAAGCAAACTCGCGCTCGAGCGCTTCCAGGGGAGACGGCTCCGGCTCTTTTTCGGCCGGTTGCGCGGCGGCGCTTTCAGGTTGGGCCTCGACGTTTTGGACGACTGCGGGTTCCGGCGAGGTATTTCCGTTGCCGGCAACTGCGGCCGACTTTCGCGCCTCCGCCTCTCGCGACGCGGACAGGCCCTTTTCCAGAAATTTCTTGGTATTCAGCAGCGGACGCGCCAGCGATGGGTTGTAGCTGGTCCACGGGCTGTCGTAATCGGCCTCACGCTCGAACTGTGCGCGCATGCTCTCCATCTTGGAGTCGAGATCGTCGAGATAGTGCAGCATGAGCGCCTCGGGAAACATAGGCAGTTTAGGCGAACCAAATTCATAGTGCCCGTGATGGCTGATGATCATGTGCTCGATCAGGATCTTCAACTCGCCGGGAAAGCCGGGCAGATGCGCGAGCTTCTCGTGCAGCATTTCCAGTTCGATGATCATGTGTCCCAGCAACTGGCCCTCGGTGGTGTACGCAATCGAGCGCTGATACGCGAGTTCGTGCAGCTTTCCAATGTCGTGCAGGAAGGCGCCGCTCAGCAGCAGGTCGCGGTTCACCTGGGGATAGTTGCGGGCGGCAAGGTCGCAAACGGTAAACAGCGAGACCACGTGGTCGAGCAGCCCGCCGACAAACGCGTGGTGCAGCGTCTTGGCCGCGGGCGCGTTCTTGTACGCGGCGACGATCGCCTCGTCGGCCATGAATTCCTGGAGCAGCGATTTCAGCCAGCGATTCTCGAAGCTCTCGACGAATTCGCTCAGCGTGCGCCATAGCCCATCAATGTCCTTCGAGGTCTTGGGAAGGTAGTCGGAGTAGTCGATCTCCGGATCTTCCAGCTTGCGCAACTTGTGGATGGTGAGCTGCCAGCGCCCGTTGTACTTGTGGACCACGCCCTTCACTTTGACAAAGTCGTCCTGCTCGAACGAATCAAGGGTGTCGGCGACGTTGTCCCACATGTTCGCCTGCAGTTGGCCGCTGCGGTCGGCCAGAGTGACGGAAAGGTAAAGTTCACCATTTTTTTTGGACTTCACCTGCTTGGCAGCTACCACGAAGAGCGAGGTGATGGTCTGGTTCTCCAGCCGGGCGCAATCGCAAATGTAGAATTCCTTCATAGCGGGACCTGCGGGCACATCGCGACAAGACAATGCGGCCAGGGGTTCATGGTATCGCACTTGGCGGTGGATGGCGCCAGAGAAACGCGGGAACGCCAACCGCGGTAGAAGGAAGGGCGTCTCCCCGCGCGTCCTTCAGACTAAGAGCTACAGATAACCACAGAGATACCGAGGCACAGAGAAGGACGAAATCGATCACGGATATTCACGGATTCTCGCGGATTTGATTTTGAGGTTCTTGACTGGAACAAAATCCGTGTTCATCCGTGAAAATCCGTGGTCAAAACAAGCCGGTTGCGGCGGCAATAAGAATGCCATGTTCTAATTCAAAAAGGCGCACCGCAGCGCGCCTCCCGGTAACTTAATCGCTGAAACTAAAAGAGTCCCAGCTTCTTCTTTTTCTTCACCTTCGACGAGCCTTCGGTCGCGGTCGTGGTGTAGATCGGTTTGGTTTCGTTGGGGCTGGCGCCGGTGTCGACGTAGCCGGCCTTGATGTCAATGTAGGCATCCTCGCGCAGCTTAGTCAGGTAATCGCGTAACGAGGGCTGCATCTTGGTCATGTAGATCTGTTCTTGAACCCGGTTCTCCACTTCTTTCAAAGGAGGAACACCGGGGGTCTGGTGTTCGGTGATCTTCAAGATGACCCATCCCTGATTGGTGCGGACAGGCTCGGTGTAGCCACTCGGGTCCATGGTGAACACCCGTTGCTCGAGCTCTTTGGAGAGGGTACCGCGCTTGAAGTACTCCAGATCGCCGCCCGCGGCGGCAGTCGGACCGTCTGAGTATTGTTTGGCCAGGTCCTCGAACTTGCCACCCTTCTTCAACAGGTCGTAAACCTTGTCCGCCTTGGCCTTGGCTGCCGCGACCACTTCCGCGCTCGGGGCCACCGGCAGCACTTCCTGCCCCTTCTCCGTCTTCACCGCCGGCTCCTTCTGGGTGGAAATCAGGATCTCGCTCATGCGAACTTGTTCAGGGCGCTCCATCTCGGCTTTGTGCTGGTCGTAGAACTGCTGGATCTCCTGCTGCGACACCGTGATGTGCCCGCCCACTTCCTGGCTAATCACGCGTTGCGAGATAATGCTGTTCTTCATGTTCTGTTTGAATTCTTCCCAGGAGACGCCCTGCGCCTGGGCCGCCTTCTCCAAGTCTTCCATGGATTCGGCGTGCATCTGTTTGCGCAGCTCGTCGAGCCGCTTGACCACCTCAGTGTCCGCGGAGATCGCCAACTCCTCGCCTTTTTGCAGCAGCAGTTGCTGGTCAATGAGGTCGCGGAGCAAGTCCTGCTCGCGCTCCTTGGTGTCGGAGCCCAAACCGGAGGAGTCCGGCTGGCGGGACTCGGCAAGCAATTGTTCGCGGCTGCGGCGCAGATCGGCCCGGGTGACGATGTTGTTGTTGATCCGGGCGATGATTTCCTCGACGACGGTTTCGTCCTGGCCGGCCGATTGGCTGGATTGGGCAATTACCAGGGGAGCACCCAGGAATATCGCGAACAGAAGCACAGCAAATTTCTTCATCGAATACCTGATCAGGCGGGCCTATACACGGGAAGTCTCACCTGGGACCAAAATCGCTTACTCGTTGGAGCTATTCTACCGTGTCTGGCCGTGTCGTGCTGGCCGACAGCGGCAGCGGAGAAATACTGCGCCCCCGGCGGGCTAGAGAGGCTGCTGAAAAAGTCATTTCGAGGTACCGCAGGGGCTAGCGCTCCAGCGGTTCCAGGATTGGCGTATCCGCTTGCACTACCCAAGGTACAACCACTCTGGAATCGCTCGCAGGTCACATGGAGAGAATGTCATCAGTGTTGATGATCAATTCAACTTTGCGCCGCTCAGCCCCACGTCTAACCTCATCCATGACTGGCCGTGCTCCGGTACCCGTGCCGACCACCAAGCGACGGCATTTCCTCCGATAAGGATACAGCCGGAAAAGGCCCGACCTGTCAGCATCGCATGATGGAGGGGGAGAGTTGTCCTGAGGGCACGCCTCCAGAACCTCAATGAGGTCGTGACAATCGGTTGGACCGGACATCACGTCCACCGCAGGCGCTATTGTGACCCGCCTCACAGCAACGCAATGCTCGCCCGGGCGAGAATGGGGCATGATCTCCAGCACAGCCGCACGCACCAGACAGGAAATAACGAACTTCGCCGAACTCCGCCGTCGCGCTCAGCCGCTGGGTCCCAAACGTGTTGCGATAGTTGCGGCGGACGGCGAGGTTGCCCTGACAGCAGCCGATGGCGCGCTGCATCTTGGGATTGCCATTCCAGTGCTGATTGGCAACGAGCGAAAAATTCGCGCCAAGGCGGAGGCGCTCGGGCTCTCTGGCTTGATCGCCGGGGCAGAGTTTGTCAGCGCAGAGGATGCTGCAACCGTCGCGATACACATGGCGCGCGATGGCCACGTGGACCTCTTGCTGAAAGGGCATCTCCGCACAGATGAACTCTTGCGAGCCGTGCTGGACAAGCAGGCTGGCCTGCGGACGGGACGTCTGTTAAGCGACGTGCTCCTCTACGAGGACAAGCTCGCGGGTGAGATCAGATTGGTCGGCATCACCGATGGCGGCCTGAATGTCTCGCCCAACCTGGAGCAGAAGAAGCAAATCGTGCAAAACGCAATCGAGGTCATGCGTTGCCTGGGACTGGCGCGTCCGAAGATCGCCCTCATGAGCGCCACGGAAGCGGTCAGCGAGTCGGTGCCCTCGAGTATGGACGCCAGGCTGCTTACCGAGATGGGAGAGGCCGGGCAGTTCGGTGACGTCGAGGTCTTCGGCCCGCTTGCCCTCGATTGCGCACTTTTGGAGTCTGCGGCGCAGGCGAAGGGCATCGCGCATCCAGTGGCAGGTCATGCCGACTGCATGGTGGTCCCGAACATCGAGGCGGGCAACCTTCTTGGAAAATCCGTGAAGTATTTGGGCGGCTCGCAGTGCGCGCACGTGGTGGCTGGCGCGAAGGTCCCGATCCTGATTCCATCGCGCGTGGAGAGTGTGGATGACAAGGTGAACTCCATCGCTCTGGGGGTGATCTTTGCAGGCCGGTGAATTCAGGATTCTCGCGATTAACCCAGGTTCCACGTCCTCGAAGATGGCTCTGTACGCTAACGAGCGCCCTGACTTCGTCAAGAACATCCGGCACTCCGATGCCGAGATGGCGCAGTTTCATGGACGCCCGGTTCTCGATCAGCAACAATTTCGCTCCGCGCAGATCGAAGCTGCACTCAGTGAGGCGGGACACAACGTCCGCGAGCTTGATGCGGTAGTAGGACGGGGCGGCCTTCTGCCCGCATTAGCCAGCGGTACCTACGTTGTGAATCAGGAAATGCTCGATGAGTTGCGCCTGGCCAGACGCGGCGAACATGCTGCGAACCTTGGCGCCTTTCTGGCCTACGGCATCGCGCAAAAGGCCAGCATACAAGCCTACGTCGTCGATCCAGTGAGCGTTGACGAGTGGTCCGAGTGTGCGCGCCTTTCAGGATCGGCGCTGCTGGAGCGCCAGTGTTTGTCGCACGCCTTGAATTCGAAGGCGGTGGCCAAGCGTTACGCTCGCGAGCGCGGCGAACGGTACGAGTCGCTGCGGCTGATTGTGGCGCACTTGGGCAGCGGGATTTCGGTTTCCGCACACGAAAACGGCCTCATGGGGGACGTGACCAATTCGAGGGAAGAAGGGGCATTTTCCACGGAGCGAGCCGGCGGAGTTCCCGCGATGCAGTTGGTCGATCTCTGCTTCAGCGGCAAGTACACACAGAAGCAAGTGGAAGGGCTGCTGTTCCGCGACGGCGGACTGTACTCCTATCTCGGCACGAAAGACCTGGTGGAAGTGGAGCGCCGCATTGCGTGCGGCGAGGCAAAGGCCAAGACCGTGTTCGATGCGATGGCCTATCAAATCGCGAAAGAGATCGGGGCGATGGCGACTGTCCTGCACGGACGCGTGGACGCTGTGCTCTTCACCGGCGGCATGGCGCATTCGCAGCGTTTGGTCTCGACGCTAACCGAGTCCGTAAGTTGGATCGCTCCTATCACCGTTTATCCGGGCGAGGACGAACTGCAGGCGCTCATGGAAGGCGCATTGCGAGTGCTGCGCCAGGAAGAGCAATCAAAGACTCTAGCGCTCGGGTGCAGTGCCGTCGAGATTTAAAGCGACGGCCTCAAAGATCCGGATCTTGGGCTTCCCATCGATCACCTTGGAAAGGATCTTCAGCACTTGCGCGTAGACGTTGGCGTCGTACGCTTCTGCATTGCTCTTGTTGTCCCACAGGCTCATAGAAATCCGTTCCAGATTGCCGGGATTTGACAACGTAATTTCGCCCTTGAAACCCTTCTGCTTGCGAAGCAAAGGAAGGACCTCGTTCTCGAGTGTCTGGGCGAACTCAGCAGCCATGTTGAGCGATTTCACGCGGAAATGAGCATTACGTGCGAACATCTTCAACCTCCTCTTGAGAACAGCGACGGGTGCTGCACGGCCAACTGCAGCGACTGGCTAATCTTTGTGGGCGTTGGCATGCCCAGCCGAAGGTGTGACCTTTAGGTCTCACATAATATAGAGATACGACGAAGCTGCAAACCGAGAACAACCTCAGTGGGTCGCCAGTCCTTCAAAATGAGCGCCTCGTTCTGCGAGATTCTCGCGGTTTCTGTGCGGGCGGCGGTTGCCGAAAGCACCGGTTCACGATATGCAACGCAACAGTAACGAATGAATACTGGGCACGGATATAACGTGGGTCACATTGACGTGTGACGGTGGTGGTTGGCCGGGGGACCGGTTACCCAAACCCGAATATCCCGATCTGCCGTGCGGTTGCACCAGAGCGCAACCCAGGGGGCTGTCAGCAGTAGACCACTCATAAGTGACGTGTGTCACTGATAACAATCGCCGCGGCATCTGAAATTGAAGGTTCCAGCGAGAAGACTTTTAGAGGATTTATGCACACCAGGCGAGTATAACTAAGGCCTCGTGTTCCGGCTGGCAACCAAAGGCTCCGGTTGGGTGCTTTCACCGCGCTACAGTTTTCAAGCAGGAGATGATGGCGCTTATCCCCAAGCCAGAGTAATCATCGGTCAATCGGGGAATATGTATGGGACGACCTTGGCGGACGGAGGCGGCAGGCGCATCAGTAGCTGCGGTACTGTCTACGAGCTATCGCCATCCCAATAGGAGCTTGCCAGAATGAACCCATCCCCATCGAATCCAGACCTGAATGCTTTCCTGAGTGCACGCGATTTTCTCCTGCAACATCGCAACGACTACGAATTCGTTTACCGGAAGTTCCGCTGGCCCCAGCTTACGCAGTTCAACTGGGCGCTGGATTATTTCGACGGCTATGCCCGCGGCAACCAAAAGACGGCATTGTGGATTGTGGACGAGAATGGCTCGGAGTTGAAACTGAGCTACGACCAAATGTCGCACCGCTCGAATCAGGTAGCCAACTTCCTTCGCAGAAATGGTGTTCGCCGCGGCGATCGCATCATCGTTATGCTGCCCAACGTAGTGGCGATGTGGGAGGTCATGCTCGCTTCCATGAAGCTGGGCGCAGTCGTCATTCCGGCGGCGACTCTGCTCACCCCAGACGACCTCAAGGACCGCCTTACCCGAGGACAGGCGCGCCACGTGATCACCAATGCCGCCTTCACAGGGAGGTTCTCGGAGCTGCCAGGCGATTATTCGCGTATCGTCGCGGACGAGCCCGTCGACGGTTGGGTCTCATACCCGGACGCCTATCGGGAAGAGGAAACTTACGTACCTGACGCAGCGACAAAGGCGACCGATCCCATGCTGCTGTATTTCACTTCCGGCACCACGGCCCAGCCGAAACTCGTGTTGCACACCCATCAGAGCTATCCTGTCGGTCACCTTGCCACCATGTATTGGATCGGGTTGCGCCCCGACGACGTCCACCTCAACATCAGCTCTCCGGGTTGGGCCAAGCACGCGTGGAGCAGCTTCTTCGCGCCGTGGAATGCAGGCGCAACCATCTTCGTGCACAACTATGCACGATTCGACGCTAAGAAAACCCTCGAAGTGGTTTCCCGCTGCGAAGTCACCACGCTGTGCTCACCCCCAACGGTATGGCGTCTGCTGGTGCTCGAGGACCTGGGCGCGTATCCCGTTAAGTGCAAGGAACTGGTGGGCGCCGGAGAACCGCTCAATCCGGAAGTCATTGAGAAAGTCCGGCAGGCATGGGGCTTGACCATTCGCGACGGTTTCGGACAGACCGAGACCGTGCTCGTCATCGGCAACTTTCCCGGACAGAAAGTCAAGCCAGGTTCCGCCGGTGTGGCCGCTCCGGGACACGACATCGTTTTGCTGGACGCCGGGGGGAACGAATCTACCGATGGCGAGATCGGCATCCGCCTGAATCCCGCGCCCATCAGCTTGATGGCTGGCTACGTGGATGACCCTGCGCGCACCGCGAGCGTCATGGAGGGAGGGACCTATCACACCGGCGACATCGCCAGCCGCGACGCCGACGGCTACTACACGTACGTCGGGCGTGCCGATGACGTGTTCAAGTCCTCGGATTATCGCCTCAGCCCTTTCGAGCTGGAGAGCGCGCTGATTGAGCATCCTGCGATCGCGGAAGCCGCTGTGGTGCCGGCGCCGGACGCAATCCGCTGGAATGTTCCCAAGGCATACATCACCCTGAAGCCTGGCGTATATCCGTCAAAAGCGGTGGCGCAAGAGATTTTTGTATTCATTCGCAAGCGTCTGGGGCCTTACAAACGGATACGCCGGATCGAATTCGCCGAGCTGCCCAAGACAATTTCCGGCAAGATTCGCCGAACCCAACTGCGGTCCGAGGAGAAGACCGACCGGCCCGTGGAGGCAAGGCGCGAGTTCGAGTATTGGGAAGAAGATTTTCAGGAGTTGAAGTAGAAGCCCAGCGCGAGATGCTCCTATCCCCGGACCGCCATTCACTGACGGTGGTTCGCCGGCGCCGGTCCTACCATGGCGCCGAACCCAATCAGCCAACCTTGAGCCGGCACCACTTGGATCAGCGATCGTTAGGACACCGTTGTCTTCTTGCTCTTCTCCGCCCACCTCTGCTTCATCAATTCCGATAAGCGTTTCCGTGCAGCGGGGCTCATGGGCTTACGCTTGGGAGCCGACTTTCCGTGCCAGGTTGCCCAGCGTTTCTTCATCGCTTCCGAGATGCGCTTGCGCGCGGCTGCGCTCATACCACGACGCTTCTTGCCCGGTGCTGGTGACGCCTGTTTCGCTTTAGGCGGACGTCCGCGGCGAACTGAAGACGGCGAGGTGAGTCCTTCAAGTGCGGAGATGGCCTGGTCAATTCGATTGCGTTCGACCTTGAGATTTGAGACTAGGGTTTGGATGTCCATGGAGTCCTTTCGAATGCTTCGCCGAGCATTGTAGCAGTCGGGTCTTAAATCCACACGGAGCTTGACTCATCTAGAACGCGGGAGACCTATGGGATTGTTAGGACGGGTCAGCGCGACATCACGGAAGCTGGCGCTGCTGGAACGGGTACTGGAGAGGGTCGAGGAGGCGGGTGCCCTGGTCTGAAGGCTGTCCCCGCAGCGGCGGCGCTTCGTCAACATCACCTGCGGTGCAGATGACGAAGAGAGAGGTATCCCCGTCAAGCGCGATGACGGTCTTGTTAAACGCCTGCCCATCAAAGTATTTAGTTTTGCGTGGTACCCTATTGCTTCTTGAGGAGGAGGAGTCATGAAAATCTTAATGGGAATTGACGATTCAAATTTCTCAGGGGATGTGTTAAGGGCTATTGTCACGCAGTTTCGGACTGAGCATACCGAGGTCCGGGTCTTGCATGTGTTGCAGCCGATTGCGCCGGCTCCCCCGCAAATGGCGTCAGGCTACGCCCCTGAGTTGGAAGACCAGAAAAAGCCAGCCCGTGAGTTGGTCGAGCGAATTGCGAAGGAGCTGCGTAGTGCAGGATTCAAGGTGGACGCCGCCGTCGAGGTAGGTGACATCAGAGAGAGCATCATCGATTCCGCGGCAGCGTGGCGTGCCGATCTGATCGTCGTTGGTTCGCATGGGCGGGGAGGCATCCAGCGTTTCTTGCTGGACAGCGTGGCCGAATTTGTCGCTCGCCATGCCAAGTGCTCCGTAGAAATCGTTCGCACGCCAGTGAGTAGCTGACGGACAGGGAGACTACTCAACTTTGCCCTTTTGGACGAGTTCCACGGGCATGTGGCTCAGCTTGGCAAAAACCCGACGCAGTTGTAGCAGAGGCCACCAATCGTAAAGATAGATCTGCATGGGTCGCCACATGGCGACCCATCCGGCAATCGTTAGGCTCTCCCGCACGACGGCAGCCCAAGTGCCCGCCTCATGACCTAACAACATTTTGCTGAGGAATAGACACGCAGCCAAGAACAGCAGCCCGATGAAAAGACTGGTGCGTCCCTGTCTTAGGAGGCGCTTGAACTCCAAGTCAGTGATTGTGGCGCGATGAGCAAAATGGTTGTGGACGGCCGTCCTGATCAGTTCTTTGGGGTCTTCGGCCGGCCACTGCTCCAAGTGGATACGCAATTTGATCGGAGCGTTAGGAGGGAATTCTTGGGCCCAGCTTACGATAAATTCTTCCGCGTCGTCGTCGAGATCCTTTTCAATGAACGGAGAAGGGTCCATCGAATTGAAGAGCTGGTTCGTGTCGCGCAGTTTCAGGCTTATGGTGTGCGGGTGCCCCCGCTCCGTCGCGGCAGTGTTAGAGAATGAAAAACGCATACGAAACTCTCTGCTATCAAGGGCATCTCAGATGAAATGCGCTTGACCAACAATGATGTTGGCATCGGCCGGAAATTCCATGCGAACCGGCTTGATCTCGATCATAGTTGGGACTCCGCCCGTGCCTACAGGATAACCCTCACCTTTCCATCACGCAGTGCTGCCGGCCAGGCACCGCCTGGTTGTATCCTTATCGGAGTACTAATATGCCCAAGGAAGGGAATAAACGTCATGAGTCTTAGTCAGCTTGCCCGGTGCATCCGGGAGTCGGCGACTCTCAAGCTGAATGAAACCGCGGCCCTGCTGCGCGACAAAGGAGAGCCAATCATTCACCTGGGAGGCGGCGAACCCAAGAGTAAGGCCCCCATTGATGCAGTGATCAACTGCGCGGCACTGCTGAACACTGGAGAAATCCGGTACACGGCGCCCGATGGGATTCCTGCGTTGAAGAAAGCCATCATTCGCTATACCGAAGAGCACTACAAGAAGATTGCGTCGGCAGACAACGTGATTGTTTCGGGCGGCGCCAAGCAGGCACTGATGGTGCTGCTGCACGCCATCCTGGATCCCAAGGAAGAAGTGATTTTCCCGGCGCCCTACTGGGTCAGCTATCCGGAGATGGTGAAGCTCGCCGGCGGTGTTCCGGTGCCAGTGACCGCCGAGGACGGAACGTTTTTCCCAACGGTCAAAGAGATCGCGGAGGCATGCGGTTCCTACACCAAAGCCATCGTTCTGAACAGCCCCAATAACCCTTCGGGTGCCATGTACTCCAAGGATTTCGTCCAGGAGATGGTCGAGTTTTGCGAGAAGCGGAGCATTTATCTCATCATGGACGACATCTACAACCGCTTAGTGTTCGACGGCAAGAACGCGCCCATCGCCTACGACTTCATGAAGGCGCCGCTCGAGCAATCGAAGCTGGTGGTGATCAACGGGGTATCCAAGATGTATGCCATGACCGGCTTCCGCATCGGTTGGGCGATCGCTAATAAACCGCTGATCGAGGCCATGGCGACCATCCAGTCGCAACAGACCTCCGGGCCTGCTTCCCCATCGCAGTGGGCAGCCGTGGGCGCGCTCAACGGTGTGCAATCGTCGGTCGAGAGCCTGCGGGTCACGCTGGAGAATAACCGGAACGTGATGATGGACCGCTTGAAAGCTTTCGACGGCGTCAAAGTTCACAAGCCGGACGGCACCTTTTACTGCTTCCCGGATTTCAGCGCATACATGAAGGATTCGCAGAAGCTCTCCCATTTCCTGCTCGAGAAAGTACGCGTGGTCACGGTGCCGGGCAAGGAATTCGGCTTCGAGGGGCATCTGCGGCTGAGTTACTGCGGCACCATCCGCGATGTTACCGAGGGCGTAGATCGCATCAAGTGGGCGCTCGATCCGAATTCGTCCAACGAACTCTACCTCGGCGACCGCAAACTTGTGAGGGATTGGCTATGAACATCTACCTCGACGTGCAATCTCCCGCTGTAAAAGAGGCAGGGACGCTGGCCAGTGCCTACGGCCTGGCAAACCACGGGCTGGTGAATCTGCGGCGTGCCTACTGGAATCTGCCCACGCCGGCGCTTTACGAGGAGAGTATTTTCCGTTCCGAGGGCAGTCTCTCGCACCTCGGACCACTGGTGGTGAACACCGGCAAACACACCGCCCGCGCCGCGGCCGACAAATTCGTGGTACGCGAGCAATCCACCGAGGAGAAGATCTGGTGGGGCCAGTACAACCGGCCATGCACCAGCGAGAATTTCAGCGCGCTGCTGGCGCGCCTGCAGGGCTACTTGCAGGGGCGCGATGTTTTCGTGCAGGACTGCTTCGCTGGGGCCGACCCGGAGTACAGCCTCCCCATCCGCATCATTACGCAAAAGGCGTGGCACAGTTTGTTTGCGCGCACCATGTTCCTGAAGATTCGGGGTCAAGACGCACTCCAGCGGCATATGCCCGAATTCACCGTAATAGCGGCGCCCTCGTTTCAGGCCTCGCCCATGGTGGACGGCACGCGTACGGAAACCTTCATCGTTATTAATTTCCGGGAACGACTGGCCATCATCGGTGGCACCAGCTATGCCGGGGAAATCAAGAAGACCATCTTTACGGTGCTGAATTTCCTGTTGCCGCTGCAAGGCGTACTCTCCATGCACTGCTCGGCCAACGTCGGCGCCGATGGCGATGTCGCCATTTTCTTCGGGCTTTCGGGCACCGGCAAGACGACGCTTTCCGCCGACCCCAAGCGACACCTGATCGGCGACGACGAGCATGGCTGGAGCGACAACGGAGTGTTCAACTTCGAGGATGGCTGCTATGCCAAGGTGATTCGTCTTTCGCCAGAGGCCGAGCCGCAGATTTATGCTTGTACGCGGCAGTTTGGGACCGTGCTGGAAAATGTCACCTTCGATGCGGTCTCGCGGCATTTGGACTTGAATGACTACACGGTGACGGAGAACACCCGGGCGGCTTATCCGCTTGCTTACATCGCGAATCACCTGCCGGAGAAGCGCGCAGGGCACCCGCAGAACGTTATTTTCCTCACCTGCGATGCCTCCGGTGTGATGCCACCCATCTCCAAGCTCAGCCCGGACCAGGCGATCTACCATTTCATTTCCGGCTACACCAGCAAGATTGCCGGCACCGAGATCGGGCTTGGTGTGGAGCCCGAGATGACCTTCAGCACGTGCTTCGGTGGCCCGTTCATGGTGCACCACCCGCTGGCCTATGCGGAGCTGCTGAAGAAAAAGATCCAAAAGCATGGCGCGCACGTGTGGCTGGTGAATACGGGCTGGACTGGCGGACCGTTTGGCGTTGGCAAGCGCATCAGCATCCATCACACCCGCGCGCTGCTCAGTGCCGCACTCAGTGGCTCACTGCTCAAGGTGGCGTACAAGAAAGATCCGGTTTTTGGCTTCGATGTGCCACTTCAATGCGAGGGAGTGCCGTCGCAGATCCTAGATCCGGCGAATACCTGGCCGAGCCGGGACCAGTATTTTGACAAGTACGATGCGCTGGCGGCCCGCTTCATCGAAAACTTCAAGCTGATGATGGCCGAGTGCCCGGAGCACATACTCCAGGCCGGGCCGAAGCGTCTCACGACAGGGTTGGTTCGCTGAGCGCAGACCCATGCGGTGGGGGCTCCGCAGCCGCCACCGCAGACGTCCGCTGCGGTCCGCAAAAAGTCCATCCGAGATCGGAGGCCCGCCATGAAGTTCGAGCAGTTATCATTTGGGCAAATTCGGATCGATGGCGTTGACTACGGCCATGACATCGTGATCGACCGAGGAGAGATTCGCAAGCGCAAGAAGAAACCATCCAAGAAGTTTCGGGACAGTTTCGGTCACACGCCGCTCTCTCTGGAAGAGGAGATACCGTGGAAATGCCGCCGCTTGGTGGTCGGCACGGGCACGGGAGCACTGCCAGTCATGGATGAGGTTAGACATGAGGCTGAGCGGCGCAAAGTTGAATTGATCATCCTCTCAACGGAAGAAGCCATGGATCTCTTGAAGCGGCGCGCAGAAAGCACCAATGCCATTCTCCATGTGACCTGTTGAGCATTAGATCCGCCCGACCCCGAGCCAGGCCTCACCAGCACCCTGCGCCGATGGCAATTTCATGTGCTTAAAACCTAAGAACAATCCCCAGCACACGTCGTAGAACGAACGTCTTCGATCGAGAAGCTGGGATCACCGCTTCGGCGAGCTGTACTTCTACGAAATGCCCACTCTTGTGCCAAGTCGACGATTTGCTTCGCATTAAGGTGCGGTTGCGATAGGCGCGCCAATTCGACGGTCTTAGCTTGCCTTCATCACACAAAGCTGCGACTTCCATCACCGCGCATTCGACTTCAACGAAGCTATTATCCGTAAGGTTTTGTCTGCCCAAGATCCGATGCAGCGCAGCACGGGTTCTTAGGGTGCGCTCTGTACTCATTCAACACGCACGGCTGACGGGTCCCACCTGCTCCGGGTGCATGAGCAAGTCGATGTTGTCGTCAACATTCACCTTGCGAACATCAATGAGGAAATCATGAAAACACTGAGAGAACGATTCGCTCGCCGGCGCCTTGAGGCCGCAGTCGCGATGTTCGCAGCCGCATCCTCGTGCGCCGGATTGGCCCAGAACATCCGCGGCTCGGCCACCGGGCCGACCACGGCTCCGGGCTTCGACCATCCCGGACAGTACCTGCACCTGCAGGACGTGAAGCCTGCCGACAACATGTATCCGGTTATCCTGCATCCGGAGCAGGACGCGGAAGCGCGGCAGAAGCTCGCGGCTTTGGAGAAGAAGACGGGCAAGAAACCAAACATCCTCATCTTTTTGATGGACGACGTGGGCTGGATGGATCCGGGATTCAACGGCGGCGGCGAGGCCGTGGGCAATGCGACACCGGTGATGGACAGGCTGGCCAATGCGGGCCTGATCTTCACTTCCGCCTACTCGACCCCGTCCTGCTCGCCCAGCCGCGCCACCATCATGACCGGACAAAACCCTCTGCACCATGGCATTCTGCGGCCAGCAATGTACGGCGAAGCTGGCGGGCTTGACGGCGCAACTACCATTGCGACGCTACTCAAGAGACAAGGCTACGTAACCCAGGGTGTCGGTAAATGGCACGTGGGCGAGAACCAGGCCTCGCTGCCGCAAAACGTTGGCTTCGACGATTACGTCGGCTTCCTCGGTGTTTCGGACATGTACACCGAGTGGCGCGACGAGTATTTCAATCCCGAAATCGCCCTGTCGCCCGCGCGCTTCGCCATGATGGAGAAGGACCACTTCAGCCACAACGAAGTCCACTGCACTCCTGCTAACAAAACCAACTGCGAGGACGGCCGCCTCATTGACCTCACCTACCTTAAAGACCTGGATAAGCACTGGCTCGATACCAGCCTAGCCTTCCTTGACAAGATGAAGGGCAGCAAGCAACCGTTCTTCCTCTATCACGCCACGCGCGGCTGCCATTTTGATAACTATCCTTCGGACGAATGGGCGGGCAAGTCCATGTCGCGCACCTCTTACGGCGACTGCATGGTGCAGATGGATTATGTACTGGGGCAGATCTATGACAAGTTGCAGCAAATCGGCGAATTGGAGAATACGCTGATCATTCTCAGCTCCGACAACGGGCCGGAGTGCGAGATCCCCCCGCATGCCCGCACGCCGTTCCGCGGCTGCAAGGGTTCGAGCTGGGAAGGCGGCGTGCGTGTACCCACCTTCGCCTACTGGAAAGGCATGATCCATCCGCGCCGCGACGATGGGTTGTTCGATTTCGCCGACGTTATGCCGACAGCACTGTCGCTGGCGGGTGTTCCCGGCGCCAATCTGGCCGGTCTGTTCCCCAAGACCACTTACATTGACGGGGTGGACCAGGCCTCATGGCTGGTAGCGAACGATGGCCACTCGGCCCGCCGCAGCCGTCCCTACACCTTGAACCAGTACTTCGCCGCCATGCGCATCGATGAGTTCAAGTACGTCTGGACCGGCGAGATAGAGAATGGAGTCGTACAGAAAGGCGACTGGGGCGGTTTCAGCGGTCTGATTTTCGTGGACTCGGGTGGCGCGATCATGTTCAACCTGTACACTGATCCGAAGGAAGACGTCAACATCGGTATACGCCATATTCCTGCGATGACTCCTGTTGGGGCGGCCGCAGCCTGGTACATGGAGGAACTGATGAAGTATCCGCCGCAGTTCAAGATCGGATTCCTGTCCAATAGTCCGGCGTTGTATGAGCTGGCACCAATGCTCAAAAAGATGGCGCCGAAGAACGGGACTGGCACGCCCAAAAACTAAATGGAAAAAGCATGGGGCCGCCGCAACGCGGCCCCATTTCCTAGACGGGCTAGTTCGCAATCTTTGTTCGGCTGAGTAGCAGCCCATCGAAGGAAAACACAATAGAGCAGAGGACGCCGCTGGCATGAAAAACTATGTACCGGCTTCGGATTTGTCGCCGTGGCCCGCGCCACCGGGTGGAGCACGCGCCTACCACGCGATGATTAAGCCCATCGGGGCCATCTGTAACCTGGACTGCACCTATTGCTATTACCTGCACAAGAAGGAGTTGCTGGGAAGCGATAGTAAGTTTCGCATCTCCGACCAGATCCTCGAAGCGCACATCAAGCAGTACACCGAAGGGCAGGACCGGGACGAGGTTGTCTTTTCCTGGCAAGGCGGCGAGCCGACCCTGCTCGGCTTGGACTTCTTCCGCAGGGTGGTCGAGCTCGAGCAGAAGTACAAGAAGCCAAGCCAGCGCATCGAAAACGATCTGCAAACCAATGGCACGCTGCTGAACGATGAATGGGGTACTTTCCTCAAGCAGCATGGCTTCCTGGTCGGCCTCAGTATCGACGGTCCCAAGGAACTGCACGACATATATCGCATTGCCAACGACGGTAACCCGACCTTCGACAAGGTCTTCGCCGCCGCACAGATGCTGCAGCGGCATGGCGTGCCGTTCAACTCTCTGACGGTTATCAACCGCCATAACGCCAGGCGGCCGCTCGATGTCTATCGCTTCCTGAAAAACGAAATACGTCCGCGGCAGATGCAGTTCATCCCGTGCGTCGAGCCCAAGGTCTTCCGCAATTTTGCGCCGCACAAGTGGGACCGGGCCACGCTGCCGATCTACGACTCGCCCGGCGCGCATCCCGAAAATCCGGACTCCGTCGTCACCGACTGGTCCGTCGATCCTGACGATTGGGGCTACTTCCTCTGCAAGGTCTGGGATGACTGGTACCGCCGCGACATCGGCAAGGCCTTCGTCAACCTGTTTGAGACGGCGGTGGCGCAGTGGGTGGGTCAGGAGTCGCAGCTCTGCATCTATCACGAGTTCTGCGGCAAAGGCATGGCGCTGGAGCACGACGGCAGCCTCTACTCCTGCGACCACTACGTGTATCCCGAATACAAACTGGGCAACATCTTGCAGACTTCCAGCTCGCGGATGGCTTTCTCGGAAGAGCAGAAGGCCTTCGGCTTCGCCAAGTTCAATACCCTCCCACAGCGCTGCCGCGAGTGCCATTACCTGTTTGCGTGCAATGGCGAGTGTCCGAAGAACCGGCTGATTCGAACTCCGGACGGTCAAGCCGGCCTGAACTACCTATGCAGCGGGTTGGGCAAGTTTTGGCGACACATCGATCGCGATGTACAGGATATCTGCCGCCGCATCGCACGCGGCGAGCTGCTCCGGCCGAAATAGGAATGACATTCGCATCGCACCGCTCACTGCGGCGCGGTCAGCACGGTTTGGTAGGGATCGAGCACTAACTGCTTCACCTCCGCGGGAGCGGAGATGCTGAAGTGCGACTCTTCGCCTTCAGCGAAGACGCGGCCCAGATAGATCTGTTGCTCTCCCGTCACGCCGTAGACCGGAACGCTGGTCACCAGGTCCGGTGGCGCCAATTTCTGCCGGATGACTCCGCTGACCTTCATCGCCCCGGCGCCGCGCGCCATCTTTACCTCGGCAACATCGAGTTGCGGGAATGCGGTGCCGTTCACCCATCCATCGAAAAACCAGTCCAGCGACTTGCGGTCCTCAAACCACAATGCGGGTGGCAGTACTGCTTCGATGGCCTGCTGGAAATCGGTGTTAGTGATCTCTTTCTCCTGATAGCGGTCCACGATGTTGCGCAACAGGGCAAGAAAAGCCGTGTCGTCGCCATCAGGTTTTTCCGGGGTCCGGGATGCGTCGCGCAACATGCACCGCAGCATGTGAATGAGCCAGGTGCCGCGGCTATAGGTAATGATTTCGTATCCATTGGGGAAGTGCGATGAGGAAAGACGGACGCCCAGGGTCACCGGACCTGCTTCTACGTTGGGCCGGCCCTCCTTCGATTTGGACGCCAACCAGTTTCGATAGGTTTGCAGCATCAGCTTCGCGTCCGCGGGGCGGGTGCGTTCCAGCAGCATCAGCGAACAGTAATTTGCCAGTCCTTCCATCAACCACTGCTCGTGATAGCTGGCCCACGATACTTTATCTCCAAACCACTGGTGGGCAAGTTCATGCGGCATCATGACATCCCCGTAGATGATCTGGTCGGCTGGCGGAAGCTCTAAGGCTTCGCGCTGCTCCGGGCTCAGATAGACGTAACTGGAAAGGAAAACCAGTCCCGGCCATCCCTGGCTGTCGGTACTGGGATTTTCGGCCAGCGCGAGCGTGCTGAAGGGATAAGCGCCCAG
The DNA here is from genome assembly GCA_003160215.1 of Acidobacteriaceae bacterium. Classification (GTDB taxonomy): domain Bacteria; phylum Acidobacteriota; class Terriglobia; order Terriglobales; family Acidobacteriaceae; genus Bog-257. The sequence goes on from PLQW01000154.1 coordinate 89,683, forward strand.
CGTCTGCGAAAGTGCGGTCAGTGTTTCCGCCGCGCTGTCGGCAAGCAATTGGCCTCGGCTCGCAGCGCTGGGGAACGGCTCCGGCTTCATCCCCGAGGTCCCCGAGGCCAGCAGCGATTCGGGCCCCGGCGAGGTAGCGACTACGCCGGGAGGCATGATTTTGATTACGCCACCGCGCGCAGAGTAGGCGTCCACTTCGACATCGCCAGACTTCGCTACACTGCGAACGTAGACGCCCAAGTTGAATCCGGCGATAGGAATAGGTTTCTCCGTGACCCAATGGGCCAGGAAGTCGCTACCCTGTCGCTGCAGCGAAACCAGTTTCCCGGTAGCCACTACCGTCCAGGGTTCAGGAAAGCGGAAGGTGACATCGTAATTGGTCATGGCGATGCCGCGGTTGGGATACCAAGTCCCGCGTGCACCCGCGTAGAGCAGTCCGCCGCCCGCATCCGATAGCACCGAGCCGGCATAGCTGAAGCGCAGGGGAAAATGCGCTCCCGCCTGTAACGGCTGGGGAAAGACGACCGCGACAATATCGTTGCCACGCCGCGACATCTCGCTGCCTTCCACGGCTTCGTTCTGGATGTACTCCAACGGCTGGCCGTCGGCGTCGACCTGCTTCAGTTGCAGGTAGCGGGACAGTTCGAAAAGCACAAGGCGCGCGCCGCCTTGTTTCACGTCCACATCGAGCGTTGCCTCCGCCGCCAGGTCCCGAGGCGGGTCGAGCTTTCCGGTGATCGTGTACTTGTTGACGGTCAGGACGTCCCGCGTCCACGCCGGGCCGTTGGGTCCTTCGAAGCGGGTATTGGAAAGCGGGGTCTTGCGCAGCGACCGCATGGGGAAACTCATCCACAGGTCGTAATAGGTCTGCTGGTTTTGTGTGGAAGCATTGCCCACCACGATTTGCTCTGGACTGAGGGAGTCGAAATAGACGTCGAACACACCGTAGTGTTCGCCCAATATGCGAGCATGCAGCAAACGATCGCCCAAGGAAGCTGCTTCGCTAGCCGCTGGCATGGGCAGCGCACCGGTGAACGAAATGCACAGCCGCATGGCGTCGATCTGCGCGAGCGCGCGTGCCGTGGCATCAGCGTGGGTGAAGAATGCTGCGGCATCGGCCGGCGGGCGCAGATACGGCTCCAGGTCCTTCGCCGTGTTGTCGTTGAAGCGCAGATACGCCGACGCGAATTTCTCTTCCAGCACGCCGGCGCCGATGAAGCGGCCGAGTGACGCCCGCTCCATGCGGTCCGGAGGACGCACCAGCACCTCGCCTTCCCCTTCAAAGTAGGCACCCGTCACTTTGCCATCGACCGACTGGGTAAACGCGATGGTGCCGTCGTTCAGCCAGATGTGAACATCCTCGCGATTGATCTCCGCCTCGCGGATCTGGAACACCCGTTGGGGATCGAGTCCTACGTTGCGTAGCGCGCGATACAACGGCAAGACCGGTCCGGAGGTCAGCGGAATCGATTGCGCCTGTACCGCCGCGCCCAGTGTGCCCAGAGATATGCCCAGGAGAAGGAGAGCGCGGGCCTTCGAACCAACCACCAGTTTGAAGTGCAGCGTCATGAGTGCTTAATCAAGGATGCTACGGGAGGCGGGTGCTTGTCATCTCGCGGCAGGATGCTTTTTCGCCGTTTCAGTGAGACAAGGAAATACGTAGACTACGTGATGCGAAGAGGGCAGGTGAGCTTTCAGGCTTCCACCTGCCCTCGTGAACGATCCAACCGAACCAGGGCCGCCCACTACGGCGCGAAGTAGCTGGAGATGTCGAGGATCAGTTGCGTGAGCCCCGACGCAAACGCATCAATCTTTCCGTTGTTGGTGGGCACGATTGCCATGTTCGAGGTGATCATGCCGTCTATCGCATTCAAGGTCGAGGCCAAGGGCCGCTGCTGGCCATCTGGCCACAAGGTCAGATATCCTAACGGGCCTTGCGGGACCACGGTCGCGTTCAGCACATAGGCTCGCGCCTGGCTGGATGGTGCACACGGGCCGTCCATCACATCAACCGGCGGACTCAGCGTCCCGCTGAAGGGTCGACCGGTGCCGATCTTTCGCTTGTCCAGGACGCGGCAAGGTGCAAGCATGTACAGCGATAGACCGCCGGTAACCGGAGGCGCGAAATACCCGTCGATGTCGACCACCAGGTCGGTATCGTCACTGGGATAGACAGCGATGTCACCACCCGTACCGGCCGGCACAATGGCTGCATTGGCCACGATGGTTCCAGTCAAATCGTTCAGCGTGGAGACCACGGGTCGCGGCTGACCCGTTTGCCACACTGTCAGATAGCCCAGAACATGTTTCGGCACGACCGTGAAGTTCATGGAATACGCCTGCGCGCTGGCTGGAATATTGCAGGCACTCGCCTCGAGCACAGGAAAATCCCGCTCTTGCCGGTTCTGCAGGTAGGGCCCCCCGAGATCGCCAATCGGATTTCGAGTGTCCGCCACACGGCAAGGCGCCAGAGGATAAAACGCGAGCGCCGAGGGACTTGGCGCTGCAACGAAGTAGCCGTCGATATCCAGCACGATATCGGTGGTATTCGTGGCGTAAATGTCGATAGCCTGTGCATCTCCAGCCGCCACGATGGCGGCGTTGGCCTTGATCCGGCCGTCGAGCGAGTTCAGGGTGGAGATCCGAGGCCGAGTTAGCCCGCTGGGCCATACCGTAAGGTAGCCGAGAGGGCCAGCCGGAACGGTGGTGACATTGAGCGAATAGGCGGCCGCCAAGGAAAGACTTGCACAAGGGGGATTCGCCGATTGCGCCAACTGCGGAAGGTTAAATGTCTGGGACGTGCCGCCCTGAATCGGGCCGCCGCCACCGACCCCGGCCGGGTATCAAGCAGACGGCACGGAGTGATGGGAATGAACTGCAGAGCAACGGGAATGTTGAAGATTGCCGTAACGTTATGATCGCTGGTAACGGCCAAGGTGCAACTGAAGCCGAAACTCAAGTCGCAGCCACGCCATCCTGTAAATACCGAGCCGGGCGCGGGCGCCGCTGTCAGGGTCACCGGCGTCTCATAGTAGTAGCTGTACGAACACGTAGTTCCACAGTTGATGTATCCCTGGTTCCGGTTTCTTGCGATCCGTGATTTGGCGGCAGTTGCGCTGCATAGGAGTCAGCGGACTCGACCCCGTTGGAGAGTATTTTTTAGCGATCCGCAACCGGGCCGAGCACGCCAACTTCATTTGGGAGAGATCAGTATATGAGCCAGCTGAAATTCGGCACCGCCTACGTCGACAAAGGCACCGAATACTACGAAGCAAAATACCGTTGCCATCAGACGAAATGGCTGCAAAAAGAGGCAGCCGCTCTCAACTTGCAACTCATTCCAACACAAGGAATTGCTTAATGAGTTTCTGGAGAGCGCAGCCGAAGGGTCCGCCTCCAAGCCGTTCACAATAATCAGGAGCGTTAGATCCTTGCGGTCTGCTTGCACGAAATACAGCTGACGCGACAACGAGCCTTCTTGGAATAGGTCTAGGGAGGTTTATTGATGGGGGTTTTCAGAGGGCCCGATCGCAGCCCTCGAAGAATGGTTTGCTTACGCAACCGCTTCGTTCTGGGGCGCTGAAACTGCGCGCTATGCAATCCCCTTCCCAAGGAATTTCACCAGCTCGGGGTTCACCTCGTCTGCGTGTGTCCAAGGTATGCAGTGCGGCCCATCCTTCACCACCAATAAACGGGCTCCCGCGATCAGCTTGGCGGTCCGAAGTCCCGAGGCGGCGATAGGCAAAATCCGGTCCGCATCGCCGTGGATGACCAGCGTGGGCACGTCGATACGGGTCAGGTCCTTGCGGAAGTCCTCATACCATGTTGGCACGCAAGCGAGACTGGCCGCGGCCGAGGCGCCAGCTGCGACGTTCCAGCTGGATTGGACGGCCTGATCGCTAACGCGCTTGCCCAGCAGGAGGTCCGTGTTGTAGAAATTCTTGAAGAAATCGGCGAAGAACGCGTAACGGTCTGCGGCGACGGCCTTCTGGATTCCCTCGAAGACACTGCCGTCCACGCCTTCCGGGTTGTCCGCCGTCTTCAGCAGGAACGGCGGAATCCCCGAGATGATTACCGCCTTGCTTACGCCCTTCGATCCGTATTTCCCCAAGTAGCGCGCCACTTCGCCGCCACCCATCGAGAAACCAACCAGTGCGAAATCGCGCAGGTTGAGCTGCGTCACGAGTTTGTGCAGGTCCTCGGCGAAGGTGTCGTAGTTGTAGCCGGTAGTTGGCTGGCTGGACTGGCCGAACCCTCTGCGGTCATACGTGATGACACGGTGACCCGCCGCCAGAAGCGCTGCGACCTGCTTCTCCCAGGAAGCACCGCTCAGTGGATATCCGTGGATAAGGACAACGGGACCACCCGAGCCATGGTCCTCATAATAGAGATCGATGTTGCCGGAGTTTTCCTTACCGACCGTAGTGAATGGCATAGAGATTCTCCTCTCTTGGCTGCGGGTTGGGGCTTGATGGTTGCCGGTTGCGGGTTTGCGGGCCTTCAGTTTGAATCTACTTCTTGACTGTTTCCTTTTCCAGCGTCTCCAGCTCTCGGGTCAGTTGCTCGGCTTGATCGCGAAGACGGTGGAGGCGCTCAGATAGCGTGGGTACATTTTTTTCGCTCGCTGTCGAGGCGGGCGTGGGAGTAGAAGCAACTGCGGCCGGCGCTGGTGCCGCCGTTAGATCGGCCAAGGCCTGGTCGAAGGTATCCCGGTAGATCAGCCGGTCGCCCATGGCCAGCACTACCTTCTTGAGCTGTGGCATACGGGCTTCGGTTGCCTGGATGTAGATGGACTCAAGGTAAAGGAAGCCACCCGTCACAGGGAGAGCGATAATGTTTCCACGCAACACGTGCGAGCCTTGTTGGTTCCACAGCGTGAGGTCCTTGGAGATGTTCTGGTCCTGGTCGATGCGCGATTCAATCTGCATGGGGCCGTACACTAACTGCTGCTTCGGCAGTCGATAAAAGATCAGTTTCCCGAGCTGGTCACCATCGCAACGAGCGGCCATCCACCCGATCAAGTTGTCCTTGCCCCGTGGGGTAAAAGGCAGAATCAGCAGGTACTCGGGGTTCTTCTCCCCAGGCAAGGTAGCCACGACGTAGGTGGGCGTTACGGCCTCCGGTTGTCCAGACTGGCCGAATAGGTCGCGCGCGATCTCCCAAATGTCTTCCTTGTTGTAGAACACCTGGGGATCGCGCATGTGAAAAATTCGGTACGCCTCTGCCTGCGTCTGAAAAAGAGCCTCCGGATAACGGGCGTGCCGGCGCAGATCGGCTGGCATTTCTGACGCCGGGAGGAATAACTTTGGGAACAGCTTCTGGTAAGCCTGGATGATGGGGTCGCTCGGATCGAAGACATATAGGGACATCTTCCCCGTGTAGGCATCCACGGTAGCTTTCACCGCATTGCGAATGTAATTTGCGCCTTCCTCAAGTCCGGCTACAGGAAGTGGCGCCGAATACGGATGAGAAAGAGAAGTTGTATAGCCGTCCACCATCCAGACCAGACGGCCGTCATCGGTAATCACCAGGTAAGGGTCCGGGTCCCAGTGCAAGAAACCGGCCAGATGCGCCAATCTGGCTTTCACGTTGCGATAAATCATCATGCGACTTTGCCCAGTCAGATAGCCGGTGAAAACAATGTTCGGCTCGCCCTGGGAGATTGCGGCGGCAACCTTCAGAGGAAAGGAACCAACCGGGAAGCCGCCCGTGCCCTGGTAGGTTGAATACTTGTTCTGGTCGCCGGAAGGATAATCGAACTCTTCGCGGGCGGTATGGACAAAGACTGGATCTTGCGTTCTCTCGCCAAAGTAGATCTCCGGCCGTGTGAGCTGAAACCCAGGCGATTTGATCTCGGGCGGAGCGTTCTCGATGAGTAGGACGGGCAGGCCATCGGGCGTAATTTTGTTGACCTCGGCAACGACTGCGCCAAAACCGTGGGTATAAATGAAACGAGGATTGATCCAGCTCTCGCTCGCCTCGGCGGACAACTGGGTGACGTCAATTTCGCGAGGAGATAGCAGTACCTGCTTGATCCGGCCGTTGATGAAATAGCGATCGACGTCAGTTTGGGGGAAAGTGTAATAGGGGCGCAGCGCTTGGATCTGAGTGATGGTCGCGCCGTAGGCTCGAAGGTCCCAGAGCCGAGCATTAGCGAGCAGCGTTGCGTCCTGGACAGGGTCGACCACGCCCTGACCGGAAGGTGTGAAAGCGCGTTCCGTGGCGTTTCGATTGAGGCCAAAGGCTGCGGTGGTCGCCTGGATGTGGCGCTCGATGTAGGGCCGTTCGATCGAGATCTCATTCGGTCGCACGTAGACAGCGCGAACAATGGCTGGCAACGCCAATTGCAGGACAAAACATGACATCACCAGGATGACCGCCTGCTTGAACTTTGACATCCAAACTAGCGGCAGCGCCGCTAAAGCGGAAATAATGAGGAGCCAGCGCAGAGGGAGAGTAACTTTTTCATCCACGTAATCGGCGCCGGTCATGAAGGCGTGAGAGTTGAACAAAAGCTCATAGTTGCCCAGATAAACCCAGGCAGCAAAACCCAGCAATAAGATCACTGCAATTATGCGGAAGAAAGGGGTGCGAGTGGCGCCCGGCAATCGTAAGTAATCCCCAATGTTGATAGGTCCCGCTGGCCGATCGATCAGCCGGTAGCGGACCCGCTCGAACAACTGCCATCCACGGGCCGTGGCCCAGAACAGCAAGGCGGAAAGAATCGCCAGCACAAACAGAAATCCGAGTAGCTCCGAATAGAAAGGCAGATCGAATAGGTAAAACGGCAAGGCATGCGAGAAAACATGGTCCTGCCAAGCGTCGGGAGGGGCGGCGAGACCGCGCGACCCGAAAAAGCGCATGACTGTCCAGAAGTCAATCGAGGAGGACGCGAACAACATCGCAATCAGGGCCAGGCCGATCGGAATCAGGCGGAAGTACAGGGGGTAATCGCGTTGCCGGATGCCGGCGAAGTGCAGTCCGCGCGCATGGGCTACGTAGAGCGCGATGAAGGCCACCAGGGTACCCGCCGCCGCGGGGGCAATGCTGTACCACAGCATGCTCACCCACGTATTGACCTGCGCAACCTCTTTCCACCAGTTGTACTCAATGATGAAATTGGCAGCCGTCGGGATTGCCCAACCGATAAAAGCCAACGATAGTAATACAAGGATGAAAACGCGGATATGTGAAGGACGCATAAAAGCGATCTTTGAGTGTCCACCAGTAGCGCCGCTTCGAGGCCAAGAGGACACATCTTGAGCGACGCGGCATCGCTATTAATGCAGATGGACGAAATCGTATCACAGGCCCCATAGGGAGCGAGACGTGCTCCACGGAGCCTGACATTCAGGGCCACGTGCTGGGTGTCTCCCATCCTGTACACGGGAACGTTTTGAGCGTTCCGTGGGAGACGGCGGAGAATCCCAAGGCTCCGGCTCTGTTTCCTTACGGCGGCTTTGACTCGCTTCTCGTAGGCGGCGAGCGCTCTCGCGATGGGCAAACGTTCTTCGCTCGCCGTATTGTCGCGTTCTTACCACAACTCCGGCGCCGGCGGTTCCGCGTGGCACTGCGCAGCTGCGATTTCTACGACGACCGGGCAGTGTGTCGCGACGTGCGCCGCAAGATCGAGTTCTGGCTCGCTCCAGCCGCCGCCGTGTGGCAGACGATGCAGCGGATGCAAGCGGCGATGGACTCGGCCACACACCAGCAGTTGGCCAGCAGACGAATTGACGGGCATGTAGTAAGCTATTGACATTACGCCGCGGAGAGGTGGCCGAGTGGCTGAAGGCGGCGGTTTGCTAAACCGTTATACGGTCAAAAGCTGTATCGGGGGTTCGAATCCCCCCCTCTCCGCCAGACTTTTTATTTTCTTTGACTTGAACAGCTATGATACCTTTGGTGATACCGAAAACCAAAGGTCGCCGTCAAGTGAACAAGGAAGTCAACCTCACTAAGCGTGTCAAAACGTCTCAGGGTTTGCGATTCTGTCCCGTCGTCATATCAGCTAATGGCCGGGTCAAACCTGATTACATCCTCGTTGGCGGCGAGGAACAGCGCCATCCCGAGGGTGCCTATTACCTGGAATGGTACGAGGGCAGCAAACGCATCCGGCAGTCGGTCGGAAGGGACGCCGGCGTCGCCTCCGTACGGCGCCACCGTCAGCAACAGATTCTAGGCAGCAAAGCAGCAGGCATTAAGCTTGTTGATGAGGGTCAGGATGGCGGTCTGTCGTTGGCCGTCGCTGTTGCCAGCTACCTCGAAGATGTCAGGATCAGTAAGAAACCTAAGACCTATGCTGCCTACAAGACCGCCCTCGAGTATTTTCTCGAATCCTGCAATAAACCTGGTGTCATGGAGGTTGAACGTCAAGATCTCCTCCGCTTTTCAGCTTTCTTGCGCGACATCAAAAAGCTCCAGCCGCGCACCGTCTACAACAAGTTCGAAAATGTGATGTCCTTTCTGAAGGCCAATAACATCCGCGGCCTCGCCAGCAAAAATGACTGGCCCCGCTACGTCGAGGATGAACCCGAAATCTACGAGCGCGAGGATCTCGATAAATTTTTTGCTTCGTGCGAAGAAGACGAGCGTCTATGGTTCGAGTTCTTTCTGATGACCGGCATGCGGGAGCAGGAGGTGATGCATACGACGTGGGCCGAGATCAATTTCAACCGTGGAGTCGTCAATGTTCGCTATAAACGTGAGTACGGGTTCTCGCCCAAAGCCTACAAAGGCCGTGAGATTCCCGTCCCGAACAAGCTCATTCACGCTTTGAAGAGATGGAAAGCGAAGGGCGATCTTGCGTGTCCTCTCCTGTTCCCAACTGCTGGGGGCAAGCCCAAATTGGACTTTCTCGATATCTGCAAGGCGATCGCGCAGCGCGCGAAGCTGAACCCCGACGACTTTTGGTTGCACAAGTTCCGAGCAACGTTCGCAACGTGGGCGCTGTGGGGTGGTGTGGATTTGCGAACGGTACAGCAGTGGATGGGGCATTCCGATATGGAAAGCACCATGCGATATCTGAAGCCAAATCGAAGTCAGGCCGTGCGAGAAAAAGTTAACGCGATGTTCGGTTAGAAATCAGCTCTGGTCAACTGACGACAACCTGTTGTTGTAACTTCTGTACTGACAGGCCGAACGCCACTAGTCCAAACCTTCTACGCTTGTCTGAGCCATCGTGCGACAACTCGTGGGTCAAATCGGACGGCCGTGCCGATCCGAAAACTGGGAAGTTTGTTGGCTTTTGCGAGTTTGTAGATCGTGACCTCGCTTACTTGCAACAGCTGCGCCAGGTTTTTTGCGGTGAGTGCATGAGCGATCGTTTCGAGTCGTTCGGGAAGAGAGCGTGAAAGGTCAGCTGGATCGTCCGCTTTTAGGACGTGCAGCTTTCGCCTAGCAATCTTTCCGTTTCGCACTCGAAAACGTGGATGCTCCACATCTGAGATATCTGCCGAATTGTGACCAGTTTCGGTATCTAGCATTGCCGGTGCCTTCGCTGCGGTTAAGTTACCCGGCGTTCGAAGTCGCAGGTTTCGAGCGCTGCCACCTTGGGGTGAAGTGCCTCGCGGCAACAGTGAACGGAACCCTTCGCCGGTAGAACTTTTTGCCCGCCCACCGTCAGACATATTTATCGTGGTCTCTGGCAATCCCGGGCCGTTCGTGCGCGTTCCGGTTTCAGTCAGCGCGAAAAGCAGCCCCTCCAGCGCTCTTCTTAACTTCAAATTCAGTAGTAGTCAAACGGACTGGTCGCCACCGACGCTACCGCACTGAAGGATTTCGGGTGGGTTCGTTCGTACGTTGGCGGAAAGGCCAAGCGGATTTTGCTCAGAGTGTTCTCGCTGCAAGATTCTGGTACTCGGTCTCTCAAGACCAGCGGCCTGAATCTGGCGGCATGATCGTCAACAAGATTTTTTCACCAATCACAGTTTGACTGGTAACAGCACCCGGTGCGCCGGAAGCCGCAGCCAAGACGGAGAATGAGGGGTCAGAATTGGCCCATGATTCACCAGGCGATGGCCGCCGCAGAGTCGACCTTCTCACCGATGCGCTGTCGGACTTCCTTGAGCCACGCTCTTGGATTGGTGCCATGAATCACGCGCCCCAGAAAGCCCAGCCGCTCGGCGGCATTGTTGTGGTTCCTCCGAATGTCGTCCTTGGTGATCCTGGTATACAGGGCAAGAAAACTGTCCATATTCCGAGGTTTGGCGAACACATAAGTCGCGTGGCCGAGCTGAGGGGTTTCAACAACGACAGCTTTCTCAACGTCGAAGATGTATTCGTCCCGAAACAAGTAGATCCGGCGTGCCCGGCGTGACAGCTGGCGATAGAAGAACGGGTCATAATCCGCACGCCAGCTGACCTGTGCGACATCAAAGTCACCGGGAAGATGTAGCCCGGAACACATTCGCTCGAGCTCCGTTTTCTCGACCGCCCGATGTTCCAGGCACAGGCGGATCTGATCAAGAGCCTGTGAGTACTGACCAAAGCGGTGGTGAGTTGTTCGCGCCGTCTCCAATTGTTGCCGGAAATCGGCTGAGAGTTTGACCTCCAGCCGGCTCGGCAACGCAGTCTCCCAAGTAGTGAGTTCCCACTCGCCTCGACGTTTGCGGCATTTGCCAGTTTGTACGAATGTGCCCTCGACCTCGATTTTCGTTGCAAGTAAATGTTTCCACTGATTCCACGTGCGGTCCCAGAGCGTGTGGAGGGCGGCTGGATCAAGCCAGAACTCGAGCTTTCGACGCGCGTCGCGGCACAGTGCGCGGTCGTCGTAGAAGTCGCACCTACGCAGTGGAACATGGAATCGTCGGCGCCGGAGCTCCGGCGAAAACGCAAGAATGCGACGAGCGAAGAATGTTTGTCCGTCCCGGGAAGGCTCGCCGACAACGAGTAGAGAGCCAACTCCACCGTACGGAAATACCGCAGGGGCCTCGGGGTCGGCCAGAAGCGCGTCGTAGCAGGCGCGCAATTCCGGCTGGCCGACGATGTTGAAGGCCCGCTCTAGCGCCAGTCGCTGGCTATGCGGTGCGCCTGCCGTTTTGAGTTCTAAGTCGCGCAGCTTGAAAGCGACGCGCAGCTCAGAGGGAGAAGCGCTGTCTGGAATATGCAAGATCTCGTACAGGGTCTGATGATCGAGCCTGCCGTCGGCATGGGGCAAACGATAGAAGTAATCGCATAGGACCTCGCAGGGCAGGAAAACCGTACCGACGCCAAGGCCTCCGTGGTGAACTTCGGCCGAAACAAAGTGTTGATTTCGTTTGTCCGGTTTGGGCTGGCTGACGTAAGCGATTGGCACGTGGTAGAGATAACCCTTGGGGCCGGCACCCGCATTCTTAGTGATCAAGATCTCTGTACCAACCGCGTCTCCTTTCGGGACCGGAAAAGCGATGTCGTCACCGATAGCGACGTGAGATCCAATGAAACGGGACACCAAGAGCTTGGTTCGATTGGCGAACACACAGCTAGCGAGTCTCTCCTGCCGCTGGACGCTCACCACACGCTCGCAGCAGATGGGAGAGGACGAGGACGAAGTGGACGGCGTCGTAGGCATACGTTCGGCGGGCATTATAGGGTCGTCTTGCCAAAGTCCAAAACGCGGCATGGCGCATTCCAGTGTGCTTCCTGTAGAATTTCGAAAAGCCGCCACGTCAGCGCCATTCGCGATGTTCTGAAAAATTCTTGATCAGCAGGCCCGGTATTTAAGTCGGTGAGGATTGGTGTCCCAAGGGGAGTAGTATTTGCGGCGGCCCTGGTTGCGGTCGTAATTCCTGTCTCGCGCTACGCCTACACCTGGTTCCGCGACATTTCTGCCGCCAAACACATCAATTACAGCGGTTTGGAGCATCCGGAACGTTCCACGGATCCGCAAGTCCTCCTGGCGGAAGCCAATCGCCTTTACTGGCTAAACAACGGGCCAAGAGCTGCCCCGTTGTACGCGAAAGCCGAGAGTCTCTTCGCAAGTCGAGGCGATGCCAGGAATGAGCTCTACGCCAAGATTGGACGCCTTAGATCGGAAGCCGAGACGATGTCATTCGTCGAGCTCTCGCGATTCTTGAACGACCAGTTGCAGAACCCGATCATGCGTAACGATCCCAGGTTGCGCGTCTGGTGCCTCGCCGCAAAGGGGTACACCGACATCGAGATTGATTATCGAGCGGAGAAACAAGACTGGTCGGAGGCCCAGCAGATCGCAACGAGTCTCGGGGACAACCGTTTGGCGACCAGGGCCTCGGGTGAATTGGGCGTAATCGCCTTCCTGGAGGGAAATTCCGGCCGGGCGGCGAAGCTCTTGGGCGGAGCCCTCGTCTCAACGATGGCTAATGGCGACGAGGGCGGTCAGATTCGCTTTCTGGAAATGATAGGAAACGGCCTGGTCGAGGTCAACCGCACCTCCGATGCCCTGATGTTTTTTGAGAGGGCCATCAAGATAGCGGAGGCTGACGAAGATTCGGGACTTCCTTTCATGGGGTACGAAGGAAAGGCGCAAGCGCTAGTTGCGTTAGGGAGGCCAGATGAAGCAAAGAGAGTGCTCCAGGGCGCACTTGCGAAGGCCCGATCGCAGCAGAAACGCGGGCATGAGGCACAATTGCTGATTGTCCTCGGCAAGCTCGCGGCGCAAACCGGAAACAAACAAGAGGCCATCGCCGATTTGGAGGATGCGGGGCAGTTCGCAGCAAGAGTCCAGTTCTACCGAATGGAAGCTGACGCCATGTTCGGGCTGGCGAAACTTTATCGTGATTCCGGAGATCTCGCCACCGCAGACGCCCGTGCGACACAGGGTCTGGTTGCAAGCCAGCGTGTTGGCGATCGTTACTATGTACCGCGGAACTTGACGATTTTGGCTGACCTCAAAGCACGGCGCGGGCGCATCCCAGAAGCGAAGGCACTTTACAAGCATGCCGAAGACGTCATCGACGGCATGCTTGGCGGCGATGACTCCTATTGGAACAGCTCCATCGCCGCGGCCATGAGTCAAACTTACCTCCAACACTTCGAACTCGTTGCGAAGGAGGCTGACACAGCCGGTGCGTTTCAAATCTTGGAGCGCGTCCGAGGACGAACTCTGGCTAGCGCTTTGGGAGACAGAAAGGCAGATCCGCAGGCAGGGTCTACGGAAGCTACGACACTGGACAGTTACGTTGCTACTACGCAAACCCGCCTGATGCAGACCAATAGTCCCGTCGAGCGTGAAAAGCTGCTCGATGCTCTGGCGGAATACGAGTGGCGGTTACGGTTGGCGTGGAACCAGGGAGATCAGCGCTTTCCTATCGATCCAGCACCACTGACCCAGGTTCAACAGAGTCTGAGGTCAGACGAAGCGCTACTCGAGTACGTACTCGACGAGCCGAACTCCTTCTGCATTTCCATTACGCGTACGACCGCAAACCTGCGTGTGCTACCGGCTGGTCGCAATCAGATCGAAAAACTGGTCCAGCGGTACGTTGATGAAATCCGCGCGAAAAAAGCTGGTGTTGAAGAGGCGAAGCAACTACAGGCGTTTCTTGTGCAACCGATTCCTGAAACATCCACGGGCAAACGATTCATCGTTGTGCCGGACGGCATATTGAACCTGTTGCCTTTCGAAGCGCTACGGAATACCGAAGGGCAGTATCTGTTAACGTCCGATGTCATCAGCTATGCTCCCTCGGCCACCGTTCTTGATGCGCTGCGCAGGGGGGACAACCAGCAAGAAGCCCCTCGACCGTTTCTCGGAGTGGGCGACGTTGCTTACGACAATCAAGGCCGCGCCAGGGAAAGAATCCCGGCTTCTGAGACACTGCGGGGTCGGTTCGTTCGCGGTTTTGCTGACTTCGTCGGAATGCCCCTTCATGACCTGCCGCAGACACGAGAAGAGGTCGAGAGCATTAGTAGAATTGTGGGAAAGGGCGCAGAAACCCTGTTTGGTGTGAGCGCTACCGAGACTGCATTCAAGAAAGAACCGCTTGACCAGTTTCGCGTGTTGCATTTGGCTGTCCACGGCTTCGCCGACCCGCAATTCCCCGAGCGATCAGCGTTAGTCCTTGGGGCCGACCCGAAAGCTGGTGAAGACGGTTTGCTGCAGGTGCGAGAAATCAAGAAGTTGCGATTAAACGCCGAGCTGACGACTCTTTCTGCATGTGACACGGGAGTGGGCAAATTGCAGGGAGAGGAAGGCGTCAGCGATTTGGCGGAGGCCTTTCTGGCAGCTGGCGCGAAAACCGTTGTTGCGAGCCTGTGGAGCGCGGATGACACGTTTGCCAGTGCACTGATGGAACGCTTCTACCAGCGTCTAGCGCTTGGAGAGGAGACGAGTTCGGCGTTGCGAGGCGCCAAGCTGGACCTGCTGGCGAAATACGGTGAACAAGTGAGCCCATTTTATTGGGCAGCATTCGTAGCGATTGGGGACGCATCAACTCCTATCAGGATTGGGGCGCAATGAATCTGACTCTGGACAAACGCAAGAAGATTTTCGACAAGGTCTGCCGGTTGGTGGAAACCAAACATTTCAACCCTGCAATGAATGGGGTGGATTGGAATGCCCTGGTTCAGAGCCGAAGGGATCGAATCCTTGCGTGCGATGGGGCTGAGGCATTCGAGAAGGAAGTGCATAAGTTGGTGGCAGAACTCAAGACCAGCCACACCGGGTTCCGGCACGCCGGAATGCGCAATATACCGGCGAGACACGCAATCAATGCGACTTTGCAACGCTTCGCTGTGAATGGGACGGAACGCTGGATGTTTCAGGATGTGCACAGAGGTGGCCCAGCGTACTTAGCCGGGATAAGACCGGGAGATTTGTTGCTCGGAACGGGCGAGCGAGAGATTCGCCCTCCAGAAGATCTAACGTTCTCTGCTGGAGGGTCAGCGGAACTTGCGATTGAACCGCTGCACGGAGACGTCGAGTGGGTGAAGCTTCGGCTGCCCATGCCGAAGTCCAAGAAGCACCCCGTAACCGCGCCCGAAGCAGTTCATGCGGAGATGCTGACCGATCAAATCGGTCTGCTTAAAGTGGCCATGTTTCCCGGCGCGATCGGAATCGATGTCGCCAAAGACATAGATCGGGGAATTGCGGCTCTCAATGGTTGTAGCCGTCTCATCGTCGATTTGCGCGGCAATACAGGTGGAGGAATCGGAGGGCTGCGGCTGATGAGCTATCTGACTCCCGGCAAATTGGAGGTCGGCTACAGCCTGACTCGAAAGCGCAGGGAGCGTGGGTATCGAAGAGAAGAGCTGACCCGTTTTGGACGAATTCCGTCTCGCAAAGGCACCCTCTTTTGGCTCGCTGCCCGATACGCCCTCGTGGACAAGTCCATCCTCGTAGTTACGGAGGGACTTGGGCCACGTCGGTTTCACGGACACGTTGTCCTGATGGTAAACGAGCACACTGCCAGCGCTGGTGAAATGGTGGCTGCTTTTGCAGAGGAAAACAACCTGGCAACCATCGTGGGAACCAAGACCCCTGGTCGTTTGCTGAGCGGAGGCGCCTTCAAGGTCGGTCACGGCTACATTCTGGGGTTGCCAGTTGCTGGGTATCTGACCTGGCAGGGCAGGATGTTGGAAAACAATGGGATCATTCCGCGCGTTTCTGTTGAATTATCACGAGAGGCGCTGCGGGAAGGCAGGGACACGCAATTGGAAAAAGCGGTCGAGATCGTCAAGAGCTTCTAATTGAGACCCAAATTGAGTGTGAAGCAGTCTTGCAATAGATTTCCCCGCATGTCCGCGAAGCCGATTCGCTAGCGCCGCCGCGCCCCTGTTAAGGAGCGACCGGCCCATTCCACATCCCGGTTTCAGGATTGCTTCGGCATTGCTAACCATCCGGTCGTAAAGTGACGAGAAGGGCAACCGAAATCGGTGTGGCCTGTCTCACGGACTCCGAGTTGTGACACTGCCCTGTACAAACTATATGATTTGCACGTTCCACTCAGATAGACTTTTCTGAAGCCAATGCTTGCTGCCACTCGAGCTGGGTCATGCTGATCGACACCGAACGCAATGCGAATGTGTATCGGCAGATGGTCGAAGCTATCAGATCCGGTCGTCCGTTTGGATTTGGCGGTGCGGGGGTGAGCGCAGGACTTGGTTATCCATCTTGGGTCCAGCTGATTAATCGCCTAGCCGAAGAGGTCCGAAGAGTTCGCGGCGACGACGTGGTCGATCTGAATGGCCGTCCGTTGAGGCTTGACGACATTCGCGACGTGCGCCCTTTACTCATCAGGGCTGAAATACTGAAGCACAACCTCGGCGAACGGTACTTTGAATTCATGAGCGAGACATTCGGGCCAGTCGATCGAAATGCTGATTCCATCGATGACCTAGTCGCGCTACCGTTCAAGCACTTATTGACTAGCAACTATGATCCGGCCCTCGAACGTGCAATGGTGAACGGGGGTGGCAATGCTCATTCAATTTGCCTCGTACCGGAGGAGATCGCTGATTTCATCAATCACCGCGGCGAGGTCAACTACGCCCGTCGCGTTGTGCATGTTCACGGCAGATACGACCGTCCCGACACCCTAGTTCTCACCGAAGCAGATTACGCCCGCTGTTACAACGCCAATGAGATTCGAACGTTCTGGAACATCATTGCTGTTGACGAGATCTGTGTTTTCCTTGGCTTTTCGTTCGCAGATGACGACCTTACAGACGGCTTTAACCTAATGAACTTCCAGAGGCTTAACCGGCAATTTGCGGGAGTCCGTCACTATGCCTTAGTCGCGATCGAAGACCCGACCAAAGAAGTTGGTGAACGCATGGTTTACAACATGCGTTACGGGGTAGAGCCTGTTTTTTTCATTAGGCAAGATGCACAATTCAGCGGGTACACCGCCGCGCTGAGGCAGATTCGACGCGACGTCCTCCCGCGCGCGGCTGCCGTGATCAATCCACAGGTCACCGCGCCTCGACTCGCTCCTGAAGGAGTCGTGCCCGTAGAAGCGCCCGCCGATGCAAATCGAGGCCCCGCAGTGCACCGTGACCTTGCAGCTCTTGAACAAATCACTGAACGGAACATCCAGCTTCAGGTTGACGGAGACCTTGAATGATGCGAATCACCAGACCCGAGTTAATGGAGCGCCTCGAGGAGTCGGCCTCACTGGGTTCGTTACTTGTAGTTGGAGAACCCGGATCTGGCAAGACGTGGCTCTTAACAGAGTTCGTCAAGCGACGTAAGTCGGCAGGAGACACCGTAGTACTGATTCGTGCGGAAGACCATGCTGTACGTTCGCTATCAGAATTGCAGGTGAGTTTGGGGGTGTCCGATATTGCTGGCGCTCTCGGTACGGTTCATAAAACCTCATATCTCGTGATCGACTCGCTAGACGCGCTTCGTGCTGAATCTTCGCAGAGAGCATTCCGAGACCTAATTCGACTTGTGACTCGCCAGGCTCCTCAATGCCGGATAGTGGCTAGCATGAGAAGCTTTGACGCACGCCAATCCGTGGAATTTCATTCTCTGTTCCCACCGCAGGCCGAACCGGTGTTAGGGTCTCTCGCAATACCAGTGCGTAACCTCCCTGTGCCGCGGCTTGATGACCAAGACCTTGAACAAGCGTGCGCAAGCGACGCACGTCTCACCCCTGTGGTTGAGCATGCGTCCGCGGCAGCGGCCGAGCTATTACGTGTCCCATACAATCTCTGGCTCGTCATCAGACTTCTTGACTTAGGGGTCACAGTGGATTGGTTTTCGACGGTGCAATCTGACGTCCAGCTACTTGAGTCTTACTGGAGGCACCGAATCGACTCAAAAACGGACGCAGCAGATCGACAATCTCTGTTGACGGAACTTACTAATCGCATGGTGGGCACAAACACTCTCTCCGTTGCAACCCGTGACGTGTTGCCTGTGGCGGCTCCCAAGCAGCTGCAAACACTTCTAAGCGACGAGGTGCTGTATCAGAGCGCCACGGGGAGATTGTCTTACGCCCACAATATCCTTTTCGATTTTGCTGTCGCCCGTCTTTTGATTGATGAGGAGAATCTTACCGAATTTATTAGCGACCAGCCGGCCAGGAGTATCTTCTATCGACCGAGCATCGCCTACTTCTTGACCCGCCTATGGTTTGTTGATCGTGCTGTGTTCTGGTTGGTTACACAGAAGCTCTTCTCTATGGGTGACACGATTCCACCTCGCGCGATGGTCGTCGCGGGAAACGTTCTCATCAACGTCGTAACTAGTGACGAAGACCTCGAACCGCTATTTCACCTTCCATCACAAGTTCGCGTAATAGCGACGCTATTTCTGTTGCGTGCGATGCAAGCATTTGATTCTCTGGCGTCTAGGAAGCAAAAGATTTGGACCAATCTCCTTTGCCGCCTCGCAACCGAGCCTCACATCCAGTTCATCAATGAGTACATCGGACTGCTAGACGTAGCGTCTACCGCAAATCCGAATGATGAAGCACTGCTTCGCGCGTCGATACGATACTTGAAGTGGATGTGGGAAGAAGCAAAGCGAGTCAAAGCGGCACAGACCCAGGAACTCAGCTCGCTTGCTGCTGCTAGAGTCATACCAATAGTTGCAAGGCTGTTCGCAGCTAACTCCGCCGAGGCTGGTCAGGCGTTGCGCTTCGTCTTAGATCGATTCGGGGAACCAACAGCCGCTGCAAACGAAGCATATTGGTTGGCGAACAACGTCGACCATTTTCTGGCGTTAGACCCCGAATTGGTGGTTGATCTGTACCGCAGAGTCTTCGCACACGAAGAACGGTCCCAGGAGCGTACTCGAATGGGCGGCAGCGTCGTGCTAGCAATGACCAGCACTCGTGCGCAAGATTTCTCGATGACTTATTACATTCTCGGTCAGAAATACAAAAAGGTGCTGGAACATGACCTGTTCATAGCGGCACGGGCTGCAGCAGAAGCGATAAACGGCGAGGTCGAAAGGCGAGAAGGGGATACCGTTAGCAAATTGGGCGTCTACGATACTAAGATCGTGCTGTACGGGGTAGAGAGTCGATTGAGATCGGACAGAAGTGAGATTTGGGATCAAGGCTACAGAGATTCTGAAGGCCTCGCAATACTCCAGCAGCTCCTACAGACGCTCTCAGAAAACATCGCAGCGAGCAGAATCGCAGAGGTTCGCTACCATGAAATCGTTGCGACTATTGCATCTGCGAACCGCTACGCCGTGACATGGAAACGCTTCCTCGAACACTGCGAGCATCAGCCAGAGTTCTTGGCATATTCAACAGATTTGCTTCTCATTCCTGAGTTGCTAGCGGCCCCCGAGACAACGGTCGCGGCGGGACAAGCGATCCGAACTGGTTTTACCAACGTGAAGGTGTCTGCAGCCTGGCGTTCTGAAGTGCAGAACGCTATTTTACGAGTGCCGACATGTGCCGTTGTTCACGTCTATAAGGACGCGAATCTGATTCGCAACCGTCTCCTAGGGTGCATTCCTTCTGAGTTCGTGACTTCTGAAGCGCGGAAAATCCTCGATGAATTGCATGCAACTGATGGTGTGCCGCCTAACGAGCCCTTCTTTAAAATCGGCTCCGTTTCGCAAGCGCACATATCCGATGACTACTGGCTTCGACAGCAGGGTGCCTCGCCCGAATTACCGCAGAATCAGCGACTTCTTCATGCCGAAGGGGCTTTGAAACAGTTCTCGTCAGAGTACGTGAACGGAGCCCCACCCGATGACGAATGCGTAAAGATTGCTCCTGCTCTTAGTGAAGCGTTCAACGTTCTTAATGGTGAGGTCGATGCTGAAGTTGCAGTTAAGACACAAGTTCTCACGACAATCGCCGCAGCGGCAGGAGAGATTCTGAAGAATGACACTCTTCCGGGCGAAGCCCAGGCAATCACCGTGAGCCGCAGAATCGTGCTCGAAGCGGCGGTGTACCCGTACCCAATTTCGACGCCCGACGTTCAAGATCGATTTGAACGGCCAGCATGGGGCCCAACGCCACGAATTGAAGCTGCGCAGGGTGTAATGCACTACATCTGGGCAAGGGGACTAGACGCGGACTTTGAAGCGGCACTGAAAACCCTGAGCACCGACGCGGAGCCTGCCGTGCGGTACCAGGTCTCCGCGTCACTGGTCGGTGTATACAAGCACGATCGAAAGTTATTTTGGCAGATTGCCGATTCGATGCTCGACAAGGAGAGCACGACCGGAGTCCTCCTAGGCCTAGCCACAAGCGTTTGCCACGGCTTCGTAGCCAGGAACGATCAAGACACAGTTGTCGGCTGGATCGCGAGGGTGTTGGAGCGAGTGTCGTCGCTCAGGCGTGGTGACGAGGTGCTGGATGTAGTTATCGATTCGGCTACGCAGATCTCGCTTTACTTCGACAACAAACCGGCGGACATGCTCGTGCGCCGATTGGTTGCGAATCCAGTCATCGAAGGCTCGAAGCTCGTCAGGGTTGTCGAATCGGCAGCTCGGTATATCGCTCAGGGCATCATGACAGACGATGCTGCCGATAAGAATATTCGAGAGCGGTCTCGCAAGTTGATCCTGGATGTGGTTCGGAGCGCAGATGATGGGATGCAAACTCTGTCCGATGCTCCTCGTCCCGATTCTGAGTCAGAAGCCGAAGTTCGCCGCCAGCAGGTGGAGACTTTGCTCCGCATTCCCGATGCTGCTGTCTTCCGCTTTTACATCCTTCTGGGCGTCAACGAGCAACTCCGGCGCGATGATTCACCAAACCTATCCGTAGGTGACGCACGAAAGTTGTTTGTCGAACTCGAACCGTTCTGGACGTTCCTGACAGTTGACCGACCACCCAATAGGAGGCTTTTCGGTCCATCTACTACCCATCACCTAATGGAAACGTTTCGTGCGATGTTGAACGTTGATGCGGACCTCATATTGCGATATGCCGCCGGTCTTCTCGGCGGCTATTCCTTCGGGTACCAGTTCGACAGTATGGCGGTCGAGGAGATTGTGCGGCTTACCGACACTGTGATTGCGGACCATAAGGAAATACTCCGCATTCCGGAGAACGCAGCCAATCTGGGCACGATCTTAGATGTGTTCGTGGCGGCAGGATGGCCGCAAGCTACCCAGTTGGTCATGAGATTGGACGGCCTGCGATAACATCACTACCCGAGAGATTAGTACCGACAAGTCTTAGTGCAAGTTGGCCTAGCTGCAGTGATGTGTCAGGGCTTACGGACAACCCTGGAGTTATCGGCCATGCCCCAGATTGCTACCCGCGACCAGCAGTAGCAGTTGATTGGCGCGCCGTCAGTCTTGTAGGGTTGGATCGGAGTTGAGCGTGGACGTTCATCTGGTCGACGGCACCTACGAGTTGTTTCGGCACTACTACGCGTTGCCATCCGCACGGGATGAGGATGGCCGGGAGGTCGCCGCCGTTCGAGGCGTCCTCGCTTCGGTGCTGGGCATGATCCGCGATGGTGCCACGCACATCGCTGTTGCCACCGATCATATTATTGAGTCTTTTCGCAACGAATTGTGGCCAGGGTACAAGACCTGTGCAGGCGTCGAACCCGAACTGTTGGCACAATTTCCACTGCTCGAAGGAGTCCTCTCAGCAGCGGGCGTTGTCGTCTGGCCGATGGTGGAGTTCGAGGCGGACGACGCGCTTGCTGCCGCGGCGGTTGCGGCCGCTCGTGATGCGCGCGTCGAACGCGTAATTATCTGCACGCCGGACAAGGACCTCGCCCAGTGTGTGCGCGGCGCGCGTATTGTCCAGTTGAATCGCCGGACGCGTGTCACATTCGACGAGCCTGCGATCATCCAGAAGTTTGGCGTTTCGCCGGCATCAATCCCGGACTATCTGGCGCTGGTGGGCGATGCGGCAGATGGCTATCCGGGTTTGCCAGGCTGGGGCGCGAAGTCCTCGGCTGCCGTGCTGGCCAAGTTTCTCCATATCGAATCCATTCCTACGGACTGCCGCGAGTGGCACGTCAAGGCCGCTAACGCGAGTGCCCTCGCAGGCACTCTTTGTCGCGAGCGGCAGCACGCAATGCTTTTCCGGACGCTCGCTACTCTCAGGACTGACATCGCGCTCTTTGACGACGTGGACCAGTTGCGCTGGAATGGCCCTACCCCGGCCTTCGACTCGCTCGCTGCTCGATTGGACGCGGCATCTACCGAAAAGCGGCAGCCAGCGACCCGTCGGTCGCCGAGCAAGTCGAGCCTCCGATCCGCAGCACGTCGATAAACGGAGAGGTCATCGTTCCCGACTTGTGGGATTAACGGTAGACGCCGTCGATTTTCCTCATAATCCTCTCGGCCCACTGAACAGCAGCAGCAACCAATGACTCTGCCCTCGGGCTCGACTTCGAATCGAAGAGATCTTCGGTCGTCTTCAGATGGCGCGCAACGAGAATTCCCGCCACAATCGCTAGAACGCGTTTGCGCCCTTCGTCCATAAGAGGCATCCTATCATATTCGCCTTTTGTTCGCCTAGTCGGAGGGCATGTCGCAGATCAAAATACGCGGATTGGGTATTGGATCCATTCCTGACCGGGTTGCCGGAGAGCGAGGAGGTACAGGCCTGGCCGAACAATGCTCACGTCAATATCTGCCCGGAGCGTCACAACCTGATTCTGCAATTGCGCGGTGCCGCTGGCGCTCCGAATCTGACTGCCAGATTCGCTGAGCAATGCTACATCGTAACTGCCCTCTTTACTTCCAATTGGCAGTTCCAGAATCAGGTGTTTGGCCGAGCGACTGATTTCGAGAGGGCGTTGATTGGTCTGAGATGGATTTTGCCCCCGCGCCACAGAGAGCTCACGGAGATCCAAAACCGCAGTTTCCGGTGGCTGCACCGAATGGTGAATCTGCACCCATAGCCAACCCGTCACCACGAAAATTACAACCGCGGCCACGGCAATCCAAGCCTGCGTGCGACGCCGTTGGCTCGCGGCTTGCTTGCGCAGCTCGGTGATTTCTTGATAGCACGGGCTGCAGGAGCTGAGGTGATCCAGCCATTTGTCGACCTCTGCGAGTCGCAGCTTGCGGAAAGCAATGCCTCTGAGGACCGCCGAGTCAGGACATCCCACGCGCTGTGGGTTCGGAAACTCGCGGGACAGACCCCGCGTCAGCAGATCCAACACACGCTTTTCGTCTTTATTGAATTCTTCCTTCTCGTACAGAATTTGCCTGCTCTCGCTGAGGTGGTTATCTTGTGCGGTACGGCCAAGTTTACCGTCAGGATCAGAATGCATACCACCTGCTTGCCCCCGTCCGCTCATTTGCCGTACCCCAAACGAGCCGCGAGTTTGCGGAGAGCATAACGGAATCGAAGTTTGGCCTGATGTTCGCTTAACCCCATATGCTCTGCGATTTCCCTCCAGGAATATCCGTATTGCCGGGCGGTCCAGACCTTGCGTGTCCAGGCGTCCATATTCTGGACGACCTCTTTGACCTGGATTGCATCCTCCACAGCGCGCGAAGATTTCGTGTCTCGAGCCCCTGGAAGTTCTGCAAGATCAACGTTTGAAGCAACAAGGCCTATCGTTTCTTGTCTTCTTCGTTCCTTCTTCAGTGCCCGATTGAAGCGATGAAGAAAAGCTCCGAACAGATAGGCTTCCAAATCCACGATTCCCGAGGCCTTTCCATTGCGCCGCCGGAGGGTCTTCGAGACCGACTGCAGTACGCTCTCCCACACTTCAGCAGCCAAAGCCGCACTTTCATCGGGGTTCTGGTTCGCGAGTTCCTTGCGCGCATGGGCCTGTACCCGCGGCCAAAGCCGGCTGGCGGCAGTTATCAACTCGTCGTCGCGGCTGAGCGATTGCTCCTTGGTTCTTGAGGAGCTGTTAGAAAGGACCCACTCTGGGCTAAATTCCTGGCTCGGCACCGGGGCTCACACCTACACCTTGGGTTCGCCGGCCAGAGTTGAAGATTGCCATCGAATGGGGAGAAGTGTCAAGGCTGCCACGTTCTTTTATCGTTTCGAAACAAAAGTACCAGAGCACAAGCGCAGACACACATCAAGACGGAGCACGACTGCTACCCTCCTTATCTGCAAAGGCTCGTCACCCATATTCGAGTTTTCTTCTGATACTTTTTCCGCCCAGATGTTCCTTCAATAGATATGGGCCAATAAACAAACAGACCGAACACAGATGCTTCGGTAGACAGCAGGCTGGGGCGGTCTTGCGCTGCATCCGTAATCGCGCGCGAGGAATTGCAAGCCCGACTTCAGCTCGGCCCCAAGCTGAGAATCAGCCGCTCCGTTGCTTAGGCAAGAAGCGGGAACAAGAGCACGTGTCCCGCGTCCGAGAAAACGCCGCCAACTTCGTCTTCTGCGGATTGATCGAGGGGTGACGATCGCCACCTGTGCATTTGGCATTGTCGCGCGAGCGCACCCTCACGATTCACGTCCGCCTTCAGTGGGGTTGGCAATGTCCAGTGTTCCGGGACAAAAGCGCAATAAGGCCGCTAAGAGGTTGGCGGCCATCGATCAACTGCTGATTGCTGGGATCAAANNAAACAGGGGCCTGCCAAAAAACGTGACGCGATCAACCGCGTCCTTGAACTCGTCCCGGAATGGAGACGTGGGGACTGCTGGCATCGGATCCGACATCTGCGGAAGGCCCCCGAACTTGCGGCTCTTGAGGAGAGCCACCCAGACAAGGCAAAGAGATCGAGCGAAACCGTCGCAGTCCCGCAACCCGCACCACGCACCTGGACACCGGCGGATGACGACAAATTGTTGAATTGGGCTGGGTACGAACCAGTAAAGAAAATTGCTCAGCGCCTGGGACGTTCCGCCCGCGCGGTTCGCTTCCGGCTCGGAGCG
The DNA here is from genome assembly GCA_003160215.1 of Acidobacteriaceae bacterium. Classification (GTDB taxonomy): domain Bacteria; phylum Acidobacteriota; class Terriglobia; order Terriglobales; family Acidobacteriaceae; genus Bog-257. The sequence goes on from PLQW01000154.1 coordinate 114,378, forward strand.
CTAGGGATGAGTGCCAAGGTCACTGATGGGTGGTCGCTGCGGGCTTTGCGGAAGATGTTGCATGTCAGTCCCACGCGACTGCGGTATCTAATCGGAAACGGCATGCTGAGAGTGCGCGATCCGCGCGTCAGCACAAGCTCTCTGGCAGTGTTCTGCGACCAAAACCGTGCATCTTTTGAGCCATCCATTCGCGACAGAGTGGCGGCGGCCCTGCTCAAGGCAGAAGATGGATACATGTGGGAACGGGCAGCGGACCTGCTTGGCGTGACCGTGCCCCAAGTGCAGAGTTGGATCTGCGCTGGCAAGCTACGGGTCGCTGACGCGTTTGTCACCGACAGGTCGTTCGAGGAGTTCTGCAAGAAGCACGGCGCCGAAGTCAATACGACACTGATGGATCCGGCCACAGCAAAATGGTTAGTAAAGGAGTACGATGTGCCGGACTCCGCTTCCAAGAATCGTGCGGTCTCTCGTGCCCAAAAGCACGCGTTGACGATCAGAACGTGTAGGTGTGGAAGGAAAATAGCTGGCAACGTCTATTTCAAGCACATCAAGTCTTGCAGTGCGGTGACCGGAGAGACAAAGCGTAAGGCTCTCTAGATCTGGTACCAGAGCGTGCCATGCAACCATCAGACTCAAATCGCCCGCTTTTGCAGCTAAAGGGTTTGCTTCTCCTGTTTGCGCTTATTGCACTTGTGGTGGCCTCTTATGAGTACAACAAGCTTACGGGCTGGTTCGGCAGCTCATGGCCAGCGGTCCGTGACTGCGACGTAGTCGATTACGAGCCCGGCAGTCGGCAAGATACCACGATGTTGAGACTGATCGGTACGCCCGGCCAAGATGTCCGGTGGGTTTTTGGCCTGATTGACCGCCCTGGTTTCAGCCCCTTAGGAGGGTACTGGGCATCCCGTCATCTTAACCTTGTGCCAGATGATCCGGATGTGAAGCTTAAGACCATACCGTCAGGAAGATCATGGCCAGAAAAAATGCATAATCCTTCTGTCTCTCCGATTGTAGTTGAAGGAACCGCGTCCATTCCAGTAGGCAGTAGTTTGGAAGGTCGCACTCTGACAGGTTGGATTCAGGGCGACGTACTGTATCCCGTTGAAGGTTCGATGGGCAGTATGAGTTTCGAGATTAAAACAAGAGGGGTGTATCTCCCGTTTCGGCTTGAGATCCTGTCGCAAGATGCATATAAGAACAGGAAGGCCGAACTCGAAGCGGTATACGACCGTTGGTTCTATGGATGGCTAGTTTTGGGAATAACGTCGACTATTCTGGCATTTGCAGTTCAGTTTCTGATCCGGCGTTCCGGCATTCGACCTAAAGGACCGCAAATCTTTCACAAACCACCCCAGACCTTTCACAGACCATAGACAGCGCCGTTGATGAAATCACCTATAATAGTGACGCAGACGACGGCGCGGCTGCGGCTACGGTCGCTTGACCTTAACCAGAGTGTCAGATCAAGTATGAGCTATTACACGCAGGGCTCCGCTCCGGCGGCGGCGCTGCATTCACGAACGAGTCCAGCATTTTCTCTCGCGCCAAAGAAAGCGAATCCAAGTCTAATGTCAGCCTATGCCCGGCGAACCAGCACGTCGCTGCTACTCGCCGAGCTCTTCCACATAGGAATCTGCTTCTCGTCGCCAATTCTCAAATGACGGATATGGCTCTGGCATTCTTGAACCCCATTGCTCATCGCAGTGATCGGCATATTCCATCGTGCGAATCGAGCGCGGATGGCTTCGGGTCTGGGCGAGAATGGCATCGAACCAGCCCTCGGTTTTCGCGTCTTGGAAATAGTGGTCGGCAATCCAAAGCATGAGTCGCTGCCAGGCTTGAGAAGCAGCTCTGGAATCTTTTTGCGGTGCGTTCAGCCCAAAGAATCCAGGGCAGCGCCGTTCAAGCTCGCACACTACTTCTGCGGGAAGCTGAGGGCAGCGCTCCAGCGCCGGCCGAGCCCAGTACGCCAAAGCCTCCCAATCGATATACCGAGAAACGGCCTCCCTGAGGCGATCAGGATCCACGAGCTTCGAAGATGATCTTGCTTCCCGCTCACCGGCCACTAGACGGGAAGTCTCGTCGCACTCCGCGGCCAAGCCCTTCCATTCTTCGAACGATGGATAACGGAGGGGTCTGGCTTTCTTCCACTTCTCTACGCATTCCGACCAGCAGACTTCGGCTCGTTGGTAGCGCGGATCTCTTATGGCGTAATAGGTAATGGCGTTGAACCAGCCTTCTTTCTTCGCAAAGTCAAAAACGTGCTCATCAATCCAATCTTCCAGGCGAAGAGGCAGAGGCCTGTTCTTGGCCGCTTTGGGTGTCAGTTCTTTCTCAGTTTGAAGAAATCCTGGGCAACGCTCGTCGAGAATCTCAGCTAGCCAATCCGGAATCCCCTCTTCGACTTCTAGAATCGAGCGAGCCCATAGAGTAAACTCCTGCCAGTCGATGTATTGATTGCGGGCGTCGTAAAGCCGCTGCCAAGGGATGCGGCAGGCCTCATCGTCTGCGCGCTCGCGTGCGGCTCGCTGAAGTTGGGCAGCGGAGTTGCGCCGGGTGTAGTTTTTCGTTTTCTGCAAACCGCAGTACCTCAGGGGGCACAGGGCAGCGTGCCCACTACTTACTCTTGTTTCGGAGCACGCTGCCGCACCAGTTTAGTCGATCATGGTGCTGACGCAAGGGGCTTGCCACCAGTGGCTCCAGCGGACTTGATTCCCTGCGGGCTCGTCAATCCGGTGGGGCCGGCGAGCCGTGCGCAGCGCCCAAGATGCTGCTCCGTAGCGATACAGAACTATAGTTCCTCAATCATTTAGCGTCAAACGACAACCATGGGTGTGTGCCCAAAAAGATTGGTGCTGATAAACACCGTGAGTCCCGCACGCTAGGTGAGGCATTGGGTGCGGAGCTTACCAAGCTGCGCGTCGACCGAGGCTGGAGTCAACTGAAACTGGCGGATGCCCTCGGGTATACCGAACGCTATATAGGCCAGATGGAACGGGGAACCAAAAGCCCGACGCTTCGAACACTCGCCGATATTGCTAAAGCCTTTTCGACGGAGCTTTCCACGATAATCAAAGCTGCGGAGCGACGACATCGGCACAGCGAAAAGCGCTGAGAATCACTGCAGACACTTGTGTGAGCCGAGGCTGTTGGTCCGGTCATATCTCCTCCTATGGCCTCCAGAGCCTGCTTCCCCGCACCTCGGCTTGGTGCATGCGGGCTCGGCGAGACCCGCGTAAAACAAACGAACCGGAGGAGGCGGCCCAGCGCTTCCCGACTGCTGGTTTAGGCTAATCTAGGCAAAACGCAATGCTCCCTGAAGAAGCCAAAGCGATAGCGGAGCGCCAGCGTCGCTGTTTCAATGAACTGGTGGATGTCTTTGATCGACCACAGCCACCAGAGGTGGTGGCACGCCTCTGGGAGATTGTTGCTTCAGCAGAGCTGCGTGCCGGAGCCGTGGTCCTGGATGTGGGAACGGGAGCCGGGGTCCTGATCCCGTTGATTCAGTCCTACCAGCCATCCACGGTGTTGGCTTGCGACGTGGCAGAAAAGATGTTGCAGCGTGTGCAGGACAAGTATCCTGGAGTCCGCACTTATCACACAGACATCGTCTTGCTGGCTTTGGCCTCGGCCAGCGTTGACGCTATCTTCATGAATGGCATGTACGGCAACATCGCAGACAAGCCCGCTGCGTGCGAAAATGCGGCACGCATGCTTCGGCCGGGAGGGCGGCTTGTGGTCAGCCATCCCGAAGGCAGGGCGTTTGTCGATCAACTGCGGGCCACCAGCGACCTATTTGTGGAATCACTTCCCACCAAAGAGGAGTTTGAGGCACTCCTTGAGCCACTCGGCTTGGAGGTGATCGCGTATCGGGATGAGCCCAAGCTGTACCTGATGGTAGCGCGAAAGAGCTGACACCTGTTTGCGCGACGCAGCTCAGCATCGCGCTCGGGCGCGCCGGCGGCTAGCTCAGCCGCGTTGTCGGAAGACTCTGGTAGACATCGCAAGGAGATGAGGCCATGAGACTTGAAGAATTCTCCTTTGGGTCCATTCAGATCGATGGGGTCAGCTACGACCACGACGTTGTAATCGACCGCGGTGAGGTGCGCAAGCGCAAGAAAAAAGCGTCTAAGAAGTTCCGCGAGGCTTTCGGACACACACCGCTATCGCTGGAGGAAGGGATACCGTGGAAGTGCCGCCGCTTGGTGGTCGGTACCGGCACAGGGGCTTTGCCGGTGATGCAGGAAGTGCAGGAGGAGGCCAAGCGCCGCAAAATTGAATTATTGATCGTACCGACAGCTGAGGCTATCGAGATACTGAAGCAGAAGGCTGACGGAACCAACGCCATCCTGCACGTGACCTGCTGAGAAGTAGTTCAACGGACCAGAACAGTTGGCCTAAACCCAACCGATGCGGGTTCAACTCCCGAGCGACTACGGCCCGTCGCGGCTAGATTGATTCGACATCTGACTAGCAGGTTCCCTGCCGCCTCCTTTGCGTGTTCAGGGGCGGTGTGCGGTTGCCTTGGCTTGCAAACCGCGTTTCCGAGGTGGATACTTGAGCTTTTCGAGGCGCTTCCAATGCGGTTGCAAACGACGTATCGTCTGCTTGCGCCCCTGTGTGTGCTTGGCAGTTTTGTCTGCACCCAGCAAAGGTTGACCGCTGCCGAGACGAAAGCACCCGTTAAGTGTGAGGCCAACGTCAACGGATTTAAGATTCACAACGTTTACATCATGGGCGACCAATACAACGGGGTGGTTTGGGCGTACAAGCACATCGGCGAAGCAACTTGCTTAACGCCGACGACCGATCTTGACAAAGCGGACGCCATTCTGGAAATTCATCGCTTTTGGATTCCTGGCTCACGGGCCGATACCGCGCCGCTCACTGTGTCCTGTTCATCGAATCGTAACTCCACCTACTGCTTAGACTCTTCGGGTAACGAGTTGAGTGTTTATTGCTCCGGTGGAGTATGTACTTCATACTACGGTCCAAGCCTATACAGTGCGATTTCTGCCGTCTTTGATGAATGGATAAGCACGCGCTGGTATGAAGCAGATGCTAGACTTTACACCCTAGACCACAAACTATTGTGGAAAAGCGAGAACCAAAAGGGCGACTGGCTAGGGGCAGGCTGGCCCGACAAAGTGCGACTAGGCACCAACTCCCCGGTCTGCAAGGTAGGGGCGTGGAACCGTAGCAAGTACAAGAACTATCGCCATTGGGCCAGTATGCAGTGCGGAGTGGAGTTTGACCCCCTGGTAAATATTGACATTAAATTGCAAGCCGCGCAGAAGGCCAAAGCCGATATGGTGCAAAATGCTCATGAAGCGGCGGCGCTTAAGTCTTCATCAGCCTCGGCGGTTGCGGCTGTTCCTAGCGATCCCGCGAAGGACACGACCCCAGTAAAGACGGGCAAGGCACCACCCGCGGAGCCGCAGGCCACGGTCACTTTTTGGTCAAGCCCTGCCGGGGCCAAAATAGAGTTGGACGGTAATTACGTCGGGAATACGCCGTCAACGATAACCGTTGTCCAAGGAACTCACGCGGTCGCCATGAGCAAAGACGGTTTCGAGCCGTGGCGCCAGACCATTCAAATATCCCCGGGCAGCCCCAGGGTTGCAGCCTATCTGAACCAAGCACACATAATCACCCTTCATTAGCATACGTGTTACTTTCCTTCAGTTGGAAGTGTGGCCACCGAATGACCCTCTTTCCTGGCCGGAATCCCAGTGTCGTGGTGGAGGTGGTCTCGACATTACGCACGCCGTGACTGGAAACAAATCGAACCCCGCGGCACTGAAGAAGCGCTATTGCTTTATTCCGAAGTCACAGCCGTTGCCGCCCATCGCTTCAAACGTGAGCAAGTATTCTCCGGGTTTCAAGTCCTCATTTGGTGTCACAGAGAAAATACCGTCGGAGATTGTTTTCACCTGTATATCCGGCACCCTGTCTTTGCTCAGTCCCGCTTTGAACGTGAACATATTTCCGCCGTTAGTGACCTGTAGCTCACGATGATCTTTCTTCTTGTCAAAGCGAACGATTACCAAATCCCGACCAGAACGGCCCGCGATGTTCGTCAAACTCGGCAATTCTTTGACGTAAAATGTTGNNCTTCTCAGAGATTTGGATCGGTGCCGCCGCCCCGCGAAATGTCCACACCACCTGCGGTGTTAGTCCCGGAACGAACATCTTTCCCATGTGCTTTGCCCCACCCCCAGACATCATGATCGGTTCCAGCCTCTGCCAGCTTTCGGGTGCTTTGTAATAGAAGCCATCAGCTAGGGTTCGCACGTGGAGCGGATCATTGATTGTGGATTCTAGTGCTTTCGGGGCTGAACCCTCTGCCGCTGTCTTCAAGTCAGGCCCTGATACCGTCGCAGCATTGTTCTTATCCGCTGATTGTTGACCTGCGCTGCCCGGTGCGTTCTCCGTCACGCCTTGGCTCTCAGTCATCGCCTGAATGACTCTGTCGCTAACTTTGGCAGACTTGAGCTGAATGAGTTGGTCGGTCGAAAGATTAAAAGGTTGTGGACGTTTCTTGATCTGGGCAATGATCACATCATCGCTCAGCCCGGCTTTCGACAGCTTGATCACATCTTCTACGGTAAGTCCCGTTTTTGCTTGAGGCGATGGCGGCGGGGAAGAAAAATCCACCGTGATCTGCGCAGTGGAGCGCGAATGTCCGATGACCGAAAAGCAAACCAGCAGCAACAAAACTCGGCGACCAGAGACATACTGGGATCGTAACGGCATCACACTGCGTGGAGAAGTGGCACGTCTCATAATGCGCCAAATATACAGCCGCACCTTCGACCAAACAATGATTTCTTATCGGCTCTAGACGCATCCTCGCGCCTGGGATTCCGTGTCATTCGGTCAAGAGCGATGGTTTCAGATAATCATGGGCGAACGGTATGCCGCTGACGAAGCGGGCGCTGGC
>PLQW01000154.1:121357-121872 GCA_003160215.1 Acidobacteriaceae bacterium
CCATGATGAACAGGCTTCCGTGAAGCAACGGTTCTGCAAAGGCAATCGCGCCATTCTTCGCTTTGAGACGAAAACAGGCGCTCCGCTGCCAGGCTTACGGAAGCAATGACCAGACCCATTTCCGGCTCCGCGTCGGAATGCAGGCCGACGCTGTCGTTTCCGCTTTGATAAAGATTACACAGTACGGCGTTGTAGCCAAGCTTCGGCAAGCTCAAGTTGGAATACGCAACTGCGGGAGTGGCCTCTTCGACGCGCGTCCTTAACGACAGTAATTCCGGAATCCGGGCAAGCGGCTTGTACTCGTGTCGCAAATACGTGTAGTTGGTACCGGGATCGCCGTAATACGCCTCGTCGCGTGGCACGAGAGATTTGAACGATGTCCTGTGTCGTGTCCACGCGCACTTCGTCCGCAGCACGTCGAACAGGGCCGTCGCCCCCTCGGCGGGGAAGAAATTTTTCTCGTAATAGATTTCCGCTCCTACGATAAGGATGGTTCCATATTCGTGCTACTCGAA
>PLQW01000019.1 GCA_003160215.1 Acidobacteriaceae bacterium
ATCGCGTGAACGGCAAGCTGCGAGGAGGAACGACGGTGCCGCTCCACCTCGCGATGGCTGGTTTACACTGCCGAGCCTTCAGTCTCGCGCGGCACAATCTTGAAGCCGGCAAGCCGAAGATTATTGGGATAATTCAGAATTGCATCACGATCCTTTTGCTTCTCAATTTCAGCCAGTTCGTCGTAGGGGACAAGCAGGTGATGGATCTTTTTCCCCTCGTTGAAATCAAATCCTGGAACCCAGCCTTCCAGACGCGCCTGCTCGTCCCAACCCACGTGTTCCGCTTCGGCAAGCAGTTCAATCTTCTCCTTCAACTTCTGTTCGACCTGCTCCTCCTCGTCTACTGTTGTTGTCCCCTTCTCCAGTTCATAGCCAACCAAACCGAGAATCTCGGAGATTCGCATGGCTGCCGCTATGTTGGTCGCTTTGCATTTGTCATCGAGTTCGTCGTATAGCTTGCAGAAGGGTCCGCCTCTTTCACGTCTTTCCTCCGTAATATGCCCAAACCAGTAATCATGGATCGCTCTGGCGATCACGTCCGCCTGAGCCAGAATTTCATATGAGCTATGGATCAGATCGTGAAATTCATCCACGTTATCCACGTAGAGAGCCAGCAGATTGTCCTGAGGCAGGTGCGAACGCCGCAGAGGCAATTCGCCCCGATCCTTCATCTGCGTAACCAGCTTCTCCATCGATCGCGCGCCGTTCTTGTAGTGCTTGATCTTCAGCAGAGCCGTCAGCAGCCCATGATCGATATCGAGATGTTCGTTCTCTTTGTCCTTCACCAACCCCAGCAGGGCGCGGAGNNTGCCGGGGATTGGGACCGAGCACATCAAAGTAACCCGCCAGCCTGCTTTTGAAGTCCGGCCCCTTCTTCATGACGAAATCATGGCGAGCCTTTTGCTGTGCTTCATTCTCTTTCGACGTTGGCTTATCGGGCGGACCGAAATGCGCGAAGTCGCAACTGGTCCCTCCAGCAAAAACAAAGATGCTTTTGCCGACCGGATGAGTGAGCTGGCCATCCTGGAAGGTGCCGTCCTGCATCGGCGCCAGCAGGTACTGAAGCCACTTGTACTCGCCCGAATCAAACTCGTCCCAGAAGATGACAGGCGTGGCGCCGGAGAGAACTTTGTCCCTGACCTGATGAAAGGCTCCAATCAAGTTNNAATCAGCTCCTCCGGCCCCTTGAACTGCGACAAATTAAATTCCAGCACCGGATTCTTTTCCCCGAAGACACCGGCGGCAATTTGCTTCAGGCCGAAGGACTTGCCTGATCCGGGCGCACCAAAGACCGCCAGCGACAAGGGCTGCTTCTGCGGATTGACTTTTTTATAACTCAACATTAATTGCCGCATGGCGCGCAGATCCTCGATCTCTCGCCGGTCCATCGTCAACAGTTTCCCAAATCGCGCGCAGGGTACATTTTCCAGCGCAGCCGGTCCCAGCAGAGCCTGCCGGCGGCCCAGCCTGTACAGCGGCGCTTTGAAGGTATCAGAGTGAGCCACCCGGCCCAGCATCGTCCACTTTTTCGCCTCCTGCTCACACCCCGATTTGCAGCACTTCCCGGAACACGGCACTTTGGATGAGGCATATTTTTCCGTTGGCGACAGAAGTTCACCGGCAGCCTTATCAAAGGGAAACCCGGGCTCGCCGCCTTTTTCCGGCCCGTGTCCGTAATCGCGCAGAAAGCGTGTCGCCGATAAGCCCGCCTTGAGTGCGGGAACCAGATCCACCGCGTCGCCGGGCCCGGCTGCATGCAGATTCCATGCAAGCGCCGCGGTCATCGCCGACAAAAANNCATCCTCCCATTCACCTTCGCCGCGCTCGGGATCGAAGACCAGCCGGCAGGGGCCGTGCGTATTACTTCCCGGACCATCCAGCCAAAGCGCCGCATCTCCACGCAACGTGACAATCAGATGGCGGCACTCTTTCAACTCGCTGATCGCGGGATTCGATTTGATCTCTTCCACCAGATCATCCACCGTGCTCTCCCACGACAATCCGCGGCTGACGCGAATATCCTCCCGGCGCAGATTGTCGGCGCTGACCACGACAATCAGGCGTTCGCGCCAGCGTTCTGCTAAGCTCCTCCATAGATCCCCGCGAGCCAGCGGACGCGACATCTTGAGAAGGATCCATTGCAGTTCGGGTGCGCTCCCACCTTCCTTCAAAAACGCCGGCCAGCACGCATTCGCCGCCTCCGTGCGAAAGCCCATGCCGCCATCATCGATGACCACCACCTGCGGATTGACTTCATTCAATCCAGGCGCAGCCTTGGCTNNTCCTTCGTCGCCTCCTTGATTCCAAAGAAGATCTTCTTGGAAGCGGATTCTGCTTCGGCTGCCGCGGGACGGGCAGCGCTGAACATAGCCTCAAGCAGGCCATAGGTTAATGCGGCCCCGCCCGGCTGCGACCGGTAATGCATCCCCAAAGCCGCATCGGAATCGGATGCCAGCCGGCCGCCTTCGTACACATTGTGATCGAGAACCACATCGCCCGTGACCAGAATCATGCTCTTCTCCGCTCTCCTCTTGTTTTCAAAACCAAAGCCAGTGGCCTGGAAATCGAAGAATCAGTCTACTACGCAAAACCCGCAGAGCAATAGCACAATCTTCGCGGCTGGGATCGGCATCAGAGCGGCGATTGGCCTTGTCCTCTCGCACGTGCGGGCGATAGACTGGTCGGGATTCTCCACTCCAGGGTTGCGGCGCACTCTAT
>PLQW01000153.1 GCA_003160215.1 Acidobacteriaceae bacterium
CTTGGTCTGTTTGACGAACTTGCTTACTAGGTATCCGCCTATGCCGCCCCAGCTGAATCGCCGCCGCGCCCAGGAGGTTCTGAATAAGATCGATGCGATCCTGGCCTGGGAGGCACGCCATGAGAACGAGCGCGATACCAAGTTTGTGGAACTCGGCAAGTATCTCTGTGAGGTGCGGGCCGGCCAGTACTGGCGGCTGGAGAAGCTGAAGTCGTTTGATGAGTTCCTGGAGCGCCGGTTCCCGGAGTCCAGAAGGAAAGCGTACTACCTGATGTCGATTCACGAACAGCTTCCACCCCAAGTGAGAAGAGAGCTGAAACAGGTGGGATGGACGAAAGGTCTGGAGTTGGCCAAGCTGGCACGCCAGCAGGGTCAGCGCTTCGAAAGTGCAACCTGGCTGAAGGGTTCGCAAGATTCAAACATAAGAATGCTAAACAAGGATGCCATAGAGGAAAGGCACTCCATCTGCTTTTGCATGAGCTCCGAGGATCTGAGCTCTCATAGACAAACGGTTCACGCCGCCCGGGCACTTCGTTCTCCACTGAGTCGTATAGGGCGACTGGGTTTGAAACGTCAACACGCTGGTCCAACGTCAAGGCCAAGCCTACGACAGCAATCGTTCAGTTGCCCACAGAGGGCCGAGAACCGTTCGTTCCGCTCGCGGTCGAAGTATGCACTCGCCTTGGTTTCTCGGTTACCCAGCACGGAAGTGTTAGTGTGTCGAGCTTCTCAGGATTCTCGGCGGCATTGCCGATTGAGGAATCGAAGGTGTTTTTGCTTGACCAATTGGGTAGCTTTCCCTATGCTTGTCTGCGTCGAGTAGAGTAGTAACGGACCATAGGAAGCAGCGAGAGAGGGCGTAAGCATGTGCTTACTCTCGCTTATCTCAGACCGCTCGCGGGGGGCAGCAGAGTTTCGCCCTCAGGGCTCGAGCAGGATAGAAACGTTGGGGCAGTCGCTGGATTTTAATACCTGCCGGAGCTTAGGAAAACCCCTCATCTAACTGAGGATGGCAGAGCCTTACCCATTGTCGGCTTCGTTAACCCCTCCCTCAAAGTCTCGCTCTCAAAGTTGACGGCAACGAGGTAGAACCCGCCAATCGATAGTTCCATCGCACGTTTCAATACACAGAGTTAAGGATTAAAGATCGTGAAAAAAACAGCGGGAAGAAGTGTCACCGAAGTGCGTATCATTGAGGCCGCTGTTCAGCTCTTCGCCCGTCAGGGATACAAGGGTACCAGTACACGGGAGATTGCCCATCTAGCCGAGGTGAATGAAGCCACCCTATTCCGTTGCTTCGTGCGGAAAGCCGACCTCTTCTGGGCGGCGGCCGAGTCGCGGCTGAACCGGTTGAAGTTGGGGCGAGAGCTGCAACATGGCTTGGCGACGGATTTGGATCCAGCCATCGTGGTTCCAATGCTGGTGACATTCGTGGTGGAGAATATGTCGCAGCATCCGGAACTGATGCGGCTTTTGTACGTAGCTGGCTTTGAATTGCCAGGCGCGGACCGGATGTTTCGCGAACATCTGGGGCCGATCTTCGACGCGGTGAATGCCTACTTCGGCAGGTGCGTGGCCCGAGGCATAATTGACGATCTCGAACCCACGATCGCCACGCTCGGGCTGGCAGGCGCGGTGAGCGCTCACCAAAACCTGCACCACCTCTTTACCGGGCGCGACCTACCGTGGGATGCTCGCGATGCGGCTCCAGCCTACGCTCAGTTCTGGCTGAACGCTCTCCGCCAGCCGGTTGCGGCGAGCCAGGTTGCCCATAGTAGCGACTAGATCGCCGCAGAATTTCTACCTACTCCAAGCAGAGATTCCTCGGGGCTGCTGGTTTGCCTCGTCAAGTAACCACTTCGTACAGGACCCAACTTGGGTTTTGGGGAGATCGAGATTGAAAGCTCTTCCGAAAGAGAATGCAGATTTAGGAGACTTCTGGAAGCTTCTTGCCGCGGTGGTGGTGCTGTCCGCAACTGCTCTGACGGCTTCACCGGGTGTCCTCGCGCAGGACCGGCCGAATGCAGCCGGGATGCAGACTTCGCCGCCAACCCAGATGCCAGTGGAAGGACAAACGCCAGCCGGTGCGCAGGCCTCTCCGCCCGCGCCCACCATCGTGCTGGATGACACTAAAACTCTGCCCGCTGCGAATCCAGCCAAAGCGGTGTCGGCTGCGTCGATGAACTCTGCAAGAGCTGGCGATCTAACCGACTTCCAACAGATGGTTCTTTCTTCTCTAGGCAAGACGCTTCCCATCTATGGCCTCAGCCTCTTTGAGAATGTGCCAACAACGTTTGCTCCCGTGGATCGCGTACCCGTCACGGCGGATTACGTCATTGGTCCTGGCGACGAGCTGCTGATTCGGGCCTGGGGACAGATTGACTTGGATGTCCATACCCGAGTCGACCGCAATGGCAGCATTTTCCTCCCCAAGGTTGGAAACTTGAATGTTGCCGGCCTGAAGTACGCCCAGATCGAGGAGTTTCTTAAGTCACATGTCGGGCGCATCTACCAGAATTTCGATCTGAACGTGACGATGGGCGAGCTGCGCTCGATTGACGTCTTCGTGGTAGGTCAAGCACGGCGCCCGGGCCGTTATACGGTCAGCGCTTTGAGCACGCTGGCAAATGCAATCTTTGCCTCAGGCGGACCGTCACCGACCGGTTCCATGCGTCACATCGAGTTGAAACGCGGTTCCAGGGTCATTACCGATTTTGATCTCTACGATTTGCTGCTCAATGGCGACAAGACCAAAGACGTCCTTCTGTTGCCCGAAGATGTGATCTACGTGGCTCCTATCGGGCCTCAGGTTGCCATGGGTGGACAGGTCAATGTGCCCGCTATTTATGAGCTCAAAGGCGGGACCGATTTAGCGGAAGCTCTTCGTCTGGCAGGCGGGCTGTCCACAACGGCGTCTGGCGGCAAAGTCTTTGTGGAACACATCAAGGACCGGCAGATGCGCAGCGTGGAGCAAGTGGCGTTGGATGCCGCTGGCTTGGCCCATCCCATCAAAGATGGCGATGTGGTGAATGTCACCCTGGTGTCTCCCCGCTTTGCGAATTCCGTGACCTTGCGTGGCAACGTGGCCTCACCCGGCCGCTATCCCTGGCACGAAGGCATGCGAATCAGCGACTTGATTCCCAACCGCGAGTTTCTCATCACCACGGAATACTGGAAGCAGCAGAATGCCGTGGCTCTGCAGGCGGAAGAAAGTAAAGGCCGGGTGAGCAGTACCACCAACGAGGTCAGGCGCAATGCCCCGGAGATCAACTGGGATTATGCGGTTGTGCAGCGCATCAGTTCGCAGGACCTTTCGACTCAGCTCTTGCCCTTCAACCTGGGCAAGGCCATTCTGAACAATGAAGATGCCAGCAATCTCGTACTCCAGCCAAGTGACATCGTCACCATTTTCTCGCAGGCCGATCTGCGCGTTCCCGAAGAAAAACAAACCAAGCTGGTCAGGCTGGATGGGGAGTTTGAAGCCGCCGGAATCTACCGGGCGAAACCGGGCCAGAGGCTTCGCGATCTGGTGATGCAGGCGGGAGGGCTAACCTCGGCAGCCTATCTTTATGGCGCCGCGTTTACCCGTGAATCGGCGCGCGTGGAGCAACAAGAACGGCTGGACATGATGATTGCCCAGACGGAGCAACAGGTCGCCCGCCAGGCGGCGCAGATGGCGCAGAATGCGAGGACTTCCGATGAGGTGATTGCCGCCAGGTCCACCCTGGAGGCGCAACGCGTCAGTCTCGAAAAGCTTCGCCAACTGCGGGCCGACGGCCGCATTGTTTTGAACCTCCACCCTAATGACCAGGCTGTGGATGCAATCCCGGACATCACGTTTGAAGATGGCGACCAGTTTTATGTACCCAGCCGGCCAATCGTAGTAAGTGTCGTTGGCGATGTCTACAACCAGGGGTCCTTCCTCCAACAACCCGGCAAGACCGTTACGACGTATTTGCGGAGCGCCGGCGGCCCCACCCGGGATGCGGACAAGAGCAGGATCTTCGTGGTCCGCGCCAATGGAGCCGTGGTCAGCAAAGATGCCTCTTCGTTTTTCTGGTCGGGAGGATTCGACAGCATGGTCATGATGCCGGGTGACACGGTGGTGGTCCCGGAGCAGACCAATAAAGGCAGTCTCCTGCGTAGCGTCAAGGACTGGTCGCAGATACTGGCGAACTTTGGATTGGCAGCGGCGGCGATCAACGTCCTGAAGTGATTGCCGATCTGACAATCCGTCCAGAGAATAGGTGGTCAGGAATACCGATCAACGAGGCATGCGGCCGGAGCGCTCGCCGCTGTAGTTGAGTCAATCTCCACGCGGAAGTTGGTTCCTATGATGCAAAGCTCGAAAGTATCGGAAGCACATGCCGATAGCGGTGCCGGAGTGCACGACCGCGACGTCATCTCGAACCTGCAGCCTGCAATCGAGAGGCCCCGAGAGGTCGATGCGATTGCCGTGTTGCTGGTGCTGACAAGCAACAAAATGCGGATTTTGAAGATCACCCTGGCAGTTGCACTGCTGGCCCTGATCGTTTCCCTGCTGCTTCCCAAGATGTACACGGCCACCACTACGGTCTTGCCACCGCAGCAAAATCAATCGACGGTGACTGCCATGCTGGGGCAACTCGGAGCCATTGCGGGGCTGGGTTCGGCGGACTTGGGATTGAAGAATCCTGACGATCTGTTCGTGGCCATGCTGGGGAGCCGCACCATCCAAGATCGCCTCATCGACCGCTTCGACCTGCGCCGGGTGTACTCGGTTAGGCAGTATCAGGCAGCACGTAAGACATTGGAAAGCCGTAGCGACATCGTTGCAGAAAAGGAAGGACTGATTTCCATCTCCGTTACCGACCGCGATCCCGGGCGAGCAGCCGACCTTGCCAATGCCTACGTAGATGAACTGCATGAGCTCAACGGCAAGTTGGCCTTCACAGAAGCTGGGCAGCGGCACGTGTTCTATCAGCAACAGCTCGACGCCGAACGCGAAGCGCTCGCTCAGGCGGAAGTTGTCTTGAAGCAAATGGAGGAAAAGAGCGGCCTGATGCAGCCCGACGCCCAAGGCAGGGCAATCGTCTCGGCGGTGGCCGACATGCGCGCACAGGTGGCCATTCACGAGGTGCAGCTGCAGTCCATGCGCACCTACGCCACCGAAAGCAATCCGGACGTGAAACGCGCGCAGCAGGAACTGGCTGGTTTACGAGCACAGTTGGGCAAGCTTGAGCGTAATACCGGTGAACTTGGAAATGGCAACCTGCAAGTGCCCACTCGCCAGTTGCCGGCCGTTGAATTGGAGTATCTCCGCCGGCTGCGGGATGTGAAGTACCACGAGGCCGTCTACGACTTCCTCAATAAACAACTCGAAGCATCCCGTATCGACGAAGCGAAAGATGCCATCCTCGTGCAGGTGGTCGACAAAGCAGCTATACCGGAAAGGAAGTCCGGTCCCAGGCGAGCGCTCATCGTGTTCGTGACGGCGGCAGTCGCCTTCCTGCTGTCCTGTCTGGGTGTGCTCCTGATGGAGACACTGAGGCGCAAGCAGGAAGATCCCAATGAGCGTGCGCGTCTGGCGCAGCTGCGGCATTCCTTGAAATTCTCATCCTGGGACTCATGAGCACCGCGACGCAATCCATTACGGCATTTGTGCCCGCATCCCGGCCGATACCAACAGCTGCTCTTGAGGTGTTGGGCTATTTGGGAGTAGTCGCGATTGGGACATTATGTTTTCTGCTGGGCTGGCTTCAGCCCAATGGCGCCGCGGTCTTGACGGTACTGCTCCTGGGGACGCTACTGGTGTTGGCCTGGAACCGCTTCCACCAGGGCCGCCACCCGTGTTTTCTATTTCTGGTCACACTGACTCTGTTTCAGGGAGGAAAGCTCTTGTCCTACTGTGTCGGAGGCGAGCCTTCTCCTCTCAGGATAGGCGGCGTTGCGCCCTACCCCTTCGATATATCGCGGGATGAGGCCGGCATTGTTCTGCTGTGCCTGGCACTGTCGGCAATCTGCATTTATGCCCCGTGCCGCTGGAACTACCGGCGGATCCCGCCTCCCGCGGATGCACCGGTCCGGCGCTACCTGCCGTACCTCTACCTCCTCTTCTACGCTACTCTGCCCATCCAGCTTTTCAAGAACTACAAGTACTACGAATACGTGCAGCAGCATGGTGGCTATCTCTCTTTCTGGATGAACCACGGCGATGTTGCCTCCAGCGTGTCGTTCCTCGTCCGCGCAATCGTGCTCATCAGTTTTCCGGTGTTCGTGGCGATTTTCGTCTTCGAACGAAGGAAGAAGTATCTCTACCTCGCGACGGTCTGGTATTTTGCCACTGCTTCTCTGGTTCTGCTCTTGGGATCCCGCGGCGGCGTTTTCGCGCTGGTACTGACGCTCTGGTACGTAGCTGGCGTCAAGTCGGCGAAGAAAAGCCGAGTGGTTACTGCGGCCGCATTGGCGTTGATGCTAGTGGTGGTTGGAGCCGTGGTCCAGAGCCTGCGGGAGGTTCCGGAGAGCCTGTCGGATTTCGCCTTCGCTCCGGTCGAGTTCGTTACGCTGCAAGGCAACTCGTTGGATGTTACCGAGGTTGCTGTCAAGTACAGAAAAATACTCGCTACATACGCGGCTTCCTATCTATGGAACGAACTGCTGGACGCCTTTGTACCGCGCGACGTTCAGGACTACGCCCGCGGCAGGAGACTGGCTTACGACGTGACTGTGCTGCTGAATCCCGACGCATTCTCTCGCGGAATGGGAACCGGAGGCTCTTACTTGGCGGAGATCTACCTTCTCGGCGGCCTTGGTGGCGTCATTGTGCTCTCCTTGTTGATTGGAGGCGGCCTGCATTTCCTCTATTGTCTCAGCCGAAACATGGTTTCCCTTTTCGTGGTGGCGATGGTTATGCCGGAGGTTATTTTGATGCCAAGAGGCCAATTGCTGGACTGGTTGTCCGTTCTGCTGCGAAGTGCGGTCTCTATCGTGATTCTCGTCTTCTGTTGGCTGCTCTATCGCACTCTCACCTGGCAAAAACAGGCACGGCGCGCCGATGGCATATCGCCTGCCGGCGTGGGTATAGCGTGATGGGCGGCGAGTACGACCAGTACTTAAGCAAGTATTACTCGCAGGACACCGCTCGTCTGGAGTGGAATGCGGCGACTGTACTCGATCATCACGGTTCGCATTTTCCCGCGGACAAGGATTCGGCAATCCTGGAGCTAGGTCCCGGAACTGGCACGCTGATGGGATTTCTTCACAACCACTTGGGCTACCGGAATATCAAGGGGGTGGATATCTCTCCGGAAGTGGTAAGCGTGTGCAACAAAATCTTGCCGGGCAGCACCGAACTGGTCGAGGATAGTGCGGCGTATCTGGAAAACCAGCAAGAGAAGTTCAATTTGATCCTCATGCTGCACACCTTGGAGCACGTGCCCAAGGACCAGGTGCTGCCGCTGTTGAAGGCGATTCGCGTCGCCCTCAAGCCGGGAGGCAAGTTCGTAGTTGAGGTGCCCAACAGCGAGCATCCCGTCGTAGGAACCAGGAATCGATATGCCGATTTTACGCACACCATCGGATTCACTGACCTGAGCCTGAAATTCGTCTTGCAGAACTCCGGATTCTCAAACGTCGCGGTGTACGGGTGCAAGATTCCGAGGAAATCCCTCCCTCGCCTGGTACAGCGGGCAGCGCAAGATACAGTGGAATTTTTGTTCAGCTCGCTGGTTCGCTTATACCGGCCGGGCGACTCGATGATTCTGTCTAGCATGCTAGGCGCCTGTGCAACGAAGTAGGCCCGATGCCGGAACTGCAGCGGTTACACGCCACGGGCGATTCGTGATCTCTTCACGGGCCATGCGGGGGTGAGAGTTCCGAGCGAAGAGTTTACGTGAGGGCTTCGTTTCTCCGGCACAACGCCGCCGGAAGCAAGTCCAGCGAAGATCAAGAATGAGCGTCAGAAGAATCACGAAAATATTGCTTGCCAATGTCGTTCCTCGGTCGGTATACCTCTTCGTCAACGCCCGAGTTGCCGCCAGGGACATAGCGTCGGGACGTCGCTGGGTGCCCGAAATCGCGGTTCTGCCGAAGTTTGTGCGCTCCGGGGACACGGTGCTCGACGTTGGCGGCAATCATGGTCTCTATACGTATCACCTCAGCCGGCTGGTCGGGCCGTCCGGACGAGTGCACACGTTCGAGCCTGTGCCGCCGAATCTCGGAATCATGCGGCACACCATCAAGACGCTAGCGCTGAACAACGTCACCGTCCATCCCTATGGTTGCGGAGATAAGCCAGGTTCCGCTATGTTTTGTGTATTGCTGGACCACGGCGTTCCCCAACTTGGCTGGCCCCGACCACAGGAGGCCCAGGGGCTAAGGTTCGACTGCGAAATTGTCCGGCTGGACGATGTCGTTGATTCCAAGATAGGTTTTCTGAAAATCGACGTTGATGGCGCGGAATTATTGGTTTTGCGGGGTGCTCAGCAGATACTTCGCGAATCCAGGCCGGTAATTCTTTTCGAGGCTGGCGGTTACACCCGCGACTTCGGATATGAACAGCAGGACGTGTTCGATTTCTTGTCGAGCTTCGGGTATCGATTTTTCAGCGGGGGATGCACGTCGAAAACGCTGGAGCCGCGGGAGGGTTTCACGGTTGCCGAAGACTATTTCGCATTGCCGAGTGAAGTGTTACCGGCAGGCAGCACTCCGCTGGACGAAGTCAGAGCTAACCGTTAGCTCTGTCGCGAGGATCGATGGTATCCCTAATCGTAGCCACGCTGAACCGTGTAGCGGAGTTGGAGCGTCTGCTCACCAGCCTGGACGGGCAGTCTTACAAGGATTTCGAGGTCATTATCGTCGATCAGAACGCTGATGATCGGCTGCTTCCAGTTCTTCGAAAGCATGCAGGCCTGACGATCCGGCATCGGCGCTGTGAGCCGGGGGCTTCGCGAGCCCGCAACGCTGGTTTGCGGGCAGCCAACGGTGACATTATCGGCTTTCCCGATGACGACTGCTGGTACCCGGAACAACTGCTGGCGACGGTGACTGATTGGTTTAACTCGCATCCCGACCTCGGTGGATTGTTTGCCGTTCTGCGTAGTGCCGATAATCAGCCGGTCGGACCGAAATGGCCGGATCGTCCCTGTCTTTGCACCAGGAAAACCCTTTGGGACCGGGGAATCACGCCCATTGGATTTCTTCGCTGCGAGGTTACGGAGGCCATCGGATTCTTCAACGAGCGAATTGGACTGGGAGCGCCGTCCCGGTACCAGTCCGGCGAAGACATCGACTATTTCCTTCGCACTTTCGATCACGGCTTCAAGATGTGGCACGAGCCCGGCATCACGGTGCATCACCCGAGCTTTCATGCTCCCGAGCGACTCCGCGACAGGACCTATTGCTATGCTCTGGGGGGCGGCTATGTCATGCGGGCCCACGGCTATTCGTGGCGCCTTTTACTTAAGGGGCTTGCCAGCTCCCTTGGCGGCGCAGTGGTCAACCTGCTGCGGGGCAACATCTTCCTGGCTCGAATTTACCTTGTGCGGGGTGCCGGACTACTGCGCGGCTACGTCTTAGGTCCGAGAGATCTCCGGAAGATCGAACCGGCGGTTCATTGAAGAGTCACCAAGAGCAACGCGGACATCGACGATTGCGTAGAACAGGGTTTCAGGGTCTGAAGCGGATTTTTATGTCTTCCGTGAGGAACATCACCAAGAGCTTGCTGGACGCGGTCGGTCTGTTGCCGCCGGTTCAAAGAGCTTGGCGTGACCACCTGTGGAGGGTCATGCGCCGGGAAGCCGCTCAGCTGTACCGGCAGTTCATCTCGCCGGGCGACCTGTGCTTCGACGTGGGAGCGAATGTGGGCGAGATGTCGCAGGTAATGTTGGAGCTTGGAGCCAGAGTGGTGGCCGTAGAGCCTCAGATCGAAAATGCAGAAGCGCTGCGGACCAGGTTCGCTGGAAATACGAATTTCATCCTGGTTCCCAAGGCGCTGGGAGCGGAAATTGGCTCAGGTGAGCTCATGGTATGCGGATTTAGTCATTGCTCGTCGATGTCCGCGGAATTTGTTGCGGCAGTTACCGGATCTGGCCGCCTTCCCGCCGAGGTTTACCAGTGGAATGAAGTTCAGGAGGTTCCGACCACGACGCTCGACGAACTCCTTCGCGATTACGGCGTGCCCGCCTTCACCAAAATCGATGTTGAAGGCTTCGAGGCTGAAGTCGTCAAGGGTTGCTCCCAGAAGTTGAAGGTCGTCTCACTTGAGTTCACGCCCGAGCGATTGCAGCCGGCGTTAGACTGCGTGGAAATGTTGGAAAAACTCGGAGAGGTGGAGTTCAACTATACCGTCGAATATGGAAGGAACCTGCAACTGCTCAGATGGGTGAGTGGCGGCGAGTTTGCGCAACATCTCAAGACTGCGCGGTTTTCCGTGGTGACTGCTCCCGGCGGGGACCTGTACGCCAGGTTCAAGTGACGCGATACCACATCGAACGAAGCAGACCCTTACAGCACATGCCTGAACCACCAATTGGCCGGTAAATTGACAATTGCATGAAGGCTTCCCTGCAACAGCTCATTCGAAACATGGTCCGTTTGGGCTCCGGAGAGGCTCTGGCGCGCCTTGCCGGCATTGCCACGGTTCTGTTCCTGGCTCACCGCTACGGAGTGATCGTGGTGGGCATCTACGCCCTGGCGCAGAGCATGATGCAATACTCGGTACCGTTTATCGACTTCGGCATGCGACATGTGGGAGCGCGGCTGGTCGCTCAATATCCGCAAGCTACGAACGAAATTGTGAGCCGTGTCCAGAGGCGGCGCTTCTCGATGGCACTCGCGCTTTTGCCGTTCCTCATCGCCTACGCCGCATTGACCAAGCTGCCATTGGACTTGAAGACTTGTCTGCTCGCCTTCGCCGCGATCTGTACCCTGCATGCGCTTTCGCTGGACTGGCTGGCCTGGGGCAAGGAGCATCTTAGGCTCGTCGGCCTGGGCAGAAGCATCATTCCGCTCGTCATGCTGGCTTGCCTGGTGCTGGGCAGGAACTCCGAACACGTGCTGTGGTGGCTGGTGCTGGGCAACTTCATCGGCGCCGTCTTGCAAAGTGTCATCTTCTGGGGCTGGTGGGAGAGACACAAACCTGCGGAGGAGCAACCCGCCGCTCTGGCCGTGATTCGCGAGTCCCTAGCGTGGCAACGCACCAGCATGATGGGACTGGCAACGATGTGCAATCTGGCGTTCAACA
The DNA here is from genome assembly GCA_003160215.1 of Acidobacteriaceae bacterium. GTDB lineage: Bacteria > Acidobacteriota > Terriglobia > Terriglobales > Acidobacteriaceae > Bog-257. The sequence goes on from PLQW01000153.1 coordinate 11,222, forward strand.
CCATCGACATGCTGATGCTCGGCGTCATGTCGCACCCGCAGCAGGTTGGACTCTACAGCGCCGCGTACCGCGTGGTGAATCAGGTTCTGTACACCTACTATCTGCTCACCCAGGTGCTCTATCCGCAATTGGCAAGGCAAGATCGGCAGCAGAGGATGCGGATGCTGAAGCCTCGAATTCTCTTGGCGCTATTCGGCGTTGGAGTCGCCATTGCGGCTGTCCTTTCGGTTTCGCGCCGCCCCGTCCTGGCGATTCTGTTCGGACACCAATTCCTGCCGGCAACGTTGCTCCTTCTGTTGCTGGCCTGGGCCATACCGTTCGATTTTCTGACGTCTTATTTGAGCAATGCTTACATCGCTTGGGGCATGGAGAAGAAGATCCTGTTCTGCACCATGGTCGCAGCCGGAAGCAACATCGTCCTGAACCTGATCTGGATTCCGGCATACGGTGCGACCGCAGCGGCGGTGAATACGCTGATCTCGTACGTGATCTTTCTGTCGGGTCTGGCGCTGGCGGGACGCTTTGCTAAAGAACTCGCTGGCGTGCCAGGGCCGCCTGCTGGCAACGCTGCCTTGCAGGTTGGCGAAGCATAGGTGTAAGGCCCAAGACCAAGCGATGGATAAATACACCGAGAGTTTCTATCCCGAGAGCTTCTTTGGCGGCTTCACCCAGGCCGACGGGACGGTTGCATTCTATTCCCGAGTCAATGCGCTGATCGAGCCATCGTTTGTGCTGGTGGACTTCGGCTGTGGACGGGGCCAGCACGCCGAAGATGAAGTGAGCACGCACCGCCGCTTGCAATGCTTCAAGGGAAAGGTCGCAAAGGTCATCGGTCTGGATGTGGATAGCGCAGGGCGGACCAACCCGACCATCGATGAATTTCACCAACTGCTGCCCGACCAGGATTGGCCTATTGAAGACAAGTCCGCCAATCTTGTTCTGTGCGATTCGGTACTGGAACATTTGGCTGCACCGGAGTTCTTTTTCAGCCAGGCGCGCAGGGTGCTAGTTGACGGCGGCTATCTTTGCATCCGCACCACGAATGTTCTGAGTTATGTCGGCATCGGCTCCAGACTGATGCCTAACCGCCTGCATGCGGCGCTATTGTCGCGCCTCCAGAAGTCACGGAAAGAGGAAGACGTCTTCCCGACTCTTTACCGATGCAACACAATCCGCTCGATCCGCCGCCAGATGAGCGCGCATGGCTTCCGGGCAGCCGTATACGGCCACACCCCCGAACCACTCTATCTCAGATTTTCCAAACTGGCGTATGCGCTGGGGGTCCTGCATCAGCGGTTGGCGCCGGGCGCCTGGGGGCTCACCATCTTCGCCTTCGGGCAACTGGTCGACTGAGCGGCATGCGCGTTTTCTACGATCACCAGGTTTTCTCGTTACAAAACGCAGGAGGTGCGTCCCGTTATTTCTACGAGATCATGCGGTTCATGAGCACCGTGCCCGACGTGCAAACGGAACTGCTGATGGGCATCAGTGGCACGGTTTATCCGTTTCGAAGTTTGCCGCCCTCGAAGGCGCGAGTGACGCAGCTTTGGGAATCGCTACCACCCGGGATGTTGCGTTACGTGGCGAACGAAATTCTGGGTAATTTCGCGGCCCTCGTTCGCGGCACCATGGACATCTACCATCTCACTTTATTCATGCGCATGCCGATGGTTCGCGCGCGCCGTCTTGTCGCCACCCACCACGACTGCACCCATGAGCGCTTCCCGCATTTGTTTCCAGACGTCAAGAAAGTACTCTGGGCAAGAAGAAAAATGTTTCCCAAAATGGATGCGATCATTTGCGTGTCCGAGTCGTGCCGAAGAGATCTGGTGGAATTTTATGGTGTCGATCCAGCCAAGACGCGGGTCATCTACCATGGCGTTAGTCCCCTAGGGCGCTCCCCAGAAGACGCCAAAACGTTGCGCCACCGGGTGCGGCGCGAGTATTTGCTGTACGTCGGCATGCGACCTAGCTTTAAAAACTTCAATGGCCTGCTGCAGGCCTTTCACGAAACTGGGCTTAAGGACTCGATGGACTTGCTGGCACTCGGCGGCGGTCCGCTAACGGCGGACGAAAAAGACCTGATTGCCAAATGGAAGATGAGCGCTAGCGTCATCATTGTGCCCAGGGTCTCCGATGGATTGCTCGCCGAAGCTTATGCCGGAGCGACGCTGTTCGTTTATCCATCGTGGAGTGAGGGATTTGGCTTTCCTCCGCTGGAAGCCATGATGCTGGGGTGTCCGGTCCTGGCGACCAATCGGTCCTCCGTTCCCGAAATCTGCCATGACGCCCCCTTCTATTTCGACCCTGGCGACCAGGAGTCATTCAATAGCGCGTTGCTGCGGGCCGTCCAGGATGACGACCGCCGTAAACAAGCCGTCGAAAGGGGCAGGCAGGTGGCCGCTGAATACAATTGGCAAAAGTGCGGAGAGCAGACGCTGGACTTGTATCGCCAGTGCCAATAGAACGCATGCAGCCCAGGAGCATTCGATCGACTCCGCGACCAAGCTGTTATCTGTGTGGACAACCTGGGGCCCGGCTGTACCAAGGATTGGCAGACCGTTTGTTCGACACGCCCGGTGTTTGGAACATCCAGCGTTGCAGCAATACCCAATGTCAACTCTTGTGGCTGGATCCGTGCCCTGTGGAGTCGGACCTGGGCAAGCTGTATGAGTCGTACTATACCCACGAGGGCGCTCCGAAACACGCCCAGGGAGAGGCCAGTCTTGAGGCTCGGCTGCGATGGTTTGTGAAGTTCGGATATTTCCCCGTGACAGGCGCGGAGAGGCACGAACTCGGCCTGGTTCTCAAGGGATTCCATCGTCTGGCCAGTTTTATACTTCCACCGTTAGTTGCCGATTTGCCGGCAGGAAAGCCGGGCAGGTTGCTGGATCTGGGATGTGGAGACGGCGATCTCATCCGCGCTGCTCAGGACCGGGAATGGAACGCTGAAGGAGTAGATTTTGATCCCGCCAGCGTCGAATTTGCTCGCCGTCGAGGATTAAATGTCCACCTCGGGTCGCTGGTTAGCCAGGACTACGCAGCAGAGCAATTCGACGCTATCGTGGTGAGTCACGTGGTCGAGCACCTTTCCGATCCAATTGGGGTGCTGCAGGAGTGCCATCGTGTCCTTAAGCCGGGCGGGCGTCTGATCCTGGCCACACCCAATGTCGACAGTCAATTTCATCGGAAGTTTGGGAAACATTGGGTCCACCTCGATCCGCCGCGCCATTTGTATCTTTTTGGGGTCAACACATTGACCGAGGTCGTTCGCCGGTCACGGTTCAACAACCCACTGAAATGTTTCACGGTCTTAGGAGCGCCATTTGCCTATGGCGCCAGCGAGCTTATCGGTCGCAATGGACACTTTACCGCCAGGAGCGACGGGACCATTGGTATCAACCTTCGGGCATGCTTGATGATTCTTGTCGAACTGGCCAATCTGAAGGCCGGAAGACAAATTGGAGAAGAGCTTCGACTTGTGGTGGACAAGTGAGGATGAATGCCCGCCAACAACCCCGAATCAGGAATAACTTCAGGATGGAAAGCGGTTGCAGACGTCGTGAAGGTATTCATGCCAACGACAACGTGACCATCGGCGCGAATTCCGTTATCCTCAACTCAGTGGAACCCAGCCAAACTGTTTTCGGTGTTCCGGCGAGGGAAGGACCATCATCAGCATGGAAGTCAGAATGACAGAGCCCCTTCTCGATCTTACGGTCATCATTCCCAGCTACAACACTCGAGATCTGCTGCAAAACTGTCTCGACTCGATTTACCGGCACACCGACGGGATCACGTTTGAAGTCATATGTGTTGACGGCAACTCTCCGGATGGAAGCGCCGATATGGTGGCCAGACGCTTTCCCGACGTGATTTTGATCAGGAACTCCATGAACGAGTCGTATGCGAAGAGCGCAAATCAGGGCATTCGCAGGTCGCGCGGGCGTTATGTATGCCTGCTGGACAGCGATACATTAATGATCGAGAACGCGCTTGAACCGCTAGTAGGGTTCATGGACGAACATCCCGAGGTCGCGGTGTGCGGTCCAAAGCTGCTTAATCCCGACGGCAGCGTCCAGCACCACATTCGCAGCTTCGCGAGCTTGGGTGTCTTCTTTCTTCAGACCCTCAATTGGCACAAGCTGTTCCCCAGAAGCAAGTTGATGAACCGTTACTACAATACCGATTTCGATTATTCGAAGTCACAGCCAGTGGAGAGTATCGGTACATCGGTGTACGTGATTCGCCGCTCCACCTGGGAAACCATCGGCCTGTTGGACGAGCGCTTTCGCTGGGCCATGCCTGATCTGGCCTACAACTACACCCTGAACCGGAAAGGGTACAAGCTGTTCTACACTCCCTGTGCGGCAGTGATCCACTTTGGCGGTAAGACCGCCAGCCAAGATGTGCTCAGGGCGCTTCGCGAGCAATGTCAGGGACTGATCGATTTCAGCGACGCCTACGACTACTTCGGGAAGAGCTGGTTGACAAAGGCGATTGTGCGCTTCGGAGTTCGGGCCCGTTACTGCACCAAGGTATTGGGATATTACTTGAGCTCCGATAAGCGGGTTATCAAAGGACCCGGCGCTCCCAAAAAAGAAATAGCCGCACAGGCCGCACTCCTGCTCGAACCGGGCGCACGCGGAGCAAAGGGTAAAGGCCTCGAAGAGGCCACGTGCGCTTCTTTTTCTCAGTCCCGAGCAGACGCGAAGTCCGTGCGCAGCCAATAGGGGCGGTGTACTTTCCGCCGGATAGCGCGGTAGGCACGCACAAACGGCCGCGACATCAACCAAATGACAGANNCCTCCGTGAGCATTCGCACAAACCCGGTGCGAGCGGTCTTCAGGCTTCGCATCTCCTCCAGCGCCAGCCCAGTGGAGTACGTCATCCGGCGATACGCGACAATCCGTGGATCAAGCTGCTCTGCCCACTGATTGACGATTAAGAGCGGTTCCTCGTAAAGCCGGTGCCGTTTTGACTGCGACATGCTGCCGGCGTGCATGCGATAACGGCAAACAACTTCCTGCACGGCCCGTGCCGGATACCTTCGCGCCACTGCGACATAGAGGTAGTAATCCGGAACGCTTTGAATCGTTTCGGGAACAGGGCCAACCTCTTCCACGGCTGAGCGGCGAAGCACTGCCGAACTCATGGCGATGAAGCAAGCGTCGGTGAAGAGTTGGGAGAAGATGTCGCCTTCGGGCAAGGGCTGAAATTCATGCGCGTAATCGTAGTCCCGCTGTTCCCCGGTGGGATAGAACTGAATGGCGCGCCCGTAGATGATGCCAGTGTGGTCGTCCGCTAAGGCCATCTGCTGTTGCAATTTTCCAATCAGCCAGACGTCGTCTTGATCGAGAAAGGCCAGCCACTGTCCCTTGGCTTGGCGGATGGCGCTGTTCCTGGCCTCACCTAACGGCGTGTCTTCCGGGGAAAGAAAATAGCGAATCCGTTGATCCTGATACTCAGCAACGATTCTGGAGCTGTCGTCGGTGGAGCGGTCATCCCATAGAATGACTTCCCAGTCCTGGAAGGTTTGCGCAACTACGCTGTCCAGGGCCTCGCGGAGAAACGAAGCACCGTTGCGAACGTTCATGATGATGCTGACCCGGGGCATAAGAGTATCGCTGGCCTTGAGAGCGTGTTTGAGAACTACGCCTGGTCTGCGACGGTGGAACAAACTGCTACAAAACCAGCCCCGCAGGGGCGGCCCAGTTTAGCCCAGCACGCAGCCGCAGGCGGAGTGCTGGGTACAGTGAAAAAGCGATCTGGGTCCCGTAGGGACGGCAGAGGTTCTCGCACAGACTCTTCAGGCTCGAAGTATAGCTGAGACAGTTAGCCAGCAGAGCACTGTAGGACAGGCCTGCCACTCGAGATCCGCGCCCCTTGATGAAGATCAGAAACGTTTTCGTCTCGTTCGCCAGGCTGGCTACCGGCGAGGTGTTCGGGAGGATGGCCACGTTTGCGTTGTTCGCTTACGTGTCGCGCCGCTTTGGGGTGGAGATTCTGGGGATTGTGGCCCTCGCGCAGACCGTTGCCGGCTACGTCATGGAGTGTTCCGACCAGGGCCTGAAGCTGATCGGCGCACGGGTGCTGGCACGCAACCATGCGCTGGTAACATTCGTGGTCCCATTCGTCCTGAAACGGCGTGCGGCGCTTACCGCGATCGCCATTGTGTTGGGTGGGATGTATGCGCTCCTGGGCCCTGTACCACCGGCCGCGCGCGCTTGTGTACTGGTGTTCGACCTGGCTGTGATCCCGTATGCCTTCGCGCTCGATTGGGTGGCGTGGGGGCTTGGCTACTTTGGCGTGTTGTCCATCTGGCGGAGCGGAGTCAGCATTCTCTACGTAGCGATGGCCATCGCAGCCATGCATCTTATAATGCGGCCGATTGCGTCGATCTCGGGCGCGAACATCTTGAGCGCGCTGGCAGGGGCCGGGTTCTTGTGGATGATGTGGCGGCTCCGTTGGAAGAAACTCCAAACCGGTGTGACCTCGGATGAAATCAGGGCTGCTGCCGAGGAACTACGCCCATCTCGAGTGGCAACGCTCGGAGTGTCGAATCTCTTGAACCTGGTGTTCATGAATGCCGACATCCTGCTGCTGGGAGCGATGACCAGCACCGCTGAAGTGGGCCGCTACAGTGCAGCTTGCAAACCGCTCTACATCATCTTCATGGGGTTCTGGCTGCTGACGGACGCGCTCTATCCTTACCTGGCGCAAGTGGAAGCTGGCCCGCAGGCCCACAGAGCTCTGCTGATCGCATTGGCCGGGCTGGCAATTGTTGCGTCGGCCGCTGCGCTGGGCATTGGCCTACTCGCTCCGCAGATTCTGACCATCATCTACGGATCGACTTTGGGCGCGGCAGGGCTCTTCCGGATTCTGCTCATCGCATTGCCCATTGACTTCTGCTTCTCGCTGATCTGGACCGTGCTGGTGAGCCGGGGCTACGAACGGCCCGTACTGTATTCCCTGGGGGCAGCCGCAGGCGCCAACGTGTTCTTAAACCTGGTATTCATTCCACGTTTCCAAGCTAATGCTGCCGCCTGGGCAACCGTGGTGTCCTATGCCTTGCTGTTTTCGGTGCTGCTGGTTTTCGTACTGAGGAACAAAGTGTTATCAAGCGCGCCGGCAAGCGATGCAGCGGAGACCAGCCCGGTGTGGGCTTGAGACGAAACATTTATTTCGAAGCAGCCAGGGTTTAAAGAGCATGTATGAGAACTCGTTTTGAGTTGGCACGGTGGAAGGCTTGCGCAAATGCGAGCCCGCAGGGCGAAACAATATTAGCCCAGGGCGTACCGGGGTCCCCAACGCGCGCCGTTTTTGCGCGAGTTGGGGTGGTTAAGCCCTGGGTAAGCGTAGGAAAAATGAACGAGTCCCGTAGGGACGGCACATTTCTCACTTAGGATCGCCTAAGCTCCGCCAGTAGGGACGGCGGAGATTCCGGCGGATGATGTGAAACGCGAACATAAACGGCCGCGCCAACTGCGAAGCGATCGAGCCTTGCGTGAACAGGCGAGCAAGTCCTCGGGCAGCGGTTTCGGGCTTCCGCATCTCCTCCAGCGCGATGGCGGTGAAGTGCCTCTTGCGGCAGAGCGCGACGGTCCACGGATCGAGGTCATCGGCCCATTGGTCAATCAGCCAGAGCACTTCCTGATTCATCTTGAGCGCGGTTAGCCGCGACATGTTGGCAGCGTGCATGCGATAGCGGCAGACCACTTCCTGCACAGCCCGCGCCGGGTATCGCCGGGTGACGGCGACGTAGAGCCAGTAGTCCGGGATGATCTGAATTGCGTCCGGTATTCCGCCGATGGTTTCTACCGCTGCACGTCGAAACACAGCCGAACTCATGGCGATGAAACAGGAATCGGTGAAGAGCCGGTTGAAAATGTCGCCTTCAGGCAGGAGTTTGAACTCGTGCGCCTGATCGTAATCGCGCTCCAGCCCGCTGGGATAGAACCTGACAGTCCGCCCATAGATCAGGCCGGCGCTGTTGTCTGCCAAGGCCATCTGCTTTTCCAATTTGCGGGGCAGCCAAATGTCGTCTTGATCGAGAAAAGCTACCCACTCTCCACTCGACTGGCGAATGGCATTATCTCTGGCCTTGCCTAGCGACGTCTCCTCCGGCGATTGGAAGTGGCGGATTCTTGGGTCCTTGTACTCGGCTATGATTCGCGCACTGTCGTCGGTGGATCGGTCATCCCAAACAATTAGTTCCCAGTCATGGAAGGTCTGTGTCATCACGCTTTCCAGGGCTTCGCGGAGGGTGGAAGCTCCATTGCGAACGTTCATGATGACGCTGACAGAGGGCATGGACAATCTCGATGGCTACAACTGCTGCTAAAAAAAGCGAGGTTCGGGTAGTGCGGGCCTTCAGGCCCGCGTTCAAGCTGTTTATTTTTATCGGTTCTGAGTCGGCCTCAGGCGACGACAGCCTTGCTTCTCGGACTTTTTCCGCAGCCGCTACACCCCGAGCTTAGCTGATCGTCCAGGTTTGGTGGGACGAAATCAGCACGCAGTAAATAAGTACTTCCCAAAAAACGAGGGCGATACCCGTAACCCCGAAGACCAGCAGGAAGGAATCCGCCATGTCCAGACTCTTCGGCATGCCGATCGCCAGCCAAGCACGTATGAGTGCGGCGACGGTGGCCGCCGCAACCATCGTAAGAGCAATCAGTGGGCCGGACTTGGCGGTCGCCGCGCCAGCCGCGGGCACGGGCGCCGTATTGCGATACCAAAACAGGACCCAGATCCCGAGCGCAACCAGTCCAATCACCGTACTCGCGTACTGCAGAACCATGTACATCGGCCTTAGCCCGGCCACCGGGACTTTGACCCACCTCTGCAGCCAAACCCATCGCCGCCATGGCCAGGAGAACGGGTGGGTAAACGCATCCCAGACCAGGTGCGTGGCGATACCCAGCGCCAGGGAAAACAAGATAGCCACGAAACGGGTAGGCCCGCCGAACTTGAAGTCTCCGAGTTGGCCGCGTAATCTCTGCTGCATGCCGCTGGGCAACAACGTTGCGGCGGGCCGTTTGATGGCGGTGTGAAACACCCAAAGCGCGAAGATGGAGGCTGGAAGGGTGAACTCGATAACACCGGGGAACTGGTGGCCGAAGCTCCGATAGTCGGTGGTTCCAACAATGTACGGTAAATCTGGAGCCATGCTGCCTACCACGAGCGCCGACCACACCAGGTTTAGTCTGCGCAAGGGCAGTACCGCGGCGACGTGGGATACAGTGAAGGGCATAGAGTGGAACAGGCTTTATGTCGGTAGGGCGGGCCTTCAGGCCCGCGTTGACGCCACCGTTAAGAATCCGAGTGCCGTAGGCACGGCACATCCGCATTTTTCCAGTGTCGCCCCTACGGGGCTCCGCTATCGAAAAAATCCTTGACGCGGGACTGAAGGCCCGCTCTACCCGAAATATCTATTATGACAGTTATGACAATGCAAACTGAGACGACACCCTCCGTCGCAAAGATAATTGAATCGGTTACAATCAACTCACACTTGGAACTTCAAGACTGAATCTTATGAAGCGCGCTCCGCTGGCCAGCGGACAATCGCATCCAGTTCAAGAACCCAACGGCCCTCCGGCGATCGCGGGTGGCGAGCCCATCCGTGCGCGTGACCGGAGGCTGATCTTCGGGGCGCCAGTAATTGGCGAGGCCGAGATCGCATCGGTGACCGAATGTCTGCGCAGCAATTGGATCGGGCTGGGCGGAAGGGTCGAGCGCTTCGAACAGGAGTTTGCGCGCTACAAAGGCGCACCCTACGCCGTCGGGGTAAGCAGCGGCACGGCTGCCATTCATCTCGCGTTGCTCGCCCTGGGGATCGGAGCTGGCGATGAAGTGATTGCTCCAGCCATGACCTTCTGCTCCACCATTCACTCCATTGTGCACACGGGAGCGAAGCCAGTCTTGGTGGACTGCAGTCGGTCGACCTTCAACATCGACCCCGCGCAAATCGAGCAACGGATTACTCCCCGCAGCAAGGCCATACTGGTCGTCCACATGTGCGGCCGCTGCTGTGAAATGGACTCAATTCTCGACGTTGCTCGCCGTCACGGCCTGCGCATTATCGAGGACTGTGCGCACGCCATCGAAGCCACACATCACGGGGTCCCGGCGGGGCTGATGGGCGATGCGGGCTGCTTCAGCTTTTATCCCACCAAGAACATAACCACCGGCGATGGCGGAATGGTGATTACTCGCGACCGGCAGGTATACGAGCGCGTGAAAGTGCTGTCCTTGCACGGCATGACGGCTGACGCGTGGAGCCGGTTTGTCGGTGGTCCTACTGGCTATGAAGTCATAGCGGCGGGTTTTAAGTACAACATGACTGACCTGGCTGCATCCCTGGGCTTGCCGCAACTTGAGACTATCGAGGAGCGTTGGCGGCAACGAAAGCAAATCTGGCTGGCCTACACCGAGCGCCTGAAGGAGCTTCCCCTGTTGCTGCCTCCGCCAGCTGCCCAGGACTCACGGCACGCCTACCATTTGTTCACGCCGCTGCTGGTTTTGGAGGAGCTTGGGGTTGACCGGCAGACGATCATCGCTGCGCTGGATGCGGAGAACATTGGCGTTGGCATCCACTACGTTCCTGTGCACCAGCACCCTTATTACCGGCAGCAGTTTGGATTTGCCGACTCGGATTTCCCCAATGCGGCGTTTGTGGGAGAACGAACCCTTTCACTGCCGCTCTCGTCCGCTACCACCGAGCAGGATGTGGACGACATTGCCACTGCGCTGACACGCATATTCCGCTACTACGCACCTTCCGCTTGAACGAAGGCGGAGAGAGAGTGTTGCGAATAGCGACGGCGAAGTTGCGACGCGGTCTCTGGAGACTCAGACTCAATTGATGGCGCTGCTCTCACCTCGCCCAAGGCGCATATGTGACGCCAGAGGGCTCTCTTGACGAACTCCCTGACTAAGCTCGTGTTCGCTCTGATTCTGTGGAGTTCCTGCGCGTCCCCTCCTGTGCACGCCCAGCAGCCAGCAGCTCAGGCAGGCGGAAACGCATCTCCCTCTCAAGCCACCGCTGTCCCGGTTGATGGTTCCATTCCCCATCCTAACGAGTCGAACTTCCTGCGACATTTGGCCGAAGATCAAAAGGACATCTGGACCAGTCCATTCCACCTGAAGCCCGCCGATGCCAAGTGGCTGGTTCCCATGAGCGGCATTGCGACCGGCCTTTTCGTTACGGATCCCCAAAGTTCCTATGCCATGCGCCTGGACAATCTGCACTTGCTCAAAGTCGCTTCGGATGCGGGAGTGGCGTCAGCGGCCGGGATGACCGGAGCTATGTATATCTGGGGGCATCTGACCCATAATGAGCGCGCGCGAGAAACCGGTGTGCTGGCGACAGAAGCGATGATCAATGCTATCGGGGTTGACTATGCAATGAAGTTCGCCACGGGACGCGAACGGCCAATTCCGTCGAACTTCCAAAATGTCTTCTTTCACGGCGGGACGTCGTTCCCATCGGACCATTCCGCCGTGACCTGGGCATTCGCAGCGGTGGTCGCGCAGGAGTATCCCCATCCCGTGGCTGAGTTTGGGGCCTACGGGCTGGCGCTGGGAGTCAGTCTGGCCCGGGCTGCATCGGAAGAGCATTTCCTTTCGGACGTGTTCGTGGGAGGGCTGCTCGGCTATCAAATCGGCCGGCACATTTATAAAACACGGCACAATGCCAGCCTCGATGACGATCTGAAGATCGTGGCGGAACAGACATCGGCGCCCCGCCCCGGCAACATCGGCAGCACCTACGTTCCGCTGGACAGTTGGATTTATCCTGCGATGGAGAGCCTGATCGCCCGCGGATACATCAACACCGCTTTCATGGGCCTGCGGCCTTGGACGCGAATGTCCTGCGCTCACATGCTGATCGAAATGCATAAGAACGTCGAATACCACACGGACCTTCCGCCGGAGGTACTGCGCTTTCAGAAAACTCTCGATGCGGAATTCGCGGATGAACTGGCGGCTTGGGATGGCAGACCGGTGGAGTCGATCCGACTGGATTCGGTCTACACGCGGGTGATGGGCATTGCCGGAACGCCGGTGAACGACAGCTATCATTTCGGCCAGACGCTGATCAATGATTATGGCCGCCCGTACTGGTCGGGCGTCAACAACATCACGGGGTTCAGCGCCAGCGCCAATGACGGCCGGTTTGCGTTCTACGTCGATGGGGAGTACCAGTACGCGTCCACGATCCCGGGATATCCGCTGTCGGTTCGGCAGGTGATCGCGAATGTCGATCTAAATCCTCTGCAACCGCCGACGCCGATCTCCGCGAATCAGTTTCGGTTGTTGGATACCTATGCCTCCGTAAAATACGGAGGCTTGGATTTTTCGGTAGGCAAACAAAGCATGTGGTGGGGACCGGGCGAAAGCGGCGCCTTGTTGATGAGCAACAACGCCGCCCCCTTCTGGATGCTGCAAATCAACCGCACCGAACCGACCAACGTTCCGGGGTTGTCAAAGGTTCTGGGGCCCTTCGAGACGTCCAACTACTTCGGAGCGCTCGCGGGCCATCAGTTTCCCGTGGGGCCGTACTTCTTCGGACAGAAGGTCAGCTTTAAGCCAACCGAAAACCTTGAGTTCGGATTTACTCGCAACGACGTGTTCGGCGGCCAAGGACACGTACCGATCACCTTCGGTTCGTTTTGGAATAGCTTCACCAGCATCAACGACGTCCTCCCTGTGTACAAGTTCTCGCGCAAGGATCCTGGAGCACGTCACGCCAGCTTCGATTTCTCCTACAGGCTGCCCTTTGTGCGCCGTTGGCTAACCTTGTATAGCGATTCGCTGGTACACGACGACGTCTCCCCGGTCAGCGCCCCTCAGCGATCTGCCGTCAACCCTGGAATCTATCTCACGCATTTCCCCGGCCTCCCCAAACTGGACTTCCGCGCCGAAGCGGTTTATACGGACCCTCCCAGCCCAGATAGCAAAGGCGGGCACTTTATATACTGGGAGGTCATATACCACGACCTCTACCTCAACAATAAGTTCCTGATGGGAAATTGGATTGGCCGCGAGGGAAAGGGTTATCAGGCGTGGAGTACGTACCACCTGAGCCCCCAGAGCAGCATTCAAGTAGGGGTCCGGAACAGCAAGATCGCCAACGACTTCATCCCCGGCGGAAGTACGCAATGGGACTGGAACGTTTCTGCCATGCTGCGCGTGCGCAAAGATCTCGAGATCAAGTCTTTCCTACAGTACGAGACATGGTGGGTGCCAGTGCTGGCCCCCACCCGGCAAACAGATTTCACCAGCTCTGTGCAACTCACCTGGTGGCCGACGAGCGTTGGGATACGCAAGGCATTCCACTAGGGCGAGCCCGCGTTGGCCAGCCGGTTCCCTGTAGGACAGGCGCGGGAAGCTCACTGGTCTCCTAGGTTTTCAACCGCCATCCCCATATTCCACCCTCGCCCGCCTTGCAGTACTGACTTCCTTCCCTGGAGCTTCTTCATCCCCTCACACAGTTTCCTTGCTTCCTTTCGCGAGGCGGGGACAGACCCGTTTACAATGAGGAAGCCGACGTCGAAAACGGGCCTGTAGCTCAATGGTAGAGCAGGGGACTCATAATCTTAGACGGGTCACTTAGCGCCACTTAGACACGCTTGGTTATTCAAGGACTTACGCAACTTGCAACTAAGCCCGTCTAAGCCTATTTATGCAGGTAGTCGCTACAGTATCCGCTACAGTCCAGTAAGAATGCTTATTCTCGCCCCCATGCCCCCCATCAGGCACCCACCCCCTCCACGGTGTACCATCCCCCACACCCAATTTTCCCACTAAAAGGGCCTCTCAGGATGCCCTGAGACGTGCCAGGATGCCCGCAGGTGCACCGCCCTGTGCCCGCATTTGCCCTCAGGCGCATCGCTGGGGATCGGGTAAGGGTATTGCATGGCGGGAAACGTCCTGGGCCGCCTTCCGCCGCTTCCGTCATTGTGGCTTCGCCTGATGCGCCTCGAACCACTTCCGCGCCCGTTCCTGTTCGCGGGATAGATCAGCAGCGCCAAACCAAAGTGTATAATCTGGCATTGACGGGACCTTGGAGAGCACGATGAACCTGAGAGAAGGGATGCATCGTTCGCTGGCAGTCGCTTTCCTTGCCGTGATCTGCGCCGTCGATATAAACGCTCAAGGGTTACCCCATAAACCATCCGATGAAAGCCCGATTGCACGTCCGCAATCCACAACCGAGAATAGGGCGACTGAGTGGGCTGAAATCGTTGCGCATATTCGACCTGCGGTTGTGGTCGTAGAAACTGATGAGGCGTTAGCCAGTGGCTTCATTATCAAGCCTGATGGGATCATAGTTACAAATTACCACGTCGTGGCCAATGCTAAAGCAATGGCGGTCAAACTCCCATCGGGGGAGGTGTACAGTAACGTGTATCTCCTCAGTTCGGACCCCATCAATGATCTTGCATTCCTCAAGATTGAAGCGGTTGATCTTCCGACAATACCGCTGGGCAACTCTAACAACATGCAACTGGGAGATGAGGTGCTACTGGTCGGCGCGCCGCAGGGACTTGAGCAGACGGTATCCAGTGGCTTGATTAGCGGCATCCGCCTAGATAATGGCGTCCGCGTCCTTCAGACATCAGCGGCAGCAAGCCACGGAAGTAGCGGCGGACCACTGCTGAATCGGAGCGGAGATGCAATAGGAGTTATGTCTTTCAAGTTGGTAAATGGTGAGAACCTGAATTTCGCAATACCGATTAATTACGTGCGTGGAAAGTTGGACACCTTAACTGTATCGAACCCGAAAGCCTTTGATACGCTGAAAACTCAGGCTGAAAAACACCGAGGCGTTTGGGTTGCCGGGTACGGTTCTGTTGCGTTTGAAGGGATCTATATGGAAGTTCTCGACATACTGGGTAGCGGTGGCGTCAAAATTGCCAATTATGGGTTACAAAGGGTTACACATACCAAAGAAACTGGCTATATGCCTATGTCTTCCCTTATCGAGATGTTACCTAAGACAGGTGCCGACAGTCTGTTGTACATAAAAGTAGAACCAGGTATGTCCTCCCGGGCTGCTACAGTTTATTTTCGGTGCTTTGACGCTACGGGGCATATCTTGTGGGATGAAAAAGCCACAGACGTGCTGACCAGCGGGGGAAACACTCTTTTTCACCCGAGGGGTTGGAAAAGCAAGTTGACTCCCCATATCGGCAAACCCGGACTGTTATTAAAGCAGGGTCAGGATGAAGGCTCACCAGAACCCAAGAACTAGCAGCTTCAGAGAGCTTAATCTGGCGGACCTTCGTCTTGAATTATCGCAACGCCCCCGCGCCGGCGTACGCTCGTGCACCGCTCTTAAACTGCCTGCGACGCCTTGGCTCGGCTATTTTTCCGCTAAAAGACGTGCATGGTCCGCTTGATACTGACGTTCGATTTCTTCATCATTTCGGACGCTGAGCATATCAAGCACTTGCACGATCACAGCCACATTCTGTGTGGGCTTCCCACTCAATAAGAGTGACTTGTCCAGTAGAATGCCACTGCTCGTGGCAAGCTGCAATGCAGATGCTTTGGCTATCTTGTCATCATCAATTGCAACTACGCAGTCTCGTGCCTTGGTGCGGTACAGTTCCACAAGTTCGGCCTGCTCATCTCTGACCATAGCTATAGTCTCTGGTGCTTCCAAGTGGCGCTTAACCATAAGGCGGCTCTTTCCCATTGTCTTTGCAACCCTGCTTGGTGCGTACCCTGCGGCTGCCAGCACAACAGCCTCTTGCTTTTGTGCAGTTGTAAGTGGCAACCGGCCCTTGCACGTACTTTGTGGCGAGCGGTTGTGGTTGCGCTTTGGCACCGGTGCTGGTGCTGATGCAGGCGGTAGGACTGTGCCCTGTGCCTCGTGCTTGCTATCCGGTGCAGAGGCTATTGTGCTATGCCATGTTGAATCGCTCATGCCTGTACCCCCTCACGCTGTCGCCCTCTGTGACGGCAGCGGCTGCGCCGGTTGTCATGCTGCTCTAGGCGTTCGTACGGAGCACTGGTGTGCTCCTACTCACGTATTACCTCTACGCTCCTAGTGCCTCATTGAGCTGCCTATGCATACCAGTGGTGACCGGCAGCCCACTCTGCGGATCGCCCATCGGCAGTCAAGCTGGAGAAGTGGCCTTGATTGAGTAAAGGCCGTTGCCTGTTGTCCGATGTGCCCGTGCCGGTACTCGCTTGGAACTGGTAAAATGACTCCTCCAAGCCATTCAGCAATGTGATAAGTAACCCATGTTCGGATGCTCTGACAACGGGCCGGACTACTTTAAGCCAGTCCTCGAACACCTGCTTAGCAATATCGCGCTTCTCTTGGTTGATGCTTTGGAAGCGGTCATGGATGACACCTAACTGCCCTCGCATTACCACGAACCTACTTTTGAACACCTCTAGTTCGGCAAGCTTGTCCCGTGCGGCATCTGGCTTACCACTTAACAATAGCTCGTCTGCTTCGTGACGGGTTAGGCGCTCCTTTGAAGGTAAGACAACTTCAATGGCCCTGATATCCTCTTCTAGTTGCCCATGCTCCTTTGCCAATGCCTCTAACTCATTATTTAGGGCTTCGATTGCGCTGGCATAAACTGATTCCCGCAGTGCTATCAGTTGCCCCAAGGTAGAGTCGAACATCCCTGTTATGGCATCGGCCAACATCTGTGGAATATCCTCTTTGCAACTTGCAACTGTCTCAGCATTAGTGCCACTTGCTAGGTTGTCAGTCATTGGTTATCTCCTCTCTCTGTGTTGTGGTTGCGGGCTTCCTACCCGGCCTGTGTGTCTGCTGCAACTGCTCTTCGAGTAAGGCAATGGCACTGAGCAATCTATCTCCGCTTGCTACATCACCATAGCCAGCATAAACATTTCTTTTCTGGCGTAACGCATTTATCTGCCTCTGGAGTCGCGTGCGTGTCTCCTCCAGGGTTTCCGCAGTCCGCTGTGGGCGCATACTTTATCTCCTTCTCGGCTTTAGACTGACTAAGTAGGGTTTGATCACCATCTCGAAATACTCTGGCCTCAGTGGTTCCTTCTCAAACTCACTAGCTAAACTCTCCAGCCTCTTGAGTGCTTGGTCATCCATTAGCTGGGCACCCCTCGCCACTGCAGCATAGTGAGCGAGCACTTGATGTGGGCCTTGCTGTGGACCTGTCCGCATGTACCCCTTGTTGAAGGAGCGCTCAATTTTATCGGACACATGCACGCCAAACTCCCGCACATGCAACCGTTCGGTCGGGTTTAGGCTTCCGGGCAAGGTGGGCAGTTCGACCTCCACATAGCCACTGCTTGACCCGCTGGGATACTCCCAGCCGCCTTGTTCATTCACTGTCAATTGTTCGGGCGCTTTCGGTTGCGTATCACTCATGTGTGTTGCTCCTTTCACTGTTCAATTGCACGTACAGTTCAGCCATCGTGTGTTTCTCCTTCAATCTGCGCCAATGCCATTCGGAGTAGCTTGGTGGCATCATAACTGGCCGCTTCTCGTTCCAGCTGGGCAGGATCAGCCAGTTGCTTCCGCGTCAATGAAATGCTGCCGAATCCATCACCCGGCGCTGCGGGCCGATACCCAGCCTTTGCCATAGCGAGATAGGCTTCGTGGATGTCGTGTTTCATCGTGCCTCCATTCCGTATTTCACACAAACTCCCCCCCGAACGCGGAGAGGAAGAAGGGGTATATACAGGGGGGATTACTTTGCGTGAAGTTGATAGGGGGGTACTTTGTGTGAATTTCACAAAACACCTGCCTGACGCAGCAGCTCAAGAGCTAAGCTGGATAGGTGTCCTGTATTGAGTAATCCAAGCTCTTTCAATTCCTGCTTTGCATAGGAGATCGTGCTTGCGGCACCTGTTCCCTTTTCGCCACTTATCAAAGCATCTAAGAGCTTTCGCCGTGCGGTGGGAATACAGTCGAACGCCACACGCCTTACCAGAGCAAGGTCATCACCGTCAACCTCGGAACGCTCCATTACCAGTGCCGAGCCTTTGGCAAGCTGTGCAAGCTGTTGCGCGAGACGGGTTGGAGCTTCTGGTTCGGGAACATACTCAATTTCCTTGTTGTATCTGCTTCTGGAGATATGAGTCCTTGCCCGTACTGTAAATTCAGCAAGAGCCGCAATGTTGTACTGCATCTGCGATGAAAGCCGTGGTTCCTGAGTGCTCAAGCCACATATCAAGCTATGAATGGCTTTCCGTAGCTCTGTTGTGCAAGCCTCACGATCCTGATTTATAGCCACAATCGCTGCCTTAACTCCATCTGGTCTATCCCACCGGATCATCACAAACCGTTCACCCAACGCCTGGAACACAGCATAGTGACGGTCAACTGCATCTGTAGTACCTACTGCGCAGGTGATGCGCCCCCTCCATTCATGTTCTAGGCGATCATCATCCGTGCCGTATTCCTTACGAAGATGACCATCATAGATGCGCCGCATATCGGCCAGCACAGAACCTCTATGCGTCTTGTTCATGCTGAGAACTGTGCCGAAGTCTGGGAACACAATGAATCCACTTGCCCCAATGCGATGCAGGAGGCTTGAGCTGGTTTGGCGCTTCTCGCGGGCTGCGTCTTTGATCTGGCCACTGAGAAATGTGTTTGGGGTCATGCTGTCAATGAGGTGAACGGTAGGCAGGCCATCAAACCCAGCCAACAGGTCTGTTTTCATAGAACCAGCAGGCGCTACCACCATAGGCCAGACTGGTTGCCCGCGTAGCTTGTGTGCAGCAATGGCCGCACATAGGGCTTGTACACCTTGCAGCTCTGGTTCATAGTAATGCACCAGTAAAACCCTTTCGACCTCACTCCACAACTTGCTGCCTTGGTCAGCGTTTATGCTCATCTGCTTCACCCCGGTTATTCCGATAGTCCTGTTCGGAGAGTTTCAAACTTTCACATCGTTTAGCCAACACAATGCGGCCGCTCTCGTACCGCAATTCAAGCGTCCCATAGAAACGGCCCTGTTCCAGACTGCGAAGAAGGTCAGTCAGTGTCATAAAGCTCCTCCCCGCTTCCATCCATTACAGGCGAGGCTGTCGCAAAAAAGGTGCTCCTGAGGCCGCTGGATGCCCTGAGCGCGACGATTCGATCTTGGGTGGGCTTCCACTATGTTCCGAGGCTCTGAGCCTCGTCCTGACGCGTCTGCTGCTCCGGTCGTGGCCGTCCCGGTGACTTGCCGCCGTCGCCCTCTGAGATGAGTTTGTCCAGATCACTTTGCCTGAGCATGGTTCGGGAGCCAACCTTGACTCGGTGCAACTTGCCCTGCGACAGCCACGCGCTAATCGTGTACGGACTCAGGCCGCCCAAGTAGGCCGCTGCGCCCTTCACCGAAAACAGCCGATCTTCACTCATACAATCCCCTCTCTTCCCGTGTGTTGAAATTTCTGAAGAAACGCTTGCAAACTCGCTAGCGTTGCGCTACATTTGTGACTGTAAGCCGGGACAGAGATATGCACAAGTCACAGAACATGTCACAGAGACGAATCACATTGCCGGTCACTCTGGAGTTTTATAAAGTCCCGGCGAACCGGGTGCAGGTTTCGCTGAACCCATACCTGCGAGACCCAGACTCGGCACCATCTCAATTCATCCACGAAAACGTCCGGCTCGATCCTTGGGGGTTGCGTGACAAATTTCTCACGTGGCCGCCGGAGGACTGGGAAAGGTTCATGTTGATGGCTGGAAGTTTCAGCACGTCTGGCCTCAGCAAGCAGGAGTTTACGGAGTGGCAAGAATTGATGAGAGAGGTGCTTCTCCGAGGTACGAATAAAAATAAATGGCGGGGATTTCGAGGACGGTTTGACCCGAGAAAAGTTGCAAAACTCTTAGCGCCCCTTCCGATGGAATTCAAATGGGATGAGAAAGCCCCCAGCGCCCGCATAGTAACCATGCGGAGCCTGAACGCCATGATCGCCACCATCCAACTGGATCTGTTTCAGGGAGCGGAGTTCCGGGTCTGTGCCCGCCACGATTGCACGGAACCGCCGTTTCGTGTGGGAAGGCGAGAGAAACAATACTGCTGCCCCGAGTGCGCTCACCTGGCAGCGGTACGTCGCAGCCGGACACCCAAAACAGAAAAGAGAAAGAGTCACAAGGGGAAACCATGAGCATCTTCAAACGCGGTAACGTCTACTGGTATCACTTCCTATTCAACGGTGAGCACATTCAAGAGAGCACGAAGCAAGGGAACCCGCGCACGGCCCGCCAGATTGAAGCGGCACACCGTACCGCACTGGCAAAGGGTGAAGTAGGCATTCGAGAGCATAAGCCCGCTCCACTGTTCTTAGACTTCGCCAAGCGGTTTATTGCTCATGTGGAAGCCCGCCATGAGAACAAGCCTCAGACGGTTGCCTTCTATGCTGCCAAGCTCAACCGGCTGCTCGAATACCCGCTTATTGCAGGGGCAAGGCTTGATCGGATAGACGAAGGTATCATTGAAGGCTATGTAGTGGCCCGCCGCGCCTCTGTAGGTCCTGCAACGGTCAATCGTGAGCTTGCCACCCTTCGCCGGATGCTGAGGCTTGCCCATGAGTGGAAAGAGATCAACCGTGTTCCAAAGGTTCGGCTGCTGAATGGAGAGCGTATCCGGGATTTCGTGCTGTCACGGAGTCTCGAAGAAGTGTACCTGGCAGCTTGTGCGCAGCCACTTGCGGACATTGCTCTGCTTGTGCTCGAAGCGGGACTCCGCATTGGAGAAGCGCTCAGTCTCCCATGGACTGACGTGGTGCTTGACCCTCTGCCTGGTTCGCGCTTTGGCTACCTGCGCGTGAGGGACGGCAAGAGCAAGAACGCAAGGCGAATCCTTCCACTGACAGACAAAGCCAATGAGATGCTCCGTAACCGCCATCAAATAGCCTCTGGCGAGTTAGTGTTTGCTAACAGGGAAGGTAGGCGTTATCTGGTGACTTCGATCAATCACCTTCACCAGAAGGCCCGTGCTCTCGTGGGGCTTGGCAAAGACTTTGTGATTCACTCACTCCGCCATACAATGCTGACTAGGCTTGGTGAGTCAGGAGTGGATGCCTTCACCATCATGAAGATTGCCGGTCACAGCAGCATCACAGTGTCACAGCGGTACGTGCATCCAAGTCCTGAGGCAGTAGAGCGAGCTTTCGAGCGGTTGCAACTGTCCGGCGTGAGTGTGGAAATTGAGGCCAAACGACTGCTACCCGCTACAGTATCCGCTACACTTACCGGGACGGCAGCCGTAAGTCATTGAAAGGGCCTGTAGCTCAATGGTAGAGCAGGGGACTCATAATCCCTTGGTTGGGGGTTCGAATCCCTCCGGGCCCACCACTCCCAAATCTCGCGACCCGTGCGCGAACACCCCTTCGCGCTGCCGTGGTATTCTCACCGCCGGACGCGATGATCGTCGCTCGCATCACCGCAGAAGTTGATTGTCTTTGGAGCGCCCCTTGAGCTGGCTGAACGCCTGGTTCGATTTCGATGGTCATCGCACCTCGTTGGGACGCGAGGTGGTCGCCGGGCTGACGACGTTCACCACCATGTCTTACATTGTGGTAGTCAATCCCGCCATTCTCTCCATGGCTGGAATTCCGGCAGGTCCATCGTTTGTGGCGACGGTGCTGGTGGCTGCGTTCGGCTGTTACCTGATGGCGTTTTACGCCAACCGTCCTTTCGCCATAGCGCCTTACATGGGCGAAAACGCGTTCATAGCCTTCACGGTTTGCAAGCTTTTGGGCTTCCGCTGGCAGACGGCGCTGGCGGCGATCTTCATCGCCGGCGCGGTGTTCGTCGTGATGACTATCCTGCGGCTGCGGCAGTGGGTGGTGGAAGGCGTGCCTACCTCGCTGCGCTACAGCTTCGCGGTGGGAATCGGACTGTTTCTCACCTTCATCGGACTGAACCAGACTGGCTTGGTCACCCTCGGCGTTCCGGGTGCTCCGGTGCAGGCAGGGCATCTGACCTCGCCCTCCGCGCTAGTAGCCATGTTGGGCTTCGTGTTGATTGCCATCCTGGTGATCCGAAAGGTCCCCGGAGCGATCCTGCTGGGCATCGTGATCACCGCGATTGTGGCGTTCGTTGTTAGAATCGCCCCGCCGCCGCGCGGCCTGATCAGCATGCCGCCGAGTCTCGCTCCGATTGTGTGGCAACTGGATTTTCGCGGCGCCTTTACCTGGCGCGCCTTCCCCGTGGTGCTCACCATTTTCATTATGGCGTTTGTGGATACCATGGGAACCTTGATCGGGCTTTCGGCGCGCGCCGGTTTCCTCGACAAAGACGGACAGTTGCCGCAGATCGAGCGTCCTATGCTGGTGGACGCGATCACAACCAGCCTCGCTCCCGTCCTGGGCACCACCACCGCCGGCGCTTACCTCGAGTCGGCCACCGGAATAGAGGCGGGCGGGCGCACCGGGTTTACCGTCTTCGTTACCGGAACCTGTTTTCTGCTGGCGCTGTTCCTTTCCCCGTTTGTGGCCGCTATTCCGCCGCAAGCCTACGGGCCCGCCCTGATCATCGTTGGCCTGTTCATGCTGGCGCCCATCGTGCGCGTTGACTTCGCCGACTACACCGAATCCATCCCCGCGTTCGCGGTGGTCTGCCTGATGGCCTTCACCTTCAACATCGCCATCGGAATCTGCGCGGGTTTCGTGCTTTATCCCATTTGCAAGTTGGTTGCTGGAAAGGCGAACCAGTTGAAGCCTGGGCTCTGGGTATTGACCGCTCTCTCGCTGCTGTTCTTCATCTTCTATCCCTACAGCTGATCTCGATCCGCAATCCGTCCGCAGAGCGGTTGTAGCTGGGGTAGGGAGGGCCTTCGCCTGGATTATTCTTGAACCTGAAGGTGTCATGCTGAGTGTCAAATGGGCCTGCGAGCCCCTATGAAAATAAAAATCTACCACAGAGATCACGGAGATCACGGAGAAAACTCGGCAGAAATCAAGACTCCGTGTCCTCCGTGCCTCCGTGGTGAATGATTTTCGACGGAGCGGAGCGACCAGTCAGGTCTTATGATGGATGCAGTCGAATTCAAGCAACAAGGAGAGACCATTGGCCAAGTTTTCTGTCGTCGAAAACCTGCTGAAAGAGGTTGAAATTCCACGGGATGGAACCCTGAGCCGCACTATTCATCGCGATGACTACGTGAAAATTGTGCTCTTTGGCTTTGCCGGCGGCCAGGAACTATCCCAGCACACCGCGGCGGTGCCAGCCATCGTCGAGATTCTTCAGGGTGACGCCCGCGTGACCCTGGATGGCGAGGTGAAAGAGCTTTCTGCCGGCTCGTGGGTGTACATGGAGGCCAAACTTGCCCATGCGGTCTACGCGCGGACGGACGTGGTGATGCTGCTGACCATGCTGACCGGAGCAGCGGCGAAGTAGTCTCGCAGAGGCTGAGCGGACAAGAGCGGAAGCACCTCGCCGTTCAACCCTTTCGTGTTGTGCAATCGCCTGAGCAGTGCCGTTTCCCGTGCTATCTTTGCGGCTGGATGCCTGGGCCGCGACCGCTGCATCTGGTCATCCCGCTGGAACACCGTGCCCAATACCACCCAACCTGATTCCGTAATACTCCCCTCGAACGTGCAGTTTCGCGATTCGGAAGCGGCCCGGCGAAACCTCGCTCACATTCGCCAACTCGTGCCTGCGGGAGTTCAGGAGGCACTCTCGGCTTTGCTTCCGAGCTCGCCAAATCCGGATGCGGCGGTCAATCAGTTTGAGCGGTTGGCCGAATCGGCTTCGCCCGATTTGTTGCCCCTGCTGGAGAAGCATCAGTTTTTGATTCATTATGCTGTCGTGGTGTTCGCCGTTAGCTCCTGGCTAGGCGAGACGCTGATCCACAACAGCGACCTGTTTCAGGGCTTTGTCCGCGACAGGAGCCTGGACCGCACCCATTCGCGCGAAGAATTCCAGGAGAGCTTCGCCCGGATGCGCTCGCGCTCGTTTGAAACCGATACGGCGGTACTGCTGGCACGTTTTAAGAAGCGTGAGTATGTGCGCATCATGTTGCGCGATGTGCTTGGAATAGCAACCCTGGCTGAAACGACCGCCGAGATCTCCGCTCTCTCGGATGTGTTGATCGAAGAAGCTCTACGCGAAGTTCATTCCCAAATGCAGCACCGCTATGGCTCGCCCCAGCAGCTTGACCCCGAAGGTCGCGTGACCGATTCGCGTTTTGCCGTGCTGTCTCTGGGCAAGCTCGGTGGCAACGAACTGAACTACAGTTCCGACATTGATCTGCTGTATCTCTACGACGGCGGTGTGGAACCGCCGGGAGCGGAGATTCCCAACCGGGAATACTTCATCCGGCTGGCACAGCAAACCACGGAACTGCTCTCGCGCCACACTCGCGAGGGGCCGGTCTTCCGCATCGATCTACGTTTGCGTCCCCAGGGCAACGAAGGCGAGCCCGCGGTCCCGCTGCCCCATGCAATCCACTATTACTCCCATGTGGCCCATGATTGGGAGTTGCAGGCCATGATTAAGGTGCGCCATTCCGCGGGCGATCTGGGGCTGGCGCGCGAGTTTGTGCGCCGGGTGCAACCCTTCGTTTATCGTCCCGAGCTGAACTTCCTGGCCATCAAGACGGCGCTCGCCTCGCGAGAGAAAATCGGAAGCCACCGCCGCCGGCGCCTGCTGAAGCAGACGGGCCAGGGCGGCATCGATGTGAAGCTCGACCGTGGTGGCATTCGCGATATCGAGTTCCTGGTGCAATGTTTGCAGCGTGTCTATGGCGGAAGCGAACCGTGGCTGCGTTCGCGGGGGACGATGTTCGCTCTGCAGAAGCTATACGACAAGGAACACATCGGCAGCAAAGACTTTCACAACCTCACCAACGCTTACGAGTTCCTGCGCAACCTGGAGCACCGCCTGCAATTGCGCCACGGCCAGCAGACGCATCGGTTGCCCGAATCGCGTTGGGAGTTGCAAGCGTTGGCGCGAAGCCTCGCGAGGGAAGGTACGGCGGCTCCCACCCCCGAAGAATTTCTGGCCCATGTGCAAAGGCGCATGTCGGCGGTGGCGGAGATTTATCGACGGATCATCTATCAGGAGCAAAGCCAGGACCAGCACGGGCAACAGGAATTTCAGTTGCATCCGGAGATTCCTGCGACACCCGAGAATTCCTACAGCCAGATGATGCAACGGCTGGCGGTGGATTCTCCCCGGCTGCGGGAAATAGCCGGTAACGCCGAGCTGTCGCAACATGCACGGCGCAACCTCGATCGCTTCCTCAGCTCAGCGGGAACTACTTCGGAGCGTTATGGCGCGGTGTTGCGCTCGCCCGAAGCGGTGAACCGGGCGCTCGCCATCTTTGAGTTCAGCGAGTATCTCACCGACATCCTGGTTCGTCATCCCGCGGAAGTGTCGCTGCTGTCGCAAATTGAAGACTTCCCAACTTCGGGCGTGGGCGAATTGTTCGACGAAGGTTCGCGAAGCGAGAGCGTTGTACCCGATCCGGTGTTTGCCTATCTCGCTCAAGAAAAGATCGATCGCTCCGAAGCCGGTGCGATCTTGCGAAAGCACTACCGCCGCCGGGTGTTTCTCTCAGGCGCCCGCGATCTGTTCCAGTTGCGCGAAGTCTTCGAGTCGCTAAGCGAGAACACAGCCGCGGCTGAGGCTGCGATCCAGGCCGCCTTGGCCATCGCCGGCGCCCCTCCCGGATTCGCGGTCATGGGGCTCGGAAGGTTGGGCGCTCGCGAATTCGATCTCCTGTCGGACGCGGATGTCCTGTTTGTTTGCGACGAAGACTGCGCGCAGGAGGAGATGCGCCGAGTTGCGGCGCACATGATGGATGCACTGGCGGCATACACCCTCGATGGCACCGTGTTTCCGGTGGACGCTCGCCTGCGCCCGCACGGCCGCGAAGGCGAATTGATTGTTACCCCAACCCAACTGGCCGCATACTTCCGCGACGAGGCCAAGCCCTGGGAGGCGTTAACCTATCTCAAGTTGCGCCATGTCGCGGGCGATCGTGAAGTCGGCAACCGCGCGTTGGCGGCTGTGCGTAAGGGAACTGCAGAGATCGCGACTCGGCCTGATTTCGATTCGGAATTGAAGGACGTTCGCACCCGGCTCGAACGGAGTGAGACCACCGCGAACTTCAAGACCGGCACTGGTGGAAGCTATGACCTCGACTACCTGGCCGGTTCGCTGCAGGCCCGGCATCAACTCTGGCTCGCGGGGAATCTGCGGGAGCGGCTGAATCTGCTGCATGAGCATGGGTTGCTGGAAACCGACGAATATGACCAACTCACGCAGAGCGCCCTGTTTCTGCGTACCCTCGAGCATCTGGTGCGCCTGGTGAGCGGACGAGCGCGCAAAGGGCTGCCGGTCGCCGAGCACCCCCATCGCGCCCTCCAGAAGCTGCTGTGGAGGGTGCTGCGCGCCGACGACAGCTTCGATCCCGAGATGCGGCTGTCCGAGGTCCTGCGGCAGACCAGGGTCATCTACCGCCAACGTGGTATGACGTAATCCGGGATTTCATTGAAGCCCCCCGGCTGCGGTGGTAACGTAAAGGGTTCGGGAGAACCCGGTAAGCCTTTCTGATCAGGACGCGGTGGAGATTTCCAGAGTGTGGGCCGCAAGTTTTTTTGCCCAATGATTTGGTTTCCGGCGTGCCGCCGATTTTGCTAATGCTTCCTAGTCCCGACACGTGGCTGCTTGCAGCTTACGGTCACTCTATACCCATACTCCTGAGGTGCCTTGTGGCGGCTTCTTACAATGAAATTCCTTTGCCCTCCTGCGGGACCAAGATCACTTATGAAAACGGTAAGCTTGTCATCCCCGACAATCCCATCATTCCTTTCATCGAAGGCGACGGTACCGGCCGTGACATCTGGAAAGCGTCGGTCCGGGTATTCGATGCCGCAGTTGAAATTGCCTATAACGGTAAACGCCGGGTCGCCTGGTACGAAGTCTTCGCTGGCGAAAAAGCCATGGACCGCTTCCAGACCTGGTTGCCCGATGACACGGTCGCTGCCTTTCGCGAATTGCGCGTCGGCATCAAGGGTCCATTGACGACCCCGATTGGCGGGGGCATTCGTTCGCTAAACGTCGCTTTGCGCCAGCTCCTCGACCTCTATGCCTGCGTTCGTCCAGTTAAGTATTACCAAGGCATTCCGTCGCCGGTAAAGCATCCCGAGCGCATGAACATAGTGATTTACCGCGAGAACACCGAGGACGTTTACGCGGGCATCGAGTGGAAAGAGGGAACCCCCCAGGCAAAGAAGCTGATTGACTTTCTTAACAATGAAATGCTGGCAGGCACCAATAAGCGGATTCGTGAAGACTCCGGCGTTGGTATCAAACCTATGTCCATTACCGGGACCAAGCGCCTGGTGCGCATGGCCATCCAGTACGCGCTGGCCCATCATCTCAAGTCGGTGACCCTCGTGCACAAGGGCAACATCCAGAAGTTCACCGAAGGCGCGTTCCGCGAGTGGGGCTACGAGTTGGCTACCCAGGAGTTTCGCGACCAAGTCGTCACCGAGCGCGAGAGCTGGATCATCGGCAACCTCGACAAGAATCCGGGATTGTCCGTCGAAGACAATGGCAAGATGGTGGAGCCCGGTCTGGAGTTTGCGCAGCAGGACTTCCGCGACGCGCTCTACAAAGAGGTGAAGGGTGTGCTCGACAGCATCTACGCTACTCACGGCAAGGGGGCGTGGAAGGCGAAGCTGATGATCAACGACCGCATCGCCGACAGCATCTTCCAGCAGATTGTTACCCGTCCCGATGAGTACGCGGTACTGGCGACGCCCAACCTGAACGGCGATTACATTTCCGACGCCGCCGCGGCGCAGGTTGGCGGACTCGGCATTGCGCCGGGCGCCAACATCGGAGACCAGCACGCCATCTTCGAAGCCACCCACGGCACAGCTCCGAAGTACGCCGACAAGGACGTGATCAACCCCGGGTCGGTCATGTTGTCGGGCGTGATGATGTTCGACTTCATGGGCTGGCACGAGGCGGCCCGTCTGATCGAGGGCTCGCTGGAGCGCACCATCCTGCAGAAGACGGTCACGTACGACTTCGAGCGCATGTTGGAAGGTGCAACCAAGGTCAAGACCAGCGAGTTCGCGAGTCACATGATCCAGAACATGGCGCCGGTGGCGGAGCTGGTGACGAAGTAGCGGAGCCGTCCAGCCACGGATCAACGTGGACTCAGGCGGATAAGAGTAGAGCGGGCTTTTTGGAGCGTGTGTGAGAAGCAAACTTGGCATTGCCGTGGAATTTGCTGACAGAAAATCCAGCGCCGTAGGCGCGGCTCAGTTTAGCCCAGCACGGAGCCGGAGGCGGAGTGCTGGGGAAAGTGGGAAATAGATCCGAGCCCCTTCAGGGACGGCACAGTTCTCACACACCCTCCCTTAGGCCCGCGTCGCCTCGGACACTTTTCTTTGAGAGGCACGGCTTCCGCCGTCCCGCAATCTCGGATTCATGCTGTGACAATTATTCGAACACTGTGAGGACTCATGCGTAAAAAGGTAACGGTAGTTGGTTCTGGCAATGTGGGCGCCACTGCGGCGCACTGGCTGGCGTCGAAGGAACTGGCCGACGTCGTACTGATTGACATCATCGAAGGCGTGCCGCAGGGCAAAGGTCTCGACCTGCTGCAGGCGATGCCGATCGAAAAGCGCGATTCGTTCGTGCTCGGCACCAACGATTACGCCGACACCGCGAACTCGGACATCGTGGTCATCACCGCCGGCATTCCCCGCAAGCCCGGCATGAGCCGCGACGACCTGCTCAACACCAATTTCAAGATCATGAGCGATGTGGTGGGCAAGGTGGTGCAGTACTCGCCTAATTGCATCCTGATCATCGTCTCCAACCCGCTGGACGCCATGGCGCAGGCGGCTTACAAGCTCAGCGGCTTTTCGCGCAATCGCGTGATGGGCATGGCCGGCATTCTGGACTCGGCGCGCTTCCGCGCTTTCATCGCCATGGAACTAAAGGTTTCGGTGGAGAACGTCACCGCCTTCGTACTCGGCGGTCACGGCGACACCATGGTCCCGATGCCGCGTTACTCGACCGTGGCTGGCATTCCCATCACTGAGTTGATGGATGCAGCCACCATCGCACGCCTGGTGCAGCGCACGCGCGACGGCGGCGCCGAGATCGTGAAGCATCTCAAGACCGGCAGCGCTTACTACGCGCCGTCGGCCGCGGTCACGGAGATGGTTGAGGCCATCCTTAAAGACAAGAAGAAGATCGTGCCGTGCGCCGCCTATCTCGAAGGCGAGTACGGTATCAACGGCCTGTTCGTTGGCGTGCCCTGCAAGCTGGGCTCGAACGGCATCGAGCAGATCATCCAGATCAAGCTGACCGCGGAAGAGCAGGCCGCCCTGCAAAAGAGCGCCGACTCGGTGAAGGAGTTGGTGGGCGTGATCGGGGTATAGCCTCCTCAGATTGTCCCTCTGTGGAAAAATCCCGCCCCAAGGGCGGGATTTTTGTTTGCTGCGATGGCTTGAGGGTTGGTAGTTCAGATTTTTGCCTAGGCTACCGCCCGGCTTGTGCGGACCTGCAAGCGGACACCTTCCCGCCGCTGAAGGTAGGCAACAATTCCAAACAGGTTGCTGGCGGTTGGATTTCCCTTTGGGCCAAACATCTGGTGCGGGGTCTTCACGTGCAACTTCGTCTCCGCGGACAGCTTTGGAAACCCCACCGTGGCATTGATGTAGTCACGCAAGAGCTCCTTCCCCAGCGCAACCTCTCCGGCGACAAGACTTTCAACGGCATCGCGGAGCAGCCCCTTGCGAAATGCAGCGTCACGTCTCACTCGCGCCTGTACCGTTTCTCTGAAATCCCGTGTTAGAGCGATTCCGGAGTTGCCGTATCCGGTGTTGGGTGGAGCACGCCTTTCAGGCGTGCATACCAAGGCTGCAAAAAGGGCGAGGCTTTAGCCGCTGAGGTAAGAGCTCTGGTTACCTCAGCGGCTAAAGCCGAATTCAGAGGCAACTCTCCAATGCACCGCTGAAGCGGTGCTCCACCCGGATACACCAACTCAGAATCTGCTCTAGACCCATTGCTCACTCCTCCTTGGGCCGCCGTTGCCTGTTCGTCCGCTTGAAGTCTTCCCACCGCGGAAGCGGCGGAATGGCGCTCACTCATCGATCTTCACCGCTTTAGCGATCATGCGTTCGTATTTCCGCCACGGCGCGATTCGCTTCAACCAGACTTGCAGCTTCGCGTCACCGCCAATCAGGTAGCGAAGCTTCGGGTTGGGTTTCTGCGCGATGCGGACGATTAACTTCGCCACATCGCGAGCGTCGCGCCGGTGTTTGGCGCTCTTCTTGACGAACTCGGCAAAGCGCTGGCTGCGCTCCTTGTTCGGCGACGAGGGGTCGAGCGCGCCTTTCGCGATTACCACATTGCGCTCCCAGATGTCGGTGTCGTACGCGCCCGGCTCAACCAGCGACACGCGAATGCCCAGCGAGTGCGTTTCGATGCGCAGCGACTCACTCCAGCCCTCAAGTGCGTATTTCGAAGCGCTGTAGGCGCTCAGCATCGGCTGGCCCACCCGTCCGGCGACGGATGTCACGATGATGATATGGCCCGACTTCTGGGCGCGCATAACCGGCAGCATGGCCTTGGTCATCGCCACGTTGCCGAAAAAGTTGGTTTCCAGTTGGCGGCGGAGTTCGTTGAGAGTCATGTCTTCGGCAAAACCTGCCACGCTGAATCCGGCGTTGTTCACAAGCACGTCGATGCGTCCATGGCCGCGGATTATGGCGTCCACCGCGCCCGGCAGCGAATCGAATTCCGTGATGTCCAGCCGTCGCAGGTCGAGCCGGTCACGTACGCCGGCCTTTTGCGCTGCTTCCTCGATACGGCCTCGGCTTTCGAGATTGCGCATGGTGGCTACCACGCAATAGCCGTTGAGCGCCAACTCGACGGTGGTTAGCAGTCCAATGCCGCTGGAGCTTCCGGTTACAATCGCGACTTTTTCCCTAGCCATAACTCCCGCCAAATCCTTCAGATTGCTACAGAACGGTAAAACCGGTCCATTCGCACACCTTCAATTGCAATGGCAGTACAGATACGAGAAGATAACAGGTTTGTACATTCTTTTATGAAACGGACTGATAACATGCCGACTAGCAAGAAGCAGGGAAATACGAATACCGCCAAAGGCGAGATCGCGCCCGCCAAAGGACGGCTCGGGATCATGATCCCGGGAATGGGCGCCGTGGCCACTACGTTCGTTGCCGGCGTCGAAGCGGTGCGCAAGAAAATTGCCAGCCCTATCGGTTCGCTGACCCAGATGGGCACCATCCGCCTGGGAAAGCGCACTGAGGGCCGCTTCCCGAAGATCAGCGAATTCGTGCCGCTGGCTGGGCTCAACGATCTCGTCTTCACCGGCTGGGACATCTTCGAAGACGACATGTATTCCGCCGCGGGCAATGCCGGCGTTCTCGAGCGCTCGCTGCTGGAGCAGGTGAAGCCCTTCCTTTCCTCGATTAAGCCTCGCAAAGCCGTGTTCGACAAGAACTACGTCAAGAAGCTCGATGGGCCCAACGTGAAGAAGGGCAAGAACAAGATGGAACTTGCCGAGCAACTGCGCGACGACATCCGCGACTTCAAGAAGTCCAGCGGCGCGGACCGGCTGGTGATGATCTGGTGCGGCTCAACCGAATCCTTCATCAAGGCTGCGCCGGTGCATCAATCCCTGGCGGCGTTTGAGAAGGGACTGCGCGCCAGCGACGAGAACATCGCGCCTTCGATGATCTACGCCTATGCTGCACTGAAGGAGGGGGTGCCCTTCGCTAATGGTGCGCCGAACCTTACGGTCGACATCCCCGTGATGCACGATCTGTCAAAGCAAATGGAAGCGCCCATCTGCGGCAAGGACTACAAGACCGGCCAGACTTTGATCAAGACGATCCTCGCGCCGGGATTCAAAGCGCGCATGATCGGCCTGAACGGATGGTTTTCCACCAACATTCTGGGCAACCGCGACGGCGAAGTGCTCGAAGATCCCGGTTCATTCAAGACCAAGGAAGAGTCGAA
>PLQW01000144.1 GCA_003160215.1 Acidobacteriaceae bacterium
TTCGAAATCGTGGAAGTGAATCCCGTAATCGACGAGCACAACCAGACCGCCGACTTAGCCGTCGAGCTGGCGCTCTCGGCGTTTGGAAAAAAAATCCTTTAGCGCTCATCATCTCGTCTCATAAATACCCCAGCGCTTCTGCCATCACGTCGCTCCCTTGGCTCGGGGATCAGCGGGTCAAGGATCCTTCAGTTCGTCTGTTAAATCACGTGTTTGGCGCATCGGTGTGTTGATGCCGTGCGGCACTCCGGCGGCTTTTATCGGCAGTCCTCGTCGAATTACTTCCGGATGGCCGACAAACCAAGACTATCTGCTCAACGACCCAACTGTGAGGCGAGGCTTCGGGTGTGACGAACCAGCATCAGCGGGCGTCATTCGTTGACTCGTTCATGCCGCCCCCGTAAGATAAATCGATCCGAAACCCAATTCATCTCCCGAATGATCGGCCAAACCATCTCGCACTACCGCATTGTCGAAAAATTGGGCGGCGGCGGCATGGGTGTGGTCTACAAGGCCGAGGACACCCGCCTGCATCGCTTTGTTGCGCTGAAGTTCCTGCCAGATGACTATCGCGCGCGATCCTCAGGCACTGGCACGTTTTCAGCGCGAGGCGCAGGCCGCCTCGGCCTTAAATCATCCCAACATCTGCACGATCCACGATATAGGTGAAGAAGATGGCCGTGTCTTTAGGGTTATGGAGTTCCTCGATGGCGTGACCCTGAAGCACTGCATCATGGGCCAGCCTCTGGAAACCGAACTGATTCTGGACCTGGGCACGGAGATCGCCGACGCGCTCGATGCGGCGCATAGCAAGGGCATCATTCACCGAGACATTAAGCCAGCCAACATTTTCGTTACTAAGCGCGGCCATGCCAAGATTCTCGATTTCGGTCTGGCAAAGGTGACGATCAAAGCCGCGGCCTGAAGGGGCGAGACCGCAACCGAGCTGGCATCGTCCGACGCGCAGCACCTGACCAGTCCAGGCGCGATGCTAGGCACAGTGGCATACATGTCGCCAGAGCAGGTCAAAGCCAAGGATTTGGATGCGCGTACCGACCTGTTCTCGTTCGGCGCGGTGCTGTACGAGATGGCAACCGGCAGGATGCCGTTCAATGGCTCCAGTTCGGGCGAGATTTGCGGTTCCGTTCTGCGCGACGAACCCGTACCGGCAATGCGGCTGAATCCGGAGATTTCTCCGGACTTGGAGGTGGTGATCCGCAAGGCGCTGGAGAAACCCCGCAACCTCCGCTACCAGCACGCCTCAGAGATGCGCACCGACCTGCAACGCCTGAAGCGCGATACCGAAAGCGGACGTTATGCGCGAGCGAGTCTTAGCGCGTCGGGGACAGCGAACCCAAGCGCGACGCCAGTGGCGAGTGCGAAGGCAGCTTCGGCGGCGAGTTCAAGCTCGGCTAAGGTGGCCGAGACTCCCTCTAGTCAGGCACAGCCGATCCCTGCGAAGAAAAAACGCTGGCCATTGTTGCTTCGGCTGCCGTCCTTGTCATCGCCGGGGCTGTCGCAGGACTGCTTTACTATCGCTCGCGCCAAGGTTCGCGCCTGACCGATAAGGACACCATCGTCATCGCGGACTTCGCCAACAGCACTGGCGATCCGGTCTTTGACGACACGCTGAAGACGGCACTCCCGCTGGCGCTGAACCAGTCTCCGTTCCTCGATGTGCTCACCGACAACAAAGTGGCGGCGACGCTGAAGCTGATGACCCTCCCCGTCTGACGTCCGACGTGTCGCGTGAGCTTTGCCAGCGCGCAGGCGCCAAGGCCTACATTGCCGGCTCAATTTCCAGCTTGGGAAGCGAGTATGTGCTGGGATTGAAGGCGATGAACTGCAACAGCGGCGATACGCTGGCGCAAGAGCAGGTGACAGCAAACGGCAAAGAGAAGGTGCTAAACGCCGTGGGCGATGCGGCGGCGAAGCTGCGCGGACGGTTGGGCGAGTCGCTGGCTACGGTGCAGAAGTTCGATGTTCCCTTGCCCGAGGCTACCACCGCTTCACTCGAAGCTTTGAAAGCGTACAGTCTCGGCGAAAAAACTTTTGGTGAGTCTAGTGCTGCCGACGCCCTCCCTTTCTATCAACGCGCCATCGAACTCGATCCGAGTTTTCCCGCAGCATACGCGGCGTTGGGCAATAGCTACTACAGTTTGGCGGAGGAAGGACGCGCGATCGAGTATTACGTTAAAGCCTTTCAGTTACGAGCACACGCAAGCGAGCGGGAGAAGCTAGATATTTCGGGTGATTACTATGCGAGCGCATTAGGGGACCTCAATAAGGCTACGGAGGTTTATCTCCAAAAAGTTCGCATGTACCCCCGAGATCCACGGGGATATTTCAATTTGGGCGGCGTGTACAGCTCGCTAGGGCAATACGAAAAAGCAATTGAAAAATACAGGCAGAGCATCAGTGTTTCGCCAGATCGTGTCGATGCCTACGAAAACCTCATCAATGCCCTGCTTGCCTTGCGACGCTTTGATGAAGCAGCGCAAACGGCTGAGCAGGCGCAGGCGCGAAAACTAGACGATACAACCCTGCACAACGCCCTCTACGCACTGGCCTTTCTCAGCAGGGATTCGTCAGGAATGGAGGAACAGCAACGATGGTACGTCGGCAGGATCGACGAAAATGTGGGACTATCGCTCCAATCTGATACGGAAGCGTATGCGGGGCACATGCGCAAAGCCCGAGAACTGACAACGCGGGCTGTTGATTCCGCTATTCGCGGTGACAGTAAGGAAACTGCGGCATTGTGGCAAGAAATTGCTGCTCAGCGGGAAGCCGTTTCTGGCAACACGGCGTATGCGACGGAAGCAGCAGTGCAAGGATTAAAACTCTATCCTGCGAGTCACGAAGTTAAGGCGGAAGCTGCGTTGGCATTGGCGATGGCAGGCGATCTGTCACGAGCCGAAGCGCTCGTACAAGATTTGAACAGACAGTATCCACACGCTACCCAGATTCAGGCAATCTGGCTCCCATCAGTTGCTGATTCACCGATAGAGTTGGGCACGATCGATTTCGTGGCTAATCTCAACTGCCTCTATCCGAAGTACATTCGCGCGGAGGCGTATCTCGCGGCAGGTCAGGGCACGCGAGCCGCAGCTGAGTTCCAGAAGGTAGTCGACAACAGCGGCATCGTCTGGAACTGCTGGACGGGAGCACTGGCGCGTCTAGGCATGGCTCGCGCGAATGCATTGCAGGCGAAGAACTCGACGGATGCAGACGCCGACGCCGCCCACGTGCGCGCTCGTCGGCTACAAAGATTTCCTCACCCGCTGGAAAGACGCCGATCCCGACATTCCCATCTACAAAGCAGCCAAAGCTGAGTACGCAAAATTGCAGTAACGATTGCGGAGGCTACTTCAACGTCGGAACTCTGATGAGGCCACTCCCGAGAAGTCGGCTTGGAGGAGATGTGGTGATGGTGAGCGCTCACTCTCACCGGTTGGTGTTTGTCCAACCGGAGCTAGTACTACAGTTGTAGATAAGCGATAAACTGAGTTCGCTCTGGGATGTAGTTCTTCGTTCTTTGCCATGGAGAAGCGATTATCGGGTTGGAAGCGTGAGTTGTTGCGGGCGCATGGCTGGATTGCGGATCTGTTTGTGCGCTCCGAGCCTCGTGCGCTAAGTCTGGCGTATTTACAAGGCTTGTTGAGCGGCTGGGAGCGCAAGAATGGCTGGCAGTTGGCGGAGTGGATGGAGGAAGCGGCGCCTTATCGGGTGCAGCATCTGTTGGACCGGGCGCGTTGGCATGCAGACGCGGCGCGGGATNNCATTCGGCCGGAGTCAAGCGCCAGTACAGCGGCACGGGGGGGCGCATCGAAAACAGCCAGGTCGGGGTATTTCTCTGCTATGGCTCTGACCAAGGCGCGGCACCTCACGCTGTCCATGCTGGCCCATGCCGTGTTATCCGTGTTGCGAGCGCGTGGAGAAAAAAACTCCAGACGCACAAGTGCGGCTCAGCGTATCCGAATTGCGCCACCTGCTGACGTGGATGCTGTGGCGCGGATGGCACGGCATTGAGCACCTGCTGCCTTGGTCCGAGTGGCGAAGACGACATCAATTCCGAGCTATGTGCTGCCACTATCGAAAGCGCGGATCGCCTCTGCCCGCATTCTATCTACAACTGTAGTACTAATGAATGTCCAGCGGTTCTCATGATACACAATTCGTCGGGCGAAAAACGCAAGCTCGAACCCGTGCTAGATCCTGTCGCACGCGCAATTGCTGACGCCCCGGTGGATGATGAACCCGACACAGAGGAAGAACGTAAGGCTGTCGCCGATTCGAAAGCGTGGTTTGAACAACGTAGGGGTCAGGGGATCTCGCACGAAGAGGCACTTGCAGATCTCGGACTCACACTCGACGATGTGAAGGGGTAAATGAAGAGTCCGGCCAGGAAGGGCGGTAACTTGATCGGGGTCGTATGAGGATCTTCCATGACTGCCGAGTCTCTGTGAGAACCTCTGCCGTCCCTACGGGACTCGGGTTGCTTTTTCGACTTTACCCAGCACTCCGCCTGCGGCTCCGTGCTGGACTAAACTATGCCGCGCCTCCGGCGCTGGATTTTCGTCATGTGGACGCTACCAGCGAATGCCATACTTGCATCTCACACAAACTCTTCAGGTCTGCGTGAACGCGCTACCAACTCACCTATCATTCCGACCGTTGAAAATTATTCACCACGGAGACACGGAGGGCACGGAGTTTTGGTTTCTACGAGTCCTCTCCGTGGGCTCCGTGGTTGATTTTCATCCCTATGGGTGGGCCGCAGGCCCATCTAATGGCTACGGCCCGAATGCGGCAAGCGAGCAACCAGGCCGCCAGCGCCAGCAGGTCTTCGCTAAACGTTGGGAAGCTGCGCACCGGGTTCGGGTCCCGGTTCGGCGGTACCGCGACGTAGATTTCCGTGACTCAAATATCG
Source organism: Acidobacteriaceae bacterium (assembly GCA_003160215.1). GTDB lineage: Bacteria > Acidobacteriota > Terriglobia > Terriglobales > Acidobacteriaceae > Bog-257. The sequence goes on from PLQW01000144.1 coordinate 4,934, forward strand.
ATCCCGGCTGCATTCGGCTCGATACATTCCAAACGGGGAACGGCTCCGCCTCGGCCAGCGCGTTTGTGTCTCATCGCTCTTCTCTCCTCTGCCACAGAACGGGCCAAGTCGTAAGGCAAAGTAATCTCCCAAACGGGATCGACGCCCTTGCAGCGGACGCCATCATCAATGTTTCGATCACGCAACTTGGGACCATGCTCGGGAACGGGCTCTCGGAAAGCGCCAAAGTGTCGGACGGCCTGCTTCCCGCCCCGTGGCGGCACCATTTTACTGGCTACCATCGCATCTTGTTCATTCCTGTTTCAACCTGCCCCAGCAGGTCCGTTGCTCGGGATGACATCCTGCGGAAAACCCGCTCGGGGATGACGGTTTGCAAAAAGACCTGCCCGGGATGACGGCTTGTGGAAAAATCCGAAACCCGAAAATGGAAACTTGAAACTCAAAACTACCGCTTCAGTACAGCGGCGGCGCGCCTAGCGGTCTGGTCTTCCACCGCCGATGCACCCAGAGCCACTGGTCGGGATAGCGGCGCACGTAGTCTTCAATAATCTTGTTGAAGAGCGCGGTATTGGTAACGGCATCGGCCTCATGGTCGCCGGTACGCACCAGGTCCACCGCGCGGTCAAACTCTACGCGGTATTTGCGCAGCACCGGGTCCCAAATGGTGAACGCCGGAACCACCGCCGCTCCGGTATGCAATGCCACTCGCGCCACGCCACTGGCGGTGCAGGCGGGAATCCCGAAAAAGTTCACGAAGACGCCCTGCGGCGGCGTCATGTTGGTGTCCATCAGGACGCCCACGGTTTCGTTGTTGCGCGCCGCTGCAAGCAAGCCGCGGGCGAATTCATCTTTGCCGATCATCACGTTGCCGTGCAGGCCGCGATAGTGCGCGACCAGGGCATCCACGTAAGGGTTGTCCAGCGGTCGCACCACGATCTTCATGGGGTGTCCCTGGAGCGAGTGGAAGAACGAACCGATCTCCCATCCTCCGAAGTGGCCAGTAAGGAAGAGCACACCCTTGCCGCGCTTCTCGGCCGCTTCGAAATTCTCGAAGCCCTGATACACGGCAACCCGCGAGACGTTTTCCTTTGTGTAGCTGGGGAAGAGGCAAGCTTCGCCCAGCAAACGTCCCAACGAGACGTAGACTCCGCGCAGAATCTGGCGGCGTTCCTTCGCCGATTTTTCCGGGAACGCCAGTTCGAGGTTGCGCATCCCGACGCGGCGCAATCGGCGGTGCAGATGGTACACCGCTCCGCCCAGCAGGATGCCGAATCCACGGGCCAGCGGGCGCGGCAAGGTGCCGATCAGGCGCACCAGCAGCGCGACCGGAACGTACTGCAAGCTGTGGCGCATCAGGAGTGTCGGTTTGACGGTAGCACCGCGAAAAAACGAGGTCAAACCCGTGGCCGGGTACGATTTCCTCCGTCACTGCTCTTAAGGATTGATAGTTCCGCCGCTAGCCGGTATAGCTGCTACCGGCGGCGCCGTCGAACTTGGCGTTGCGGCCGGGGCGGCAGCCGGTGTTTCGTCCGTCTTCGAATCCGATGTCGCTGCCGGCGCTTCAGCAGGAGCCGCCGGTGACGCTGTCGTCGGTGTCTCGACTGGGATGGCCGCAATCGCCGGCGCGGTTACGACGGGTGCAGGTGCAGCCTGCGCGCGAACCTTCGGCGTGGGAGCGTACTTCTCAACCGTGTTCAGGAAAACCATCGAGTCCTGCGGGGCCGGAACCTGTCCGTTGAGCAATGAGTAGAATGTCCAGTCCTTGCCACCATAGAAGGCGCGAGTGTCGCCGTCGTCCTGGCGAATGACACCGCCGCTCAACGAGACACCGAGAAATAATCCTCGCGACCGCGAATAGGTCAGCACCTGGGCGCGCAACGTAAGGTCAGTCATGGCCTGAGCATCGCGGCCCACCGGCCCGGCTGCCGCGGAAGCGTCCGCTCCCAACTTGAACTTGCTTTGCAGCAGGTGCTGCATGCCGTCATCGGTGCGGATGATCAGGACCAGATCGGAAGCCTGACCGCCCGCCTGGAATCCGAAACTGCCGCCGGTCACTTTGAAGAACACCGGCGCACTCCAGCCATGCTCGGTGCGGCAAGTGGCTACGCCCTTGCCATAGTTGGCGCCGAAGACGAAACTCGCCTTCAGCATGGAGGGCACAATCGCGATGCACTTTGCCCCCGACATGATTCCGTCGGGAATGGCCCTATCGGGAGCGGACATGATCTGGCTGAGCACGGTGCTCGCCGTCTGGACGCGATCCACTTGCGCGCCTCGGTTTTGGCACCAAGCCCAGGTGGTCATCGAAAAGATCAACAACACTGCCGCGACAATCTTCTTCATGGCTCGACTCCGATCAAGAACGGTTTGCTCCGCCAGCCTGTGGCGGCTGCACCCATCTTACGAGGGATGGATGGAATAGCGCGCTGGAAGAAAGCGCAAGGCTGGTTACTCTTTAGTGACCTCATGTCGATGGGTGAGAACGGGAGCGGAGCCAGCCTGGATGGTTTTTGCCAGTTCAGATAGGGGTTGATTCCAAAAACGAAGGGCTGGAAGAGGAGACCCTCGTAACCTCTTCCAACCCTATCTCCCAGGTTCTGTGGTAGGTGAATGCAGTATGCCGTCGTCGCTGGATGCGGTCAAGTAACGGAAGGGCATGCGCAGCAATTGTACTTTCGTAACATTCGGAGGGCAGGTGACTTGTCCCCTGAACTGGATTGTTCCACGTGAAACAAGTTGGCGGGATTGCTCGTTTGAATGGCCGAGCCGCGCCTTGCCCGGCGGTTGGCGAACTGGATTACGGCCGCGACGAGAGCAGCGAGTGCGTGATGGCGTGGACTGACAAGGCGATGCGGTTCGGCACTCCGACCTTGCGCATGAGCTGACTGACATGCGCCTTAACGGTGCGCACTTCGATACCGAGCTCGTCTCCGATCTCTTTGTTGGAGCGGCCCGCGACCAGCAACTTCAGCACTTCGCGCTCACGTTCGCTGATCTTGTCTTCCCCTTGGGGCAGCACCCTGCGAGGCGATGCGGTAGCGCGTTCGATAAACGTGCACAGCACTCGCCTGGGCGCCCACACCGAACCGCCGTGTACGGCCTGGATCGCATGTTTGAATTCGTCGGGCGTCGCGCCCTCGGCAATATATCCCTTCGCGCCTGCTGCAATCGCCCGCAGAATCTCTTCATCGCTGGAGCCGGCCCCCGTGACAATAATGCGAATGGTGGGACGCACTGCCTTTAGCGCGGACATTGCCGCGTGGAATGCGGCCCCGCCACTGGAGGTCATCAGGATGATGTCGTCGTCAGGAGAATTTAAGATCGAGGGGACGGTGGCAGCGCGTATCCGAAAGTCCTCCTCGGAGGAGAATATCGCCCGAAATCCAAGGAAGCGAAGAGGATCGCTCTCCACCACGGCAATGCGGATGGTGCTCTTAGGCGGCGGTTTCATTCGGAGACTCAAGGTGCCCGTAGAATACCGCATGACAACCTTGGTGCATATGGGAATGGCACGACAGTGCTATCGGCGGCAGGGGTCACCTGGCTCTGCCGCCAACCACGATGCCGGTTGAAAACATCATGCAGCGGAACCTCGGCGTGAACCCTTGGCCGACTTTTTCGCCACTTTCACCTCCGACTCCGTTTGGGTTACCGCTGCGCGTTGCGGAGGCTTCTTCGGCATCTGTGCCAGGCTCTCTTTGAGTGCCGCCATAAGGTCAATCACCGGAGCGAGCTTGCGAGGTTTCTCCACGGCAGCTACCTCTTGCCCTTCCAACCGCGCTTTGATTAGCTGCTTCAGGTTTTCCTCGAAAGTGTCGTGATACTTCTCGGGCTCAAATTTTCCGGCGAGCGCTTCGATCAATTGATGGGCGACCTTGACCTCGGCGTCTTTCAGTTCGACGTCGATTGGGCCGAAGTTCTCTAACTGCCGCACCTCATCGCTGTAGTACATGGTGTGCAGCATGAGGCCGCCTGAGTGAGGCCGCAGAAACACCGTGTATTCGCGGTTGTGCATGGTGAGCTTGGCGATGGCCACGTAACCGGTTTCTTCCATCGCCTTTGTCAGTAGCGCATAGGGCCTGCGGCCCGCTTCATCCGGCACCAGGTAATACGACGATTCGAAGTAAATAGGATCCACGTCCTTGTACTCGACGAACTCCAGGATCTCCATCGCCTTCGCGGTCTTGGGCTCGATCTTCTTGATCTCTTCCGGCTCGATGATGACGTACTCGCCCTTGCGGTACTCGTAGCCCTTGACGATCTCGTCGCGTTCCACAACGCGCTCGTCATGCGGGCACCAGAGCTGCTGTTTGACGCGCGTGTTGTCATCGCGGTGCAGCATGTTGAAGGAGATGTGATTGCTACGCGCGCCCGAGAACAAGCGCACCGGCATTGAGATGAGTCCAAAGGTTAGATATCCAGACCAAACGGAAGACGCCATATTCTTACCATTCCTGGGAACTGGGATTGCACCAAATCTGCGACAGCATAGTGCTGTGTCTGGCAGGGTAATGTCAAGGCCAGCCGACAGATGCTGACCTTGGTGAGATGCACTGGGCCGCCCTCGAGGTCGTATTGCGCGATAGCCTTGGCTTCCTGCAGTGAACCCCGGCTCGTGCGATACTGGCCCAGGACGCGTGACAAGTCTCTTCCATTCAAGGGGTTTGCCTGCCGCTGTCGTGGCCATTGGGTTTGCGCTCTTTGCTCGAACCTTGGGCGCCGTGACCGACGGCGGAGCGCTGATGGGCGTGCTGGTGGCGTTCGTTCTGATGCTGGCCGCCGGACTGGCCGGCTTTCTTCCCCTGGTGACGGTATTCGCGATCACGGTGGTGGCCACCCGCTGGGGCTACGGGCGGAAACAGCAACTCGGGGTGGCCGAGCGCAGCGGCACTGTGCGCGCTGCCGGCGATCTGGTTTCCGCGCTTCACCGGCATGCTGATGATTGGCGCGATGGCGGCCCTGGCAGAAGCCGCCGCCGACACCGCTTCCAGCGAAATCGGACAGGCTACAGCCCGCGCCGCTTACATGATCACGGACTTCCGCGAAGCACCCATCGGCGCTAATGGCGCAATCAGCGTGGTAGGAACTTTGGCCGGATGCCTCGCGGCTTGCATCGTGGCTTGGGTGAGCGCATTCCTCAGCGTCGTGAGCTGGAATTGGACGCCGCTGATTGCTCTGGCGGGAATTGCCGGCATGTTTCTCGACAGCGTCATGGGAGCGACTTGGGAGACCTCCGGCAAAATGGGCAACGATTCCGTCAACTTTGCGAGCACGGTGTTCGCCGCCGACCTGGCGCTGACCGTGGCGAAGGTAGTGCAGAGGGTGGGGATGTGAGCCCAGGGTCTTACTGCCATTCCAGCATTGATGTATCGCTCGTACGGGTAGTGCGGGCCTTCAGGGGACTGTGAGAACCAAACGTAGTTTGCCAGTGGACTGGATGGGCGAAAATCCAGCGCCGTAAGCGCGGCAGAGTTTAGCCCGGCACGGAGCCGCAGGCAGAGTGCTGGGTAGACTGGAAAACCGATCTGAAGTAACATACCTTCGCGCTTCAAGCAAAATTCTGTCAGCCTGTTTGTCGCGTCCGAGCCGCATTGTAGTAGGCTTCCAACAATTTTTTACTTTGACATCGACCACCCACCCGGTGGTTTTGCCATTCGAAACGAACTTTCACGGAAGATTCTTCCACTCACGGTCGCTATTGCGACTCCTGAAAAGAGGTATGTCTTGACAAAGAAGCTATCGCTTGCTGCCATCACGCTCTTGCTCGCGCTCTGCGGCCTCTCGCAGGCGCAGACGCTGACCACACTCACTCACCAGCCTCCGGATGGGGCCGGAATCGATTTTCTGTTGACCGATGGAACCATCCTGGCTCAAGGTAACCAGGGACAGGACTGGTGGAAGCTCACCCCTGACATTAACGGTAGCTATGTAAATGGAACCTGGTCGCAAGTTGCCAGCCTGGCCTCCAATTACGATCCTTATGCTTTTGCATCTGCGACTTTAGCCGATGGCCGCGTACTGATTGAAGGCGGCGAATATAACTTTGGTGCATTTACACTCACCAATCTGGGCGCGATTTACGATCCCGCTCTCAACACCTGGACGCCGCTGAATCCTCCTCTTGGTTGGGACTATATCGGCGATTCGCCGTCCACCGTGCTGCCCACTGGCCATTTTCTTATCGGGCGCAAACTCGATATGCAGATGGCGGAATTGGATCCGGCCACGCTTGAGTGGACAGCAATGGGATCGAGCGGCAAATCCGATTTTAATGCCGAGGAGGGCTGGACCCTCATGCCCGATGGCTCGGTGTTGACGGTTGACGTGCTCGACAATCCCAACGCGGAGCGATATGTCCCTGCCGTCCAACATTGGACAAGCCTTGGCAGTACGGTTGCCAACTTGCAGGGCCCGCCCTCGGAGGGTTGTATCCCTTACGGCGGTGGCCAGTATTGTCCTCCGGGTGAAATCGGCCCAGCCATCTTGCGGCCTGACGGTTCGGTGTTCGCCACCGGCGCACATCATCTGGGAGCTTCTACCGGACATACCGCCATCTACTCTCCTGGCATAGCATCCGCTGTGCCCGCCGGGGCGGGTTTCCACGGCGTTTGGCTCGCCGGCCCCGACTTTCCCAATGGCGACGATGCGGGCGATAATTTTGCCGTGTTGCTGACAAGCGGCAACGTGCTGGTGGAGGGTAACTCAAGCCGATTTTACGAGTTCAACGGAACCACGTTCACTCCCACACTATTTAGTAACGGCGGCAGCTTGCTGGTGCTGCCTACGGGCCAGATTCTTGTCGGCGGTTCAGAAGTCTACAATTCCACCGGCACTTACATTCCAGCGTGGCAACCGGTCATCACTTCGGTTCCGTCGTCAGTCATCCGTGGCCAAAGCTACCTGATCTCCGGCACGCTGTTCAATGGCCTTTCCCAGGCTAATGCGTTTGGGGACGAGCTCGAGACCGCGACCAACTATCCCCTGGTGCGGATCACCAACATCGCCACCGGACACATTTTCTACGCCAAGACCCACGACCACAGCAGTATGGCCGTGGCTAGCAGGGCCCCGGTTTCCACCCATTTCGATGTTCCCGTTGGAATGGAGACGGGAGCGAGTACGCTCGAAGTAGTGGCCAACGGTATCCCATCGATCGCGGCCAACATAACGGTGAACTAGGCCAGCCGGCCATAGCTGTCACGGTGCCCACCGCAGCGCCGACTGCGGTGGGGTATTCCGTTTCCGTCCTTCGATTACGCGCTCAGTCTCAGAACCTTGTACTCGGGGCAACGCGTCTGGGCCAGTTCGATGAGCCAATCGACCAGTTCTGGACCGTGGCTGGTGTAGGCCGCGTTGTTCAAAAGCGCGGAGAACTGGAATTACGTGCCTGTCGGAACCATGCAATTCATCACCAGCAGCTTTCAGGTTATCTCGAACGAAACCGTGGAGGCGCAAATCTGGGATGTGGTCAAAGAGTTCGGCGAGGACCTCTGGGCGGAGGACTTCTCCTCCTTCGCAAACGCGCATAGCCTTTTGCCCGGAAACGGATACAACTCAGGTGTTTGCGGCCCAGCCAGTCGATAAAGAGAAATTCAACTGCCGCATCCACCGCATTGTTCGTGCGAAGTGAGTGTTCTTTTGTCGCCAACTTGTCGTTACATCCGATTTACCGAAGCGTCCAACCCTCTAGGAGCATCGGTTAGAGAGGCGCTTTTGCCCGGCATGTGACGGCATGTTGAACTGGAAGACATTTGCGATAGGCTGTAGTCTGGCGCTGGCGCTGTTGTTGATCGCGCAGCACAAACCTGTTATGCCCGATCCGAATGTCTATCGCGCGGTTATCGATCTCACCCATAACCTGAACGACCATTCGCCCAACTGGGAAGGCAGCGAGCAGTCACCATTCCAGGCGAAGGAACTGGGTGACATCGAGCGTGACGGATACTACTCGCGCGTCTTCACCACCGAAGAACATTACGGCACTCACCTCGACGCGCCCGCCCATTTCGCCAAGGGCATGTGGACGGTGGACCAGATCCCGGTCGAGAGGCTGGTGCGTCCTCTGGTGGTGCTGAATGTTCGCACCAAAGTCAGAAACAATCCCGACTACGAAATCAGCGTGCAAGACATTGCCGACTGGGAATCCGCACATGGAGAAGTTCCAACCGGCGCCGTAGTGATGGCTTATACCGGTTGGGATGAGCGTTGGAACTCGCAGAAAGAGTTTCGCAACGTGGGTAGCGATCATCTGTCGCACTACCCCGGTTTCTCGCTGGAGGCGGTGAAGTTCCTGGTGAAGACGCGCACCGTGGTGGGGCTCGGCATTGACACCATGAGCGTGGACATCGGCGCAACCACGACCTATCCGGTGCATCTGTTCACTTCGAAGCAGAGCGTTTACCACCTGGAAAACGTCGCCAACCTCGGACTGGTTCCTCCCTCCGGAGCAACGGTGGTGGTGGCGCCCATCAAGCTGGAAAGCGGTTCCGGTGGCCCGGCGCGGGTGTTGGCGCTGGTGAAGTAGCACTCAGCACTCAGCACTCAGCATTCAGCAGAACCTGTCCATTCTGGCGTCTCGAACGAAATCGCGGATCTTCCAGTCGTTCAGAATACGAATCGCAGTCAATCCAGACATGCAAAGACGGCATTCCTCGCCTCAGGGTTGAGTTTCCGCGACAAAGCTGAATGCTGACGGCTGAATGCTGACGACTGATTGCTGATTGCTGATTGCTTCCTACGTCACATGCGCGCGATACAGCATGTAGCTGAAGCTCTCGCGCAGCGCGGCCATCCAGCGTGCGAAAGGAGTTTTCGGAATCGAGTCGGGACGCGGCGAGATGTACACCGTCACGCCTTCGCGCACCATCATTTGCTTTGCCCGGTAGAGGTGGTACGCGTCGCTGACCAGAAGGCCGCTGCGCATGTTGTTGACATGCATGATTACGGCGACACGCTGGGTGGACTCGTCGGTATTGTCACCCTGGGTTTCGGCGATCAGATTTACATCCGGAATGCCGCGTGCCTCCAGATAATCGCGGCCAACCTGGCCTTCGCTGAAGTGGGGATCTTTGCCCGCACCGCCGGTGGTGATGACGACGGGAGCCAATCCGCGCTGGAAAAGGTCGTAAGCATGGTCCAGCCGCGCGCGATACACCGGCGAAGGATGGCCCACGTACTCTGCCGCGCCGAACACCACGATGGCATCGGCGGGACGGGCCTCATCGACTCCGCCTTCGCGCATGATTTGCCAACTGGTATGCAGCAGAAACCCCACCGCAACGATGGCGGCTACGGCTACGATCCAGCGGGCAAGTGGAGAGTTGGAGTTTTGTACCGCCGTGGCGCCTACTCCTGGCCGCCCAAAAGCTCGAGAATCTGTTCCTCCGGAATGGCGCCATGCCGCATCACGCGCCAGCTGCCGTCGTCGCTAGTCAGGTCGATGATGGTGGAAGGCATGTCGCGCGGGGACTGGCCGCCATCCACGATGATGGACAAGCAATCTCCCAACTGGTCGCGCACCTGCAAGGCTGAGGTGCACTCGCTTTCGCCGCTGAGGTTGGCCGAGGTGGCCGTGATCGGCATGCCTCCAGCGCGGATGATGGCTAGCGGAATTTCCGCGGCGGGCACGCGCAAGGCAACATTGCCGGTATTAGCGGTCACCTTGAGCGGTAGTTTGGGGTCGGCCTTCACAATGATGGTCAGCGGCCCCGGCCAGAAGCGGCGTGCCAGCAGGTAGAAAATTTCCGGGACGGGCCACGCCAGCTCGGCCGCCTGATCGACCGATTCGATAAGCAGCGAAAGCGGCTTGTGCCGCGAGCGCGACTTGATCTCGTAAACCCGGTCAACGGCGTGAAGATTAAAGGGATCCGCCGCCAGACCGTAAAACGTGTCGGTCGGCATGCCCAACACCTCGCCGGCGCGGATCTTCTCCGCCACGTACGACACCAGCGAGGCCTCCGGCTCCTGACTGCTGATCTTTACGATTTCGGGATGCACCCAGGCCTCTTTTTCAGTAACTGGAATTGATGGAGCGAAACGTAACATATCGCCCCTGGCAACGACAACTGAGCAGATTACCACGTCGCGGCCACGGTAAGCTGTGATAGCCGGTGTACGATAGACGCCGGTCCCGAGCGCCATGGCCATCCCCATCAAAATGGACGATCGTTTACGCCGCATCCACAGCGGGCAAAATGCGCGAGTGAAGCAACTGCGCCGCACTTTCGGCGAGGCTTCGGCTAATGCCGAGGGCGACGTTGCCGTGGAAGGCATGCACATTGTCGAAGAGGCGATCCGCAGCGGATTGCAGCTCACCACCGTTTTCTTCAGCGAATCGGCGAAAGAACGCGTGCACAAGCTGCTGCCGCAGTTGTCGTCGCACACCGAGGCGCTGCTGCTGCCGGATGAGGTTTTTGCCAGTGCCGTGCCCAGCGAGACGCCGCAAGGCGTGGCTGCTCTGGTGCGCGTGAAATCGTTTGCGTTGGAGGAAGTGTTTGCTCCGGCGCCGGCGTTGTTGGTGGCCATTGCCGGCTTGCAGGATCCGGGCAATCTTGGCACCATTGCGCGCTCCGCCGAAGCGTTTGGAGTTACGGGACTGCTGCTCGGCGAGCGCTCCGTCAGCCCCTGGAATTGGAAGGCGGTGCGGGCTTCCGCGGGCTCGTTGTTCCGGTTGCCGGCGCTGAAGGTCGAATTGGCAAACGCGCTGCGCGAAATCAAATCGCGCGGCGTGCGCGTACTGGCGACTTCCTCGCATAAAGGGACGGCGATCGCGGAAGTGGATTTGCGTGGGCCAGTGGCGTTGATCATCGGTAGCGAAGGTGCGGGAGTTCCCAAGGACGTACTGGCGCAAGCCGACGAAGTGGTGGCGATCCCGCAGTCTTCTCGCGTCGAGTCGCTCAATGCAGGCATTGCAGCGTCGATCTTGCTGTACGAGGCGGCGCGGCAGAGACGGTGAGCCCTTTCACCGCGGAGGTCACGGAGAGCACGGAGGAAGAAAGAATAGAATCGTTTTGTTCGCTTCAGAACGGAGGTGTTTCATGGACTATTGCGTGGAGCACGAGTCGGAAGTTCTTGAGCAAGGCCATCTCCTTCATTCGGAGTTAACAGGACAGATCATCGCGGCAGCAGTCGAAGTGCATCGCGAGTTGGGTCCCGGTTTGCTTGAATCCGCATATCAAGCGTGTATGTGCCGTGAACTTTCCCTGCGGCGCATAGATTTCCAAACTGAAGTCGCACTGCCCGTTGACTATAAGGGTATTCACCTGGATTGCGGTTACAGAATGGATTTGGTGGTCGCCGGGAAGATCGCTGTCGATCTTAAATCCATCGACAAGATAGTTCCGATTCATCAGGCCCAGCTTCTGACGTATCTGCGGTTGAGCGGCATGCGAGTAGGGCTCTTGGTTAACTTCAACGTCTCGATATTGCGGCACGGAATCGTTCGAAGAATCCTTTGATTTCTCCGTGCTCTCCGTGTCCTCCGTGGTGAACCCAAATAGTGAGCTTGTTCCAGAACAATCCGCCGCCAGATGACGCAATCGACAAGTCACGGCCGCTGGCCGATCGCATGCGCCCGCGCAGCCTGGATGAGTTCGTCGGACAGGAGCACATTCTCGCGCCCGGCAAGCCGCTGCGGGTCCAGATCGAGCGCGACGATACCGGCTCGCTGCTCTTCTGGGGCCCTCCCGGAGTCGGCAAAACCACCCTCGCCAAGATCATCGCGCGCATGACCCACGCCGAGTTCGTCGAATTTTCCGCGGTGCTGACCGGCATTAAGGAAATCAAACAGGTGATGGCCGACGCGGAACGGGCGCGCCAGTACGGCACCCGCACTATCGTCTTCGTGGACGAAGTCCACCGCTTCAACAAGGCGCAGCAAGACGCCTTTCTTCCGTATGTCGAAAAGGGCAGCATTCGCCTGATCGGCGCCACCACCGAGAACCCGTCGTTTGAAGTGATTTCGGCGTTGCTATCGCGCTGCCGCGTTTACGTGCTGCAGCCGTTGGCCGAGGAGCAAATCGTGCTCTTACTGCGGCGCGCACTCGAAGACACGGAGCGCGGTTTGGGCGAGGCGCACCTTGAAGCGGAAGACGACGTCCTGCGCAAGATTGCGGCCTACTCCAGCGGGGACGCCCGCAGCGCCTACAACGTGCTGGAAGTCGCTGCAACGCTGGCGGCCGAACAGCAGAAGAAGGGTGAGAGGCCCCGGCTCACCGAAGGCATCGTCACCGATGCGCTGCAGAAGCGCGTGCTCCGATACGACAAAGCCGGCGAAGAGCACTACAACCTGATCTCCGCGCTACATAAGAGCGTGCGCAATAGCGATCCCGATGCGGCGCTCTACTGGCTGGCGCGCATGATTGAGGCAGGCGAGGACTTGCTGTACATCGCGCGGCGCGTGGTGCGCATGGCCTCGGAGGACATCGGTCTCGCCGATCCCAACGCGCTGGCCATCACGCTGGCAGCGCGCGATGCGGTGGATTTTCTCGGTGTACCGGAGTCCAACCTCGCGCTGGCACAGGCGGTGATCTATCTGGCGGTGGCGCCGAAATCGAACGCGCTCTACACGGCGTACGGCGCGGTGCAGGAAGATGTGGAGCGCACCGCCCAGGAGCCGGTCCCGCTGCATCTGCGCAACGCGCCGACTGGACTGATGAAGGCCCTGGATTACGGCAAGGGTTATCAGTACGCACACGACTTGGAGTCGAAAGTCGCCGACATGCAGTGCCTGCCCGACAATCTAAGAGACCGCGTGTACTACCACCCCACCGACGAAGGTATCGAGAAGCGGATAAAAGCGCGGCTGGAGGAGATCAGGAAGGCAAAGGCGAAAGGCTAGTTCACCACGGAGGCCACGGAGGACACGGAGAAGAAAAGGTCGGAAAGCCGAGGGGCGCGGCAGTTGCCAACAGATAGGCCGCCTCTTGTCGGCATTCAGAGAAATTCAAGAAGAAGTTCTCCGTGCTCTCCGTGTCCTCCGTGGTGAAAGGCTTTACTGCCTTTTGATGTGCTCCTTCAAGATGCACTTGTCCATCACGACGAAGATGCCCGCCTGGCGCGCCTTTTCCGCCGCTTCATGATGGACGACGCCTTCCTGCATCCAGATCGCTGGCGCTTTGATCTGGATGGCCTGCTCCACAACTTCGGGCACCGCTTCGGATCGGCGGAAGACGTCCACGATGTCAATCTTCTCCGGAACATCGAGCAAGGAAGCGTACGCCTTCTCTCCCTCCCACTCCGTGATGTTGGGATTCACTGGAATGATGCGGTATCCCTGCGACTGCATGTAGTGCGAGACGCCGTAGCTGGGACGGATGGGAGTGGCGGTCAGTCCGACGACAGCGATGGTCTTAGCGGATTTCAGCAGTTCGGTAATGCGCTCGGCTTCGGTTATGGGCACGTCCAGCTCAGCTCCTGGCATCGAACATGCGATTGTAACGTGGCGCAGTGACTAGCGCTTGCTCTTGAGCTTGGTGGTCAGCCTACGATGCGGGCTGGGCGAAGCCGCCAACAGTCCCGACAGGTGCTCCACTTCGACCACCACGCGATCGAGGTCGTCGAGCAGCGGCTTCAACAGGTGGGTCACGCCGCCGGCGCGGTATTCATTGACCAGCGAGCGGTAATACCAAATGATTCTCGCCTTGGGAGCGGAGAAGCGCGAGAACGCCAAGTCTCCGTTGTAGCGCAGGTCGCGCAGCACGGCCCGCACGTTGTAAAGCTTGTCGGCCGCGGACACGAATCGGGTCTCGGCATCCTCATGGCGCACCCGGCGCAGATAGCGAAATTTGCGCTGCTCCCAACCCTCTTTCTTCTTGGGATCTTCGACGTACGAGTCGGTACAGCCGTCCACGATCTTGGCCACATGTGCTCCGAAGATCTGCTCGATCATCCTGAGCATGGGACGCCCGCCCTGGTCTTCGACCGCATCGTGCAGCAGCGCCGCAATGGCCATCTCCTCGTCGCCGCCGTAGTCGAGCACGATGGAGGCCACGCCCAATAGATGCGAGATGTAAGGAATGCCGCTCTTCTTGCGGTCCTGATCGCGATGGACTTGCGCCGCAAACAGCAAAGCGTGGTCGAAGCGGGTGGACAGCGGGACGAACTTGCGGTCGAAGGAGCGTAATTGTTTGCGTCTCATAGGCAGAATCGCAATTGCTGCTCAACCCAGAATAGCGGAAAAGGCAAGGAGCAACTAGCAATTAGCACTTGGCAGTTAGCGCTTGGCTTTCTGCATCCAGCGCTAGTGTGCGCACCCGCAATCGTCGCAACCCTCGCCGCGCAATCCTTGCACGCCCTCGCGCGCGATGATGGGCGTCATGACCAACGCCGCAACCGGATCGGCCCACCACCAGCCCAGCAGCGCATGCAGCAGCAATCCCGCCAGCAGGAACGCGGACAGATAGGCGCAGAAGTCAGCCTGACGCGAATCGGCATGAAGCGCGCGGCTGCCCATTTGTGCGGCCACGCGACGCTTGGCTCGGCCTAGCAGCGGCATCACCACCACCGCGGCTATGGCGATCAGGATACCGGGTATGCTGCGCTCGGGCTGGGCTTTGATCCAGAGTGCGCGGACAGATTCGACGGCAACGTAAGCGGCCAGCAGCAAAAAGCAAATTCCGACCAGGCGATGCGCCGTACGGTCCGCACGCTCGCGCCGCAGCGGATCATCTTCGGCGTGCAGGCGCCACAGCAGAATTCCCGCGGAGATGGTTTCGATCACCGAGTCGAGACCGAAGCCCACGAGAGCGATGCTGCCAGCCAGCAGCCCGGAGGCCAGGGCGACGGTCGCTTCGAAGGCGTTCCAGGCAATGGTGAAATATTCCAGGCGTCTGCCGCGTGCGACCAGGGCGGTGCGGTCAAGTGCTACGGGCGTGTGTGCCGGATGGATGGCCAAGGGCTTCATCGCTGGAGAGAGTATAAGCGGGACGTGATGGGGTTGCTCGCTGATCGCCCGCCGTGGGGAACCGCAGATCCTTCGACTCCGGCGTGCAAAAACAGTACGCCGTCACTCACGACGACAAAGTAGAAAATGAACGCTAGCGGCTGAATGTTGAGTGCTGAGTGCTAACCCCTAGCCCCTGACCCCTAGCCCCTAATCCAGCCTCACCAGAAACACTCCGCCCTCTTTCACGTGGGTCTTGCTGGCGACTTCTTGCGCTTTGCGTTTGTCGTCGCCAGGAGGGCGCAGCCGAACCCACTCTCCGGTGGGTCCGGTGAACTGGATGACATCGGCGCCTTCATAGTGGTCTTGCAGCTTTTCTTTCAGCTTGCGCGCTTCGTTCTCGCTCTGGAATGCGCCAATCTGCACGCACCAGCGGCCGCCCTCCGCAATCGGCGCTGGCGCGGACAGGACCTCGACTTTGACTTCCGCCGTGCCCGGCCGCCAAACATCCACCGCCTTCGCCGCCGCCAACGACAGGTCAATGATGCGGTCTTCGACGAACGGCCCGCGATCGGTGATGCGCACTACCACCGCATGTCCCGTTGTTTGGTTGGTCACGCGCACCATCGAGTTCATCGGCAGTGTGCGGTGCGCTGCGGTCATGCTGTTCTGGTCGTAAATCTCGCCGTTGGCGCCGCGGTGCCGATGATACGGAGGTCCGTACCAACTGGCCAATCCGGTTTCCACGTAGATGGGTTTCACGCCGCGCGGAACCGGCATTGGCTTGGTCGCGGCTTCGGTGCTGGCAGTCGGCGCAGGTTCTGACGGACCGACGGTGGGCGGAGGAGGAACAGGATGAGTGCGAGCGGTCTTATGCCCGCCGCAGGCCGAGAGCAGCAGCAGCGCCGTGCCCACGAAGATGAGAGACGGGACGCGCGTGGTCAGCCCTTTTTCTGCTTCTTGCCGGCATCCATCATGTCGGCCGCCTGCTTCAGCTTTTCGCTGGCCATGCGCATCCCGTTGCTGGAGTGCTCGCGAATGGCGGGCACCAGTTCGTTGTTGATGTAGGCGATGAGCGTCTTGGTTTCCTCTTCGATGCGTTTCGATGCATCGCCCAGCACGTCGTCTAACTTTGCGCCCGCCGTCTGAAACGAACGGCCGGCACTCTTGCTTTTTTTCTGCACCATGGGCCACCTAGTGAGCAGCAGAATTTGTCAAGCACAGAGATTATGGGATGGATGCTGGCGGCGGTCAATTGGCAAGGACGGCACCGGGGCAGGGGCTAGGGGTTAGGGGTTAGGGGTTAGGGGTCAGGGGTCAGGGGCTAGGTGGAAGCCCCCTGCTTTAGCAGGGGGGAGCTGGACTTTAGTCCAGCG
>PLQW01000264.1 GCA_003160215.1 Acidobacteriaceae bacterium
AACCGGACAAGTCACAGGTCAGAGAGCAGGAGATTCCCCCTGCTCTCTAAGTCGCGCTCATGCTCCTAGAATTCACAGGTCCATACGACATTGACGATTGGGATGTCGCGAGTGGTCATTGCAGCCCCATGAGCCGAACTCCTAATCGGCTGAAGCCCCGTTGCTGCTGAAGTTGCTTCCGGGCATTTTCGGGGAGAGCGAACTTCGAGGTTGCTCCAACCTCGCCTTCTGCGGTGGGTGAGACGCTTGCGAGATTACCTACTGCCGATATAGGCGTCGCCAGAAATCCGTGAATTTCGCCGGTACTGGTTTGCAAGGCAAAGCCCACGATCTGCCCTTGAGAATTGATGCCGAATCCGTGCAGCAGGTACAAAGGGGAGTTGGCAGGAATGAGAGTGTTGAGGTCGACCATCACTCCGTTCTGCCAAAGGAACGCTCTCAAGTTTTGCCCGCTGGCATCGATCGAGACGCCGGTCACTTGTCCCTTGTTGTTGATCGCGACGGCAGCACTTACGACGTCTCCGGGCAGCGTCCCCAAGTCGGTCATATGGCCGTTATGCCAAAAGAAGGCGTGCTGGTACATATCGCCTGGCAGGTCCGATGCGCCAACCACCTGCTCCATGTCGTTGATCGCGAAACCGGCGTTGTTGATCTTTCCCCCTAGATTGCCGAGATCAATCGGTTGCACGCTACTCTTCCGCCACAGCAACGCATGCCGGGGTTGGAGAGGTAACGCGTACCGCGGGTCATAAGGCGCGCAAGAACCCGATGCGCCGACGGTCTCGCCCTGGTTGTTGATCCAGAAGGCAGCTCCTTCGGTATCGCCCGGATACAGAGGAAGTGCCCGGGCCTGGCCCGCCGTCCAGAGCGTTGGCCGGAATTGCAGCACCTGGGGCACCGGACAGTTAGGGTCCGCGATGGCGGTTTCCGAATATCCGGCGACCTGGCCGCGATTGTTGATGGCAGCGGCCTGGCCGTTGTTGCCGCCAAGCGTGCTCAACGGCGTCATGATCCCGTTCTGCCAGACGAAGCCGAGGCAGATGAGGTTGGTGCCAAACGAGCAGAAATTCTCATTGTTGGGATCGGTCACGGAAGTTTCGGCCGCGCCCGCAACCTGTATCGCGTTGTTCAGGTTGGCAAACGACTCGCTGTTCGCGCCTCCCAGCGTGCCCAGGTCGGTCATTGCGCCGTGATTATAGAGAAAGGAATGAACCACGTTGTCGCCGGGCAACGTGGAAGATCCGTCTATTTGTCCGTTGTCGTTGATGCCATAGGCTAAGCTGAAGCTGCCTCCGAGCGTGCCAAGGTCGGTAATCGTGTAGCGAACAGACTGTGAGGCCTGTATGGTTGACGGTTCCTGCGCGCCCAGCAAAGCTGGGGTTGCCAGCGCAGCAAATAGGATGATTCCTGCTATCCACGTGCATATCCTCGATTTCATATTGCCTCCTCATTCATGCGCCCTGGCAAAGTGTTGCCTCGAGCGGCTTTTATCGGTCTCATATAAGTAGGCGCAAACGGCGGGACAGAACTATCATTCAGGCATTGCTTTTCGTGAAGAGACCGCATGAATGGGCGAGGGTCCTGAGGTCGTTGCAATGCGAAAATCCACACCACCGCACGATGAGGCCCGAACCCCACATGGTGGCGAGGTGACCGAGTTTCTCCGGGCCTGGAGTGATGGAGATCGAGCTGCTCTCGACCGCCTGACGCCAATCGTCTATGACGAACTTCACCGCCTGGCGCGACGCTACATGAAAGGTGAGCGCCCCGGTCATAGCCTGCAAACCACCGCCTTGGTCAACGAAGCCTACATGCGACTGGTGGATTACAAGAGCATGCAGTGGCAGAATCGCGCCCATTTTTTCGCGGTTTCGGGCCAGCTGATGAGGCGCATTCTGGTTGACCACGCGCGGCGCCATAACCTGAAACGCGGGGGCGATGTGCTGCATGTTTCCCTGGACGAGACGCCCATGGTGGGCGGCGAACGGCTTGCCGATCTGGTGGCGCTCGATGACGCCATGAACCTGCTGGGAAAGCTCGATCCGCGCAAAGTGCAGGTTGTCGAAATGCGTTTTTTTGGCGGACTCAGCGTGGAAGAGACGGCTGAGGTACTTAAAGTATCGGCGGTCACCGTGATGCGCGACTGGAGCACCGCCAAAGCCTGGCTCTACCGGGAGCTTATGCCCAGGACAGGGGATGGATAGCGAGCGGTGGAAACAAGTCGATAGCCTGTTGCAGTCCGTGCTGGAACGTCCGCCCGAGGAGCGCGAGGCGTTTCTACGTCATGCATGCGCCGGCGACGAGGCGCTGGAGCGCGAAGTCCAGTCGCTGCTGGCTGCGCAGCAGGAAGCTGGTGGCTTCCTGGATAGTCCAGCCATAGAGGTGGCCGCGCGGGTGCTCGCTGCGAACGAGAACAAAGTTGCGGACGAGAGTGCCCGCTCCTTCATCGGCCAGAAAGTCTCGCATTACCAGGTAATTGAAAAGCTGGGAGGCGGCGGGATGGGTGTGGTGTACAAGGCGGAAGACACCGACCTTGGCCGTTTCGTCGCTCTAAAATTCCTGCCGGACGATCTAGCGCAAGACCCGCAAGCGTTAGAACGCTTCCGCCTTGAAGCTCGGGCTGCGTCTGCACTGAACCATCCCAACATTTGCACGATCTACGAAATCGGCAAACACAAGGACCAGTCGTTCATCGCCATGGAGTTTCTGGACGGCGCCACGCTGAAGCACTCCATTGCGGGCCGTCCGCTCGAAGCTGAGGCTCTCCTCGCGCTTTCTATCGAAATCGCCGACGCTCTGGAGGCGGCCCACACCGCAGGCATTGTTCATCGCGACATCAAGCCGGCGAACATTTTCGTCACCCACCGCGGACATGCGAAGGTCCTCGATTTCGGACTGGCCAAGATCCTGAGGACCACGAGTACCGCTATCGACGCCTCGACGAGAGAGAAGTCTCTCACCACTCCCGGAACAGCCATGGGCACGGTGACCTATATGTCGCCGGAACAAGTCCGCGCCAAGGAGTTGGATGCACGTACCGATCTGTTCTCCTTCGGCGCAGTCCTCTACGAGATGTCCACGCGGGCATTGCCCTTCCGCGGGGAAAGCACAGGAGTAATCTTCGAGGCCATTTTGAATCGGGCGCCGGTCTCCCCGACGCGGCTTAATTCTGACCTACCGGCCGAACTGGAGAGAATCATCCTCAAGTGTCTGGAGAAAGATCGAGACCTCCGCTATCAGCACGCGTCGGATCTCCGTACCGATCTGCAACGGCTTAAGCGCGACACAGGGTCGGCCCAACTGCCACCAAGTACGAAGTCTCAGGACGCAACCGCCACCGGAAGGCGCTGGAAGATCGCTGTGCCTGCCCTTACTGTTTCTGTGGCGTTATTGGCCGGTGGTTATCTCTATTTCCACCATCCGACCAAGCTGACCGATAAAGACACGATTGTGCTCGCTGACTTCACGAACTCTACGGGTGACGCTGTCTTTGATGGGACACTGCGGCAGGGGATGGCCGTACAACTGGAGCAGTCGCCCTTCCTCAGCCTGGTGCCCGACGACCGTATTCAGCGAACGCTGCACTTGATGGGCCAGTCAGCCGACGTCCGGCTAACCCCAGAGGTCGCCAGAGAGGTGTGCGAGCGGACGGCTAGCGCTGCCATCCTGGAGGGCTCGATCGCAAGCCTCGGCAGCCAGTATGTGTTGGGACTGCGCGCCAAGGACTGTCGTACTGGAGCTGTTCTCGCTGAGGAGCAGATGCAGGCGGCAAGAAAAGAAGACGTGCTGAAGGCCCTGAGCCAGGTTGCCAGTAAGTTTAGAACTCGAGTCGGCGAATCGCTTTCCACGGTCGAAAAGCACGACACGCCGCTCGACGAGGCGACAACGCCCTCCCTGGAAGCCTTGAAAGCCTACAGCGCAGGCTGGAGAGCGCACTTTTCCGGTGGCATAGTGGCCGCCACTCCTTTCTTCAAGCAGGCTATCGAGATCGATCCCAAGTTCGCCAGCGCCTACGCTGCGCTCGGACTTATGTATGGCGCCAATGGCGAATCGGCCCTGTCTGCGGAGAACGCCGCCAAAGCCTATGAATTGCGGGAACGCGCGACTGACCGGGAGCGGTTCTTTATCAGCGCTTCCTACGATACTCGAGGGACGGGCAACCTGGAAAAGGCGCAACAGACCTGTGAGGCATGGGCGCAGGCCTACCCTCGAGACGCGAGACCCCTCGCCTTCCTGTCAGGCATCATTTACCCATCCTCGGGCAAATATGAAAAAGCAGTCGAAGAAGCCCAAAGGGCAGTCCGGCTTGATCCGGACTTTGCCGACGCGTATCTCATCCTTGCCGGCAACTATGCGAACCTTGGCCGTCTCGGGGAAGCTGCAAATACCCTGCGAAGCGCCGCCGAGCGCAAATTGGAAACACCTGACTATATCGTCCTCCGTTACGATATCGCGTTTCTGAAAGATGATGGCGGGGGGATGGCGCGGGAAGTGACGCTGGCCCAAGGCAGATCCGGAGCGGAGGACCTGATCTCTCAGCACCAGGCTTTTGTCCTCGCCTACACCGGTCATCTGCAACGGGCAAATGAGATGGCGCGGCGTGCGGCGGACTTGGCCCAGCAGACGGCGCATCCGGAAAAGGCGGCTCTGTTCGACACCGGAGCTTCTTTGTGGGAAGCGTTTTCCGGGAATGCCCGGGCGGCTAGCCGAAGCGCATCGCTAGCGATTGGACTGGCAAATGACCGGGAAGTGGAGTTTGGCGCGGCGTTTGCACTCGCGCTCTCGCAGGATTCCTCCCGCGCTCAAAACCTGGCGGACGATTTGCAAAAGCGTTTCCCCGAGGATACATCCGTCAGGTTCAGCTACCTGCCGACAGTTCGCGCCATGCTCGCGTTAAACCATGGCCAGCCTTTAAAAGCTCTGGAGCTGCTACAAGTCGCCGCTCCCTATGAACTGGGCGTGCAGCGCAGCAGCCTGCACGGGAACTTCGGGGCGCTTTATCCAATCTACGTGCGGGGCGACGCCTTTCTCGCTGCACACCAGGGTGCCGAAGCCGCTGCGGAATTCCAAAAAATCTTGGATCACCGGGGTATCGTGATCAGCGATCCCGTCGGCGCACTCGCACATCTTCAGATAGGTCGTGCTTACGCGATGGCAGGCGATACTGCCAAAGCTAAAGCGGCGTACCAGGACTTCCTCAACCTATGGAAAGATGCCGATCCGGACATCAGCATCCTGAAAGATGCCAAGGCGGAGTACGGGAAGCTGAAATAACCGGAACACTCCCCCTTGTGGAAGCTCGATTGACCCTTGCCGCCGATTCCGGGTGAATCACGTTAGTGCTTTATCGGACGCGCCGCCACAAGAAGAAGAGTCGAGAGAAACAGAGCGTTGGCGTGCGCGTTCGATAAAGCCGTCAGAAGGAAGCCGCTCCGGGAACGAGGAATTTAGACATAGAAATCGCTACTTTACGAAACTGGGCGGCTGAGACTTGCCGCTTCGCTCGAGAGATGAGCTTCCGCAGGTTGTCATCCGGAGTTACAATCCTGCGGGAACGGCAACATTTCCAGGTTGATCTCAGAAGCTTAAGAACACGGTGTTGCGGTCTCGGGGAATGGTCACCTCGATACCGCGCTCGTGATTGGCGGCAATGGTCGCGTCGAGGTCGAGTGTGCTGACCGGAATCGTGCGCTTTTGGCGGCCAACCTCAATTTGCAAAGACTGGACGGTCAGCAGGTAATAGCGACTTTCAAGCCGTTCGCCGTCTTTCAGTACGAACAATGTCGGAGGCTGCGGCTTGGCGACCGGGACTTCTTTCGATTGTGGCACTTCGATTAGCTTCGGTGGCTCCGGAGGTGGCGCAGGCGGCCGAGGACCTTTGTTTTCCACTACGATTACCTGCGGCGATGGCGTGTTTGCCGGCTGCTGATCGTAAGACTTATCCCAAAAATTATCATCATCATCATCCCAGTACGGAAGATCCCAAGGTAGCCAGACCGTTCCGTATCCATATCTATCGTAACGACGTCCGCCAGAATGCCGCGGGAAGAAGCCATTCGATGGGCCCGTTCTGATGGCGTGGCCGCCGCTTGGAACGCGAGCTCCACCGCCGGGAGATCCGCCACCTGCTTTTTGGGCTTGCAGAAGTGCGGCACTCAAAACCAGAATTATCAAAACCAATACGCCTGACCGCCGCATACTCCATATGATGACACGGTTACCGCAAATGGCGCTGAGATTTTTTCACTACCTTGACGAGGCTAAGGGGGCCCAAACCCGTGGTAACTTCCCGTCCGCGATGTAAGTGATTCTGCCCAAACGACCTGTATAGAAAGTTCGAATGTCTTGCTGCCCGCCAGCCAGTCGTTAGTGTCCCACCGATAAAGAGAGAACCCTCGATTTCTGCGTGTTTCGCGGCCTTTTCCCGCTAATCTCAGCCGCGACCTGTAGCGGAGAAATTCTCTACTGGCTTTCTGGCGCCCAACCGAGCCAGAATTCTCTGATCGGCAAAACCGGAGTACAGGTCTGTGTCCCAAATCCGCAAAGGAACTTTGCTTTCGCGATTTCCGGGGCGAATGGAAATGCGATTTGAATGCGAATGGCTTGCGAACGCAAGCGACATCAATCCCGCCGACAAGGGCGGCTCGGCGATCACGGTCGTGCGCGACGTGGTTTCCGACACCGGCATCGGTGCCTCGGTCGCGAACGCCGGGCTGCAGCCGGCCAGTAACGTTCGCGTCATCGCGATGTATGCCGACGCCACGG
This sequence comes from Acidobacteriaceae bacterium, assembly GCA_003160215.1. GTDB lineage: Bacteria > Acidobacteriota > Terriglobia > Terriglobales > Acidobacteriaceae > Bog-257. The sequence goes on from PLQW01000264.1 coordinate 6,766, forward strand.
TCGCGGTTCCGCCACTACCGAACAACTTCTGGACCACGACCTTGCCGGCTGGCTCGAGCTCGTGCGGCGCGCTCGACACGAGTACGGGATGGCATCTTCTCGATCCGAGCCACCCCTGCACGACCATCCCCGTGGTGAATCCGAAATTTCCGGAGGCCGCGAAGTTTGCCTGGAACGTTTCAGCGACGCAAGCGCAGCACTCGTGCATGCTCGTTGTCATCGAGTCAGCGGACGACCCGCCGCCGGCGACGATCCGATCGAGCAACATCCTGCAGAGCTGGGAACTGGTCCCGCAGTACCATCAGATCGCCCAGCGCAACCTCTACATCGTCGATAGCTCCTCATCGGGCGCGCCAGCGAGCGGCTCCGAGGGGATGAACGTCCCCAACGAAACGCGGGAGCAAAGCGTCGCGCTGTACTTCGATCGCACGCTCCTACCGAGTGGAGCGACTTTTTTTTTGGCCGCAGACCCATCTGCCGCAGCATCTGCCACAGCCGTCCGATGCTCACCTGCAGATGCTGAACCTTCTCCAGCTTCTGCTGTAACTCCGCCAGGGTTAGATCCGGCTGGGCCTGTACCCACCCGCGCAACCGCTGCTCCACCTCGGCGGTGACCTTGCGGCCTCCGCCGCGCCGCTGCTCGACCCGCTCCATCTGCCCGCTGCGCTTGCGTTGGGCGGAGATCTTCCACGCCCAAGGCACGCTCACCGTGAAGCGCTGGGCCAGTTTGCGCCAGCGTTCCTTCCCACCGTCATAGGCCTGCAGCAGCTTGCGCCGCAGATCGTCCCCATACCATTTCGCCATTGCTGGTTTGCCGCAGAGTCTCGCCGGAATCCACTGTACACCTACGTTGAAGATGCTCTAGTATCCCAGCGAAGGTTCGATCTGGTCAGAAGCGGCGGCGAGGTCGGGTGGCTAACCGGTCGAATGATGAAGCTAGCCTCGGGGCAATTGCAAGCTGTTGTTGCAACGAAAGGAATGAAAGTGTCACTCATCTGGACGAGTACACAAGCTTGCCCACATGGCGTTAGCCCGCTAGAATAAAGATCGTCCCACCACGTAGGCGCGTAGCTCAGTTGGTTAGAGCGCTACCTTGACACGGTAGAGGTCAGGAGTTCGAGTCTCCTCGTGCCTACCATATCTTTCAATCGGTTAGCCGGAAAGCTCCGAAAAAGCCGATCCACAATCCGTTCCACAAATCATTGAACGGCCCCGCTGAAGCCCATGGCCGTAAGGAACCGCCCCTGAGCGGCCCGTGTTTCGTCGCTGTCTTCCTGCGTGTAGAGATCCAGCGTCGCTGAATTCTGGAATGGCGAAGGATTCCCTGCACGGTTTTGGGTTCGATCTTCGCCTTGTTCACCAGCCAGTTGCTAAGGGAATGGCGAAGATTGTGAAGGCCGAAGCGCTGGCCTGGCCGAATCGCCACGCCAGCCGCAATTGCGGCCGGACGAAGATAGTCGGCGACAAAGATGGATGCAGACAGCGGAACCCGTCCCTTCTCCTTGAGCGACGGAAACACAAAGTCAGCCTGGAGAGAGTAGGGGGACGCTGCGCGCCAGTTGCGCAGATGCTCGGCCAGGAGCGGATGCAGGGGAACATAGCCTTCCGATGCCTCCGTCTTGGTGTTGCCGTCCCTGCCTTTTGCCCAGCGTTTGGACACCCGAATCCTTCCCTCATCCCAGACGATGTCCGCCCAGCGCAGCGCCAGAATCTCCGATGCCCGCAGAGCCGTAGCTGCGCAGGTGAGCACAAGCGTGAAATGGAGGATATTCGTCAGCGATTTGAGAATGGCGAACGTCTGAGCGGGGCTCAGGACGATGGCCCTATAGTCAGTTTGCGAGCGAGTCACGACATGCTGCACGGGATTCCTTGAAACTTTCTCGTGCAGGATTCCGACCTTGTAAATGCGGCTCATGATGCCCCGCATCTTGGAGATCGTAGTCCAGGCGAGGCCTGAGTCGTCATGAAGCGACTTCAACCAGCGCTGAATGTCGAGGGATTTGATATCGTCGGCAATCTGGTTGCGCCAACGGGGCGCGAGATAATTGCGGACGATATGGTTGGTAACGGCGATGGTGTTGTCGGACTTCGGGCGCACGGCATGGTCGCCGAAGTCGGCCTTCAAGTAGTGCTCTGCAAGGGCGTTGAAACGGATGCGAACATCGCCCGGATCATCGTTGATGCGAAGCAGCAGCCCAAGCTTGTCGACCTCGCGCCATGCGTCTTTCTCCGTTGGAAAATCACGCACTAATGCGACTGGCATGATGTGCTCAACCCGCCTGCCGTCCGCTTTGGTGACCCGGTAACGCAGCACCCAGGTTTCTCCTCCCTTGCGCGGCAATTTCTTAAGTGATCCACGCTGATAGCTCATATGCTCCTCTTTTCAGCGCGGAGACTGCCTGACCGAATCGTAACCCACTTCTGGGTTTTTGGGATTGGGTGACTTTGTTCCTCAACAGCGGTGGCGAGTTCGGAGAGCCGGAAGACCCAGACTTTGCGCATTGTGCCCGTGCCGAGGGCATAAGCACCCGCGAGCCCTCTGCGGGCGAGGGCGAGGAGGTAGCGGCGCTTCACTGAGAGGAACCGCGCCGCTTCTTCCGCTGAGACAAACGGCTCGGGAGTCATACGGACCTCGCTTCGCTTTGGACAGCAGCATTTTCCCATTTCCGCAGCCGTTTTGTCATTCGGCTGCGAACTGCGCGGTGAATGGGTTCAGTGTGAGGGGTTGCATCGGGGAATTGATCGCCCAGCGTTCTGTCGGCGTGAGATTCCATAGAGCCGTTCGGCACGCTGGCGCCTCGGGTTACGGGAAGCAGCCCCAGAATCTGGGCGGCCGGTTGTGCGTCAATCAGCGGTTCGATATGCGCCATGTTCTGCTCGTCAGCTGCCAGAAAACCAGCGACCTAAGGACATAGGAGTTGCTGCCGAGCTTGAAATAGCAGCAGAATTCCGCGTCTGTCGGCCCGCAATTTGGCCTTACGGGCACCGCTCGGAAGCACCAATAGGCTGCGCCAGTCAGAGTGGTGTCGCTGTCGAGAGGTCAAGAATTCCACGAGTACACAAATTGAGCAGGCATTGAGGGCTGGTGAGAAAAGGGATGATGGTTCATCCTTTTCTCGCCGGCCCGGCAGACCGCCCGGCGAGACCCAGTTGCGCAGCTTGAACGCCGCCAGCCGAGCTTCTTCCATGACCCGCTCGTTGCGATCGGCACCCTGCTGCAGGCCGCGCGGCAGGACACGCGGGTGTCGATCATCGAGCGCGGCGACTCCTACCGCAACCTGGTCGAGTCCACTGGCAGTCGGACACGTCGGTCTTCCTGCCGGGAACATTCTTTACGTGCTGCGCATTGACGAGGCACACCTCTAGCCCGCGGGACTCGAGGATCTGATACACGGGAATCCAGTACACACTCGTTGACTCCATGGCCACGGGGCGAATCCCGCACTGCTGTAGCCAGTCCGCAAGTGCATTCAGATCGCGAGTGAAGGTTGGGAAACTGCGGATAGGTTGGGGATCACGATCAGCGCTGACTGCGACAAACAACTCGCTCGCACCTACATCGATGCCGGCTGCATGCGGGTGCAAGATGGGAAATTGCTCGCACCGTTTATTGGATCTCTTCGCCATTGGCTCCTCCGAGGACCGGCCGGATGCCCAAGGCGCGAATCAAAGGCAAACTCCCAATCGAGATCGTCGTCAAAGCTGACGAGCGTCATCACACGGCTGTACGCAACCCCGGACCCACGCTTCCCGTCGGGCTTTTGAAGCGCCAGTGTCGGTGCGGGCTGTAGCTGTCATCCGACCGGCGCCCACCATCATCGCTCTCCCACTGTTCCTTTGCATCCTGTCTGGCAAACGCCAGTTGCACGCTTCCCAGTACTAATCTCGTAATGGCGGGACCGGACTACTTGCGGCTTGCCGACTATCCGACCGGAACCGCCGCGTACCCTGGCACCGATGACGGGCAGGAGCACAAAGTAAGGATGGATAACCAATCGCGATCATTTGGTCGCCCATTTGAAACCTTGGAGGAATCTCCTAAAGGTATGAAGACGGATGGGTCTATGGTCATCGAGCGGCGATGACCTCAGCCACCAGCCGAATCAGTCCGTGAATGTCGAAGTCGGGAGGATCGATGGTGGCTCCGAATCGGACGACCACGAGCCGTTGTGAAGGAATGATAATGATGCGTTGTCCGAAATTGCCGGAGGCAAAATACGCATCGGCTGGCATGCCAGCCTGCACCCGGCCCCGAGCATCAGCGGATTGCCCGGCATTGACCCAAAAGCCTGAGCCGTAGGGACTGTCTAATGTGGGCTTGGTCGAGTACGTAACCCAACCTTCCGGGAGAATGCGCTTACCGTCGACAATACCATCGTTGAGATAGAGTTCGCCAAAACGAGCCCAGTCTCGCGCCGATGCGTAGATGCGCGTAGACCCGATCGGAGTGCCGCCGTCATCGAACTCCATGGTGACGTGCTCCATGCCTACAGGATCGAACAGCTCGCTGTGAGCGAAGCGCAATACATCCGAAGCATGTCCGCCCACGGCATCGCGCAAAATAGCGGAAACGATCAAGGTGTTGCCGCTGGTGTACTCCCAATGCTGGTCGGGCTTCGATTTCAGCTTGGCCTTCTCGGCGTATGCGGCCATATCGCGCTCGCAGAACATCATGCGGGAAACGGGGTCAAAGCCGCTGTCGCTCTCCTCCAGGTCCAATCCACTCGTCATACGCAGCAGTTGGTCCAGCGTGATGGAATGGCGGGGATCGTCAGAAGAACTCCATGCGCCCACAGGTGCCGGCGCATACAGGTTGAGCTTGCCCTCGCGGACTAAAATGCCGATCAGTGCGTTGATCACAGATTTGCTGACCGAGTAGCCGATCAAAGGGGTGCTCGGCCCAACGCCCTGCGCATAGCGTTCGGCAATGATTTTGCCGCTACGCATGACCACGATGGCACGCACGTGTCGATACGGCGGCTGTGGGGGCTCGGCGAATGCCCGGTCCAGCGCCTCGCTCAGCTCGGTATTGACGGGCGCGATTGGCGTTGCCGGGTTGTCCGAGGACGCCGAGCCAGGAAAATTGGGCGCGACACCCAGCGCACCGGCCTCCACATCTCCCAGCATGCAGCCATAGCCCTCACGATAAGTTGCGACACCGGCGAAGTGACCGGCCCAGGTTGTCACCACCTGTTGGCGCTGCGAGTCGACTGTATAGCGTAACCGCTTGAGCAGGATCCGCATTCCGCGTTGAGGCCGGATCTCTTCGGCGAAGACGCGGTTGGCGTGGAGTCCCGAGACGAAGATTTCGCCGCAAAGAGTCCGGCTAGTCGAGGCGGTTCCGGCCTTGATGGCGAGATCGGGCCGATACAGCCATGCTGCTAATACAGCAGCTAACATGAGAACCGCGCATGCCGAGCAAAAAAATCGGACGCCCAATTAGTATCCCTTCACGGAAACCTTCCTTCAACAAGGATACGGCGCTTCAGTGACGCTCACCAACGATTTTGGGCGGATGAGGGGCACCCCGGAAGTTCACCGGTGCAAAGTCGACTTGTCGGTACCAGTCCGACACTTCCTCGAAGCCGGTCTGGCCAACTCCGATTTGCTGCCAAACCAGTCATGACCGCCCTGCAGCGCGAAAACCGTTCTCGGTATGAAACGAGAAAAGTGGCTGAAAAATACCGTAGCGATTCGTAGTCGGGCCGCATTTATTTCGACGGCGCGAGGATCGCATCGAGGCGATCGGGCGTTCCTTCCACTCTTTCCAAGTGCGGGTATCGCGGACCACCGTGGTAATCCAGAGTCACAGTAACAAAGTCATCGCCACGCTTCAGCAGAAGCTTGATTGGCTCCTTGCTTTTTTCTGCGGACAGGATGGCTTCTCGCAGCCCCGCAACTGTGAATTTCTGGTCGTTGACGGCTTCCAGGTGCATGTCCGGAGTGAGGGCCGCCTTGAACGCCACACTATCCCACACTACGTTCGTGAGGCCATTGTCTTTGTCTACCGAGAACCCTAGCGACAGCACGAAGCTTGCTCCGCGAGAGCTGTCCAGGTGCTTCATCCAGTCCGGCTGGACGTCGTTGTAGACGAGCCGATATCCCCCTTGGCTAATCCCACTTTCCGGTACCTGCGGCGCCAGGTCGTAAACCCGCGCGCGCAGGAAGCCTGCCCAATCGAACGGCTGTACCTTATTCAACGCCGCAACCAGATCGTCGAACGTATAAGTCCTAGTGGCATAGCTCCCGTTGTCGATGCCGAAGAAGAGCCTGGCGAAATCGTCGAGCGACTTGTTTCCGCCGCTCAACTCGCGGATCTTCGTGTCAGCCTCGAGCCAGATGAGGTCTGATTCCGGATAGTAATCGTAGGAACGCTGCCAGGTCGGCCAGATTTCCGAATTGGCGCCGTGAGACGAAATAATGGGCTGGTTCGTAGTATCGATCAGGGGGCGCCACGTAAGTCCCGGTCTGATTTCGAAGGAGGCAGCGATCAGCGCGACGTCGTCGCGCGCCTGTTCCACGGTACGCATTCCGGAACGTGCCGTCAGGACGTTGCCGTAATAATCGGTCAGGCCTTCATAGACCCAGAGCAGGTCGTTCTGCATCGGCACGTTGAAATTGGGCGTCCACAGGTCGGCGGGCCGGCGAAACTTGCCGTTCCACGAATGGGTGTATTCGTGGGGCAGAAGAGCACGACCGGAAATGCCCGCAGGCCAATCGGTGAAGTAGTTGGCACGGGTGCCATCCTCGCTGGACTGATGGTGTTCCAGCCCCTTGCCGCTGACCGTATCGCTCAGCGAAAAAAGAAAATCATAGTGATCGTAGTGGCGGGAGTTGAAAAGCTTCTGCGCTTCGATCACCAGGTTCTTGTGGTACTGCAGCTCCTCGGGCGTGATCTCAAGGTCGGCAGGCTTGTCGGAGAAGACATCCAGGAACACCTGGTTGTCCGCACCAGTAGACAGGTCCACACGCTTGAAGTTGACGCCAGCATAGAGCGGCGAGTCGACAAGCGTATTCAGCGTAGTCGGTTTAAAGTGAACCAGGCTGCCATCCTGCGATGCTGTCTGTAGAGCAGTCGCGAATTTCCACCCCTCCGGCAGCTTTATGGTGGTATCAAACTGGATACGCCGCGAGAAGTAACCCGCGGGATACAGCAGCACGCTATTCCAGGTAACGTCGGCGAAGCTGGAAGAGATACGACCCTTTTTCGGATCCTGCGGCGCCAAATACTGAAAGTTAATTTCGAGCGTGGTTACGCCCTGCTGTACGTGAATGTGGAAGGCGTACATGTTCACGCGATCGCGGACCCAGTCGACACGTTTGCCGTTCGCGGTGATCACCAGCCCCGCCATATTGCCCACCGGGTTCGATGGGGAGTGCGTGCCGGGAAGCCACTCGGGGTAGAGCAGCGTGATCTCGCGACCTTTTACCGGCACGGTCTCATGCACATTCATCACCCGATCGTTGATGTTGGTGATATCGACGCTCAGAGAGATTGTGCCGGGATAAGCCGTGTCGACCGGTGCGACAATGGGCGGCGGCAGCGGCACAGGCTGTGGGTCGACGGCGTTCTGCGCATACACCGCACAGGTTAAAGCGATGGAAAGGGCTGCAACAAGTGCCGCTGCGTTGCGACGACCAAAGAGGGAATAGGGCACACCGATCCTCCAGAATTCCGAATAACACTCTACACCAGCCGATTCCGCACGGATGACGCGCAATTTTTAGAGGCAGAACCGAATCTGTTGATTGCTCCGACAAGCGGCCTGCTTCCCCGAAGTCTTTTTCTGGAAGATCTGGCCGGATTAGGAACGAGAAACGTTAGGTCTCTATCGGGACTGCCCCGACAGACGAGACAGGATTGAGCCGGGTTCTTTCGACCGGGGCAGTTTCGATAGAGTCGTTTGAACGGAGCCGCCGGCGTTTGCGGCGGATGCGGTGATCTACCTATGCATTTTCAATGGCGTCGACTGGCTGATTGGGAGTGTTTTGGGCGCAAAGCTCGACCGACAGAGTAGTGGGAGAGGCTTAGATGAGGAGAATTGCCTTCTGCCATGCGTAAGCAGACGCCGTATGGGGAGGACTTGATCAGCTTTTGGGCGGACGACACCCTTGCATGTGGGAGCATGCCCTCGAGCGACAGGGGTAGAGACGTCGTCAACTTTGGATGTGCTATGAGCTGTCAAGGTAGCACCTCTGTAGGGTAGGGAGGCTCAGGTCGAAGCGGGAGTAAAGTTGAGCACTCGTCATCCGTTCGATGACCAGCATGGTGCCTGAGCAGGCGGGACAACGCAGCTGGTTGGTTGGTTCGGGGAGATCTGGGACGTCAACTGCGCCGAGCAACTCGCGGCAGCGTGCAAGGGCGGTTTCCCGTCTTCGGTTTGCGAACAGGCCGAAGTGGCGGATGCGGACCAGGCCTTTGGGCAAAACGTGGAGAAGAAACCGGCGCAGGAACTCGTCTGCTGAAACTGTCATGACTCTGTTCTTGCCGCCATGGGCATAGTCTCGCCAGCGGAAGGAGACGCGATCGTTTTCGAAGGCCACGAGGCGATGGTTGGAGGTGTGTCACGAACACGAGCATGAGCTCGTGATGCTGTACCGAAGATGGGAGTTGGCCTCCTGAAGTCGGCTTGCAGGAGCGGGCTTCAAACCGCCCGGTGCTGCTGCGCTCAAAAGGCGTGGTGGTGAACGACCGTGGAAAAGGCGTCCATTTAGGGCGTTAGGTGTGTGTTGAGGAGATGAGTGAAAGCAAACCGACCGATGACGCATCGTTACATCGTTAAGGCGCTGTCAAAACTGGAGCTGCTCCAAGTTCCACGATTAACCGGGACGATACCTGTTTACGGTCCCGGTGACAGCCGGTGTATAGGCGGCATGAACTCAGCACGGGCTTTGGTATGGAACGTGAGAACTTCGTTCTGGATGTGAAGGGAAATGACAAATGGCAGACACCATGAGGAAGAATACCGATGCCAGAACGAGGGTCGGGGCTGCTCATAGTAGCGATGAATCTCCTGTAACGGGAGTGGAGCGAAGGGGCAGCGTTATCCGGTTGACGAGTGCCGCCAACCTGCTGTGCGGGGATGAGTGACATGAAATCAACGAAATCTTTTGTTATTGCGAGGCGTGAAGTATGGGAGGCATACCAGCAAGTCAAGGCCAATCGTGGGGCTGCGGGCATCGATGAGGAAACCATCGCGATGTTCGACCAGAACCTGTCACGGAATCTGTACAAGCTGTGGAACCGTATGTCGTCGGGGTCGTATTTCCCGCCGCCGGTCAAGCAGGTGGAGATTCCGAAGGCAAAGGGCGGCACAAGAAAGCTGGGAATTCCGACCGTATCTGATCGCATTGCGCAGACCGTGGTCAAGCGCGCCATCGAACCGATTCTCGATCCGATATTCCATCCGGATTCGTATGGATACCGGCCGGGACGGTCGGCGAAACAGGCGATAGCTGTCACCAGAAAGCGGTGTTGGCAATTCGACTGGGTGGTGGAGTTTGACATCAAGTCGGCTTTCGATCAAATCGATCATAGCCTCTTGATGAAGGCGGTCAGCAGCCACATCAGAGAGGGCTGGATACCGCTGTATATCGAACGGTGGCTAACCGCCCCGTTCGAGACTACGGACGGCGAGCGGTTGCCGCGCGAGCGCGGTACGCCGCAAGGCGGGGTAGTTAGTCCGATCATGATGAATCTATTCATGCACTACACGTTCGATGCCTGGATGAAGCGTGTCAATCCATCCTGTCCGTTTGTCCGCTACGCTGACGATGCGGTAGTCCACTGTCGCACTCGGAAGCAGGCGGAAGAAGTAATGCGGTCCATTGCATTGCGGCTGGCGGACTGTGGGTTGACGATGCATCCGGAGAAGTCGAAAGTGGTGTACTGCAAGGACAGCAACCGAACCGCATCCTATCCGCATGGCGCGACGTGCAGTCAGTCGCCGCTACGACCGCACTTTGCTCAGGAGGACAACACTAGGGAGTTTCCGTGTCCCTGACGACACGGCCGGAAATCGAATTCACAGTTTCCACAGCCCCGTTTGGGCCAGTGTACGAGTCGCCGACTAACCGTCCAAGTGGATTCCCGACACTGGGGCGTTTTCCAGGAGTAATCCGACCAACCTCTGCCGTGACAGAGTTCAAGTACTATAATAATCATAGGTTTACAGTCTATTTTCAAGTACGGCAAGGAGCCTGAAGTCTTCTAAAGAGCATATCGGCCCTACAAATGTACCTTTGTTTGTACCCTTGCTTCGTCTTGCGACAGGCCCCGCTCCCTTTAGTCTCCGACACGGCTGAGACAGTTTCGGCGATATCTTCTCCGACCGCCCGTTGGTCATCAGGGTGAATTCGAGCCTGTATCGAGTTGAACGAGGGCTGGAACATTGCCGAATCGACGCCGAAAGTCCGATATGCTTCCGCTGAGCAGAGGTAGCTCTTGGCAACCAGGTCGATGTCCCAGTTGCCGACGTGGGCCATCTCCTGGGCCTCGGCCGGCACCGCCTCGCTCGCCCGCAATTTGATTCGTAAAATATCCTGCTCGATCCTCAAGTGAAAGTTTTCGATGTCCTCAACGATTCAGATTGCCTGTACGCATCTCGCCGAAGAACGGAGTGTCCTGCCGCTGCACGCACTGAACAGCGTAAAGGTACATAGCGGCCGACCAGGTCTGCCAATCACGCCCACTCGGTTGGCCGGTCTGCGCGTGAATCCACTCGTTGAAACCCCACTCCGCCTCATTTTCGTGCCACGGTTTGACCAGTTCGGTTAGCGCCAACAGCTTCCGATTCGCCAGATCCATCCGACCTACCGCCACGCATGCCGCCACATAGAAGCCGCAGATAAACGGCCAGACGCCGCCGTTGTGGTAGTCGCCGGGCCGATTATATATCTCGTATCGCGGGTGCCAATCGGCATGATGGGGCAGGATATAAGGAAACAAACAGGACGGCAAATCCACGGCCAGCTCTCCGCGAGCCCGCATGGCCTCGCACTCGGCCTCAATCCATGCCACTAGATCTCGCGCCCGTTCAGGCGAAGCAATCCCAGTCAGAATTGCCAGGCTGTTGCCCAGCAGATCGAAACGGTCGCTGTTCAGGACTTTGTAGGAGTAGAGCGCGTAATAAGGCTTGGATGGCACTACGAGACCCTCGTGCTCATGGGGGTTCTTGGCCTCGCCGCAGACTTCCAGACGGTTCATCAACTCGCGCAGTTGACCGGCGGACTCGTGCTCGCCATAAAGCTTGAGGTAAGCATAAACCAGTGTGTTCACGTACAGCCCATAACCCATCACCCACTGCTCGTCACGCCAGTCGCTGGTCGGTAGCTGGGAGACCATTACCCGGTCATCAGGGCTCTGGTATTGCATCCACTTCAAGGCGCTCTGCGCTGCTTGGTTGAGGAACTCCGGCCGGTTGGCCGATTTCCTGTAAAGTGCCAGGCCAAAGAGGAACAGAGGCGTCGTATCGCTGGCGCCACGGTCATCTGGATCGTGGGCGAGTGATGGAATGAGGCCACGCGCCGTCTGATTTTCCGCCAGCGCTACCAATGTGCGCCGCAGCGCGTCTGCAAGCTCTTCGTTGCCGGTTGCCAGAAAACCCAGGGCTGAAATCATCAGGTCCCGCGTATACGGTTCCGGGTATCCCCAGCCTGCGGTCCGGGGAAGTCCTTGAAACTGCCCATGCGCGTTATGCAGCAGGATGCGGAGGGCCGCCTCTTTGGCCTGATCAATGGAGGCGATCGATTTTTCGTCCATAAACATTGCCACCTCTATGGCATGCAAAGCTGCGACCAGGAGCACTCGCTCCTGACCACCTTACTCTCTACTGAATCCCCAATCGGTCGGAGACGATCTTCACGAAGCGCTTGGCAACCTGGCGATAGTCAAACAACTCGACGACATGCTTTCGGCCCGCTTCACCCATCTCCCGCCGCAGAGTGCTGTCGTTCATCAGTGTCAGGAGGTATTTGGCGATGTCGGGCACGCTGGCTCGGTACTCCGCTGTCCGCGGGTTTGGAAACACGATACGTTGGCCACTCTCGATCCCGTGGCCTTCCCCGAATACCGCCTCAGTGATTTTTCTCTCCTCCGCTACTTTCGCTAGAAACGCCGTTTCACCGTGGACCATCGTGTCGAGAAACGCCATCGCGTCGATCGCGATCACCGGCTTTTCGCATGCGTTGGCCTCCACCTGAATCATCCCGAAACCCTCAAGCCGCGACGGCGCAGCGTAGATATCGCAGGCGGCCAGCAAGTAGGGCATGAAATTCTGCGACACGATGCTGGTCGAGTAGATAACCTTCTTGTCGATGCCCAGACGCGCCGCCAGCTCGAGATCGAGCAAGTTCTGTTGGACAGTGCGGGGCTGAGGCCAAACCTTGCAGACATATCTCCAGTCGGGTACCTCAGCATCGATCAGCGCCAGCGCCTCCATCACCTCCCGGGCACCCTTGGACGCCCCATCGCCGCCGACGGTCAGAATCATCAGCTGGTCCTCCGATACTCCCAGGTCCTTGCGGATCGATTTGACTTTCAAGTCATCACTGCTATGGGGCACATAGCGGTCCGTGCCGCAACCCACAGGAAGCACCTCAATGTTGTCTCCCTTGATGCCGTCCCTAACGTAGACATCCTTCACCCAGTTGGAGGTGACCAGGATCAGCGGCAAAGCGTTCAAAACGTCCCGATATTCCGCGATGAAACCATCCGCCACCAACCATGGGACCGCCAGCATTCCAAACTTCTGCGGGTGCAAGACCAAGTCCGGAACATGGCCCCAATACCCCACGCCCACCACAACGTCCGGCCGAAACCAGCGGTAGTACCATTCCTTTTCCAGGGACGATTTGAGATGTACCGGGTGAACGTCCACGCCGATTTCGCGCAGACCCCTGCACAAAAGATCGCCCTGCATCGCCAGGCCGCCCGGAGGTGGTGGATAGTCGAACAACACAAGCACCTTCACGTTTTTTCCTCCAGCAATGCTGTGCGTGTTACCGCTGCTTGTGCCGAGTCAAAGCACCGGAAACCTTCTTCTCGAGGTGTGCTCCGCGCTTCCCAACTGTCCGCACCGTACCCGTAACAATCCATAATCAATCTGCGCTTTTCTTGCCAGATATCGTCTGTCAACACCTGCCGCCGATCTGCGTCTTCGCGAACCCGAGGCAAGTACGCCCGATCACCATCTTCGTAAGCAAACAGCCACAATCGCCCTGCATCGATACCGCCCGATCGCCAAAGGTCAACGACGCCTTGGCAGCACTCCTCATGTCGGCGGTGTCGTGTGTATTCGCCCTTCGGGCCATGGGTCAAAATCAGGCTGTAGCTCTCCCCAGCCAATAGCTGTACGATGGTTTCCTGCACCTGCTCGATTGGTACCCCCACCTGGGCCGGTTCATCATCCAGATCCGCCATCTCACCCTCCGC
>PLQW01000077.1 GCA_003160215.1 Acidobacteriaceae bacterium
TCCACTTGACTCAGGTGACCACAAGTAGGTAGTGTGGCGACCCATGGAAGAAATGGTGGAAGACTATCCCCGGACTCTTGCGGAACTCGAATCTCGGTTTAGCCGCGAGCAAGCCTGCCGAGAGTATCTGTTCCGCCTGCGCTGGCCAGAAGGATTTCGGTGTTCGCGCTGCGATGACGCCAAAGCTTGGCCGCTCCGATCGGGGCTCTGGCAGGGTTCGCGTTGCGGCTATCAGATATCGGTAACGGCAGGAACGATTTTCCAGGATACGCGGACGCCGCTGACGGTCTGGTTTCGTGCCATGTGGTGGGTGACCAGTCAGAAGAACGGCGTCAGCGCCTTGCGCCTACAGCGAGTCTTGGGTCTGGGAAGCTACCAGACAGCCTGGGCGTGGCTGCACAAACTGCGGCGGGCTATGGTGAGGCCAGGACGGGAGCGACTCTCGGGGAAAGTCGAAGTGGACGAAACATATCTGGGTGGGTTGGAAGAGGGTGTTCGCGGTCGACAGACCGACAGCAAGGCGTTGATTGTGGTCGCAGCCCAGGAGGCCGGCCAAGCGATCGGGCGAATTCGGATGCGGCGCATCCCAGACGTCTCGGCCCAAAGTCTGGTTCCCTTCGTGGAAGAGTCCGTGGAGCCTGGCCACGTGGTCCACACCGACGGCTGGTTGGGCTATGCTCCGTTACAGAGCCACGGATACGTTCACAAGATCAGCTTTCTTCGGGGGAACAAGCAATCGCCTTCCGAACTGTTGCCGCGAGTCCATTGGGTGGTGTCGCTCCTAAAGCGCTGGCTGCTGGGTACGCATCAGGGAGCGGTGAGCATCGAGCATCTGGATTACTACCTGGACGAGTTCACCTTCCGGTTCAACCGGCACAAATCGCGCAGTCGCGGAAAGCTGTTTTTCCGACTTGTGCAGCAGGCCGTTGCGGCGGAGCCAACAACCTACCGATCGATCATCGAGTCCGCGAGGACGGACTGGTCCCCAAACCACAACCTCCAGCCATGCGCCCGCAACAACTCACGCTTCCAACCCGATAATCGCTTCTCCATGGCAAAGAACGAAGAACTACATCCCAGAGCGAATTCAGTTTATCACTTATCTACAACTGTAGTACTAGCCCTAGCACACAGCCGCAGGCGAAGTGCTGGGTAAGTGGGAAATAGATGCGAGTCCCGTAGGGACAACAGACGTTTTCACGCACGCTCTTCAGCCCGTTTGGCTTTTCCACTCCCGGTTTCACTTTTGACTTGAAACTCGAAACTCGAAACTTGAAACTCGTGACTTGATCAAGCAAACCTTCGACGTAATCGTTCTCGGCGGCGGGGCCGCCGGCCTGATGTGTGCCATCGAAGCCGGTAAACGTGGCCGCCGTGCCGCCGTGCTGGAGCACGCCGATCGCATCGGCAAAAAGATCCTCATCTCCGGCGGCGGGCGTTGCAATTTCACCAATCTGCATTGCAGACCGGACAACTTCCTGTCGGAGAACCCACACTTCTGCAAATCGGCGCTGGCCTGGTACACGCCTGCAGATTTCATCGCACTCGTCGAGAAGCATGGAATTCCTTACCACGAGAAAAAGCTTGGTCAACTCTTCTGCGATCGGTCGGCGCAAGACATCGTGGGAATGCTGGCAGCCGAATGCCACGCCGCCGGAGTACAGATTTTCCTAAACACGCGGCCACTGGAAGTTCAGCGCGGCGACGGATTTGTGGTGCGAACCGAAACCGGCGAATTTCACGCGCCTGCTTTGGTGGTCGCGACCGGCGGCTTGTCGATACCGAAGATCGGCGCAACTCCTTTGGGATATGAAATCGCTCAGCAATTAGGGATCAAGATTCGCGAATGCAGGCCGGCCTTGGTTCCCCTTACCTTCAATGCAGAAGACAAGCAGAGCTACTGCGATTTGGCAGGAGTTGCGACGGAGGTGATCGCATCGGCCGGCCGTCAGCAGTTTCGCGAGAAATTGTTGATTACTCATCGCGGCTTGAGCGGGCCCGCCATTCTTCAGATCTCCTCCTATTGGAAGCGCTCGGAGCCGATCGCAATTGACCTGGCTCCCGGGCTCAAGATTACTACTGCGTTGCGGCAAGATAGCGTGCGCCGCGATCTTGCGACGGCCAAATCAACATTGCACGCCGCGTTGCCCATTCGACTGGCGGAGCGTTGGCTTGAACTGCACTCGCCCCAGCGGTGGACCAATTCCGCTCTCGACGAAATGGAGCGCCAGATTCATCGCTGGGAAGTTCTGCCCGAGGGAACTGAAGGCTATGAAAAAGCCGAGGTGACTGCCGGCGGGGTCGACACGGATGAACTCTCCGCAAAAACGATGGAGAGCCGCAGAGTACCTGGGTTGTTCTTTATCGGCGAGGTAGTCGATGTGACCGGCCATCTCGGCGGTCACAATTTCCAATGGGCCTGGGCGTCGGGATTCTGCGCCGGCCAAGCGGTCTGAGCGATTCCACAATTGGTGTATCCGCCCGTGCGGGTAGTGCGGGCCTTTAGGCCCGCGTAATACCGGCAGGAAGAAAATCGCTAAAGCCGCTGAGGTCTTCGGCCTCAGCGGCTTTAGCGGACGTTTGGCCGCGACGAATGCGGCGCCGAAGCGCCGCACTACCCGTACAGGCCGGATACATCTATTGCGAAACCGCTCTATTAGTTGCCATCTACCGCATCGCAACTTCCGCGAAATGTTTTTTTCAGCAGCCTCTCAGTCCTATCCCGGCCACGCGCCCAGCGCCTTGCGCACCAGCACCAACTGTCCCAAGTGATAGGCATTGTGGTCGGCGGCCAGCAGCACCTCGCGCAGCAGCGTCTGGCCGTCCCCATGAGGGAAGGGCTTGAACAGGTCACGCGAAGGGTCCTTGACCAGTTTGCGCAGCTCCTCCTGGGTGTTTAGGATGGCCTTCACGCTCTCATCCCACGCTTTGTCGGTCGGCGGAGCTGCGGTTTTCGGCCAGTACTCCTCAGGCCATTTTGGCGACTTGTGTTTGGCGTCGCGGCTGAACTCCAGAATGTCCCACAACGCGATACGTATGTGTTCGAGCAGTTGCCACGCCGAATGCGGGAAGCGTTCGGGCACCTGACCGCGCAGCTTGCCGGGGAAGCCATCCACCGTCGCGCTCAAGTCGGCATGTGCTTCATTCCAGTCGATCAGTTTCGCAAGTTGTTGACGCAGGAGTTTGTCGTGTTCCATGAGGACCTCGCAGGGAAGAAATCGTCACTTGTGTGTGATGTGATTCGTGGCCCGGCGGATGGTAATTTTGGCGGATGAAACGGTCTTCCTCCTGCCCGGAACCGGCTACCCGTACGAGCCGCACATAACAATCCCGGAACCGCTCTAGTGATCGCTCCTGAGCCAGAGTCGAAGATCACAACTGACCCCTAGCCCCTGACCCCTAACCACTGATTTTTCTTCTTCGGCGCTGCTGCAAGACCCCATCGGCTTCCGGATTTACCAGTACGGTGAATCCGTTGTGGACGGGATGATGGTCCCATTGCACCAGGACGGCACGTTCGCCTTCGATGCAGCCGCCGAGCACGCGTCCCAAGCACAGCAGTGAACGGCTGCCGCAAATCTGGCAGGATTCGCCCGCGCTGTTGCTGATGATCTCGCAGTCGGCGCAAAGTACCGCTTCCTGCAGAAGAACGGAATTCAGCTCCAGCCCCCACTTGTGGCCGTTGTCCATAGCTAGGTCTCTGCTGTAACCGTAACCGTCCCCGGACATCTGGGGAAGTACCTTTGCAGGGGAGGGAAGCAGGAGAGTAAATGGCCCGAAAAACCGGCAAGAGAGCCGTTCGAGGGCAGCCGCCGGCAATTCGCGGGAAAGAGCCGCAGCTTGGATTGAATGGTTGCGCAACTACGCAACGGTCTGGCTATGCCGAGACATCCGCATCGGCGGCGGGCGGCAGCAGATTATGATTCAGCGCAAACAACGCCAGCTCCAGGCGGCTGCCAACCCCCAGCTTGTTAAAGATGTTGGTCAGGTGGCGCTTCACGGTTTCTTCACTGATGCCGAAGGTCTGCGCAATGTGCTTGTTGGTCGATCCCTCGGTGATCAGGGTGACGACCTCAAGTTCGCGGCCGGTGAGGCCGAAGGTCTTGCGCGACGGCGGCGCCGTTTGTGCCGCCAGATCGCGCAGCACCTGCACCAGGTTCTGGACCGGACGTCCCTCCAGCCAGTGCTGGCCCTGCATCACGGCGCGAATACACGCCGAAAGATGTTCCACGACGGCGTCTTTCAATACCACGCCACGGGCGCCCAGTTGCAGCGCCTCCAGGATCTGCCGCTTGTCGACCAGCCCGGTCAGGACGATGGTGCGGGTCGAGGTGGTCTCGGTAGTGAGTTCGCGCAAGGCATCCATGCCCGGCATCTTTGGCATGGCCAGGTCCAGCAGCAGGATGTCGGGCCGGTAGGTGCGCACCATGTTGAGCGCCTCGACGCCGTCCTTGGCCTCCGCCACGATCTGCATCTGGGGGTCGGCCTGCAGCATGTTACGCAGACCGATACGCACCACCGGATGATCGTCGGCAATCAGGACCTTGATGGGAGTTACAGCCACCTTTGTCATAGCGTTTGCAGATGATCTCCTACGCCGCCGGTCCCTTGGCCGGAAGTACGTCCGGACCCAGCCTCTTCACGTATTCCTGCTCCACCGCATCGAGTGCAGTGGAAAGCCGATCGAGCGTGCGCCCAGCTTCGCTGAAGTCGCCGTTTCGCCCCATCGCTTCCAAACTCGCACAACATTGCGTGACGCCGATCGCTCCCATCACCATGCTGCTGCCCTTCAGGTAGTGGGCCCTATTACGGAGTTCATTGGCCTGCTTCAGTGTAAATGCATTGCGCAACTGTGCAAGTGTTTGCCGGGCTTCGGTCAAATAGTCGCGGCAAAGCTCCACCAGTTCGGCGGGCCTCGAAGCCGTCGCTTGTCGCAACCGCTCAAATACATCGGAGGCTATCGGGTTGTCAGTCACGAGTTTTGCGTCGCCGCCCACGCAGCGAAGGTTGCCCCATAGTTAATCCTTCCGCGCCGTCCCCGTCAAGACCGGAATGCGGCAGCCGACGATTTTTGTGACGATTTGCAAAGTTAATCGGTTACGCAACCCAGCAAACGACTGCCGGCACTACAGAGTCTGGGTGAGGACCAAGCGGGGGGAGAGGGCCGCCGTTACTTCTCGCGACTGTAGACAATCTTCAGCTTGTCAGCCTCGAGAATCCGCGCGACCTGGTTGCGGGCGTGCACCGCCCACGGACCCCCGCTATCCAGCTTTAGGTAAGTCCTCCAGTGGGGAAGCGCCTGGCGCGGCTGGTGCAGCCGTTCGTACGCGAGCGCCAGATTGTAATGGGCATCGGCGTAGGTGGGAGCCAGGCGAATCGCGGTTGTGTAGGCTACAACCGCTTCCCCGATCCGGCCCGTTTCGTCCAGAACATTGCCAAGATCGAAATACGCCAGCGCATAACGCGGGTCCGCTTCGACCGCCAGGCGGTAATGCTTCTCTGCCGAGACAAAATCCTGCCGGTTGTAATACAGCGTGCCCAGATTGATATGGGCCGGGGCGTGGTCGGGCTCAACCTCCAGCACCTGCTGATAGGTTTGGATGGCTTCGTCGTGGGTGCTGGGGTGCTCTTCCAGGGTCACGCCGCGGGCAAACAGGTCGCCCACAGTATCGAATTTGGCAATGGGCTTCACCTTGACCGAGGACACGACCATTCCGGTGCTCGCAAAGTCCATGACGAACTGCCCGGCAATGGGTTCGACCGAGTGGCCCTCATGGCGGTAGGCCACGCGGGAGCCGACGCTGAAGGCGCTGGCTTCGATCAGCGGGTTTTCCATGCCAGCCACCTGCTTCAGCATGGCTTGCAGGGATTCGCGGATCGCTGCTGGACGCACACGCTTGGCGCGCAGGTCACGCACTTTGGTGAGCTGCAGCAGATCGAAAAAAGTAAACATATCGGAAATGGGGACGAGGCCTGCTTTTTGCCAGCCAGCCAGTTGGTTGGCCGAGATGTGCAGGATCCGAAGGACGTCCGCTCGACAGAATCGGTTCATGTAGGCTCGGCTCAAATCGCCGCGGAGCTTGCTACGATTATCGACGGAAGTGAATTCTGGCGCAAGTGGAAAACCGCGCAAAACGGTGGAAAACCGGGGCTTACGTCCCTTTACGCTTTTGGTAACCCCCAGTTACAATCGGTATAAGGCCGACGTAGCTCAGTTGGTAGAGCAGTCGATTCGTAATCGACAGGTCATCGGTTCAAGTCCGATCGTCGGCTCCATTTTTTCAATAGCTTACCGACAATCAGTTCACCGTCTGCTGCACACTCGAGTTTTTCTTCGAACCTTTTCATCGCATCCATGGCGTCTTCACGGGCCGTCTTGATGTAAAAGCGCTGAGTCGTGCTGACGCTTTCATGCCGGAGAATGGCTTGAATGGTAGTGTCGGGCACGCCTAGCTTTTTGAGGTTCGTCGCGAGCCCGCGACGATAAGCGTGCCAACCTTTCCAATCAAGACCATTGGCCTTGAAGACAGGCTTGATCACTCTCTCTGCAATGTTGGCGAGGTCTAGCGCCCCCCCGACACTGTTGGGGAAGATCCAGCCGTAAGCGTTCGCCGGTCGGATGGCGTCGAGCAGCACGCGCAGAGGCCGGATGATGGGGACCACCCCCGGATTCTCCTCGTCTTCGTGTGTCTTCGTATCCTTCACCTGAGTACGCCATACTGATCGCCGAATGGTAAGCCTGTCATCCTCGTCGTCTTCCCACCACAATCCCCGAATTTCGCCATGACGCAATGCGGCGAAAGCCGCAACTCCGATCAGAGCCCGGACAGTGGCCGCGGAAACCTCGGGAGTGTAAACTCCCCCATCCTGACCATGCACCGTGATCGACTTGCCAGAAAACAAATCAAGGTGCATCTCGATTTCCTCGAGGGAATAAGCAAATCGTTTCCGACCGTGTTTTTTCCCTTTCGGAACACTGACACCGTGGATGGGATTGTGGTCAACGACGCCGACTCTCTTAGCATGCGTGAAAATGGCTGAGAGTATCACCTTGATGATGCGATAACTGGCGTGAGCTAGGTCGGTTCCGTGTTCACGCTCAATATCCCGCATCAGGGTTTCGCCGTCAGTCGTTCGAAAGTCGCGTGCGCGGAAACGGTCGACGCGTTGCCTGAGATGACAGCGCCACGCTTCGCGATAGCCTCTAACCGTACTCGCAGCCAGCCTCTCTGCAATCCTCGGGAAATAGACATTCTCCACGAAATCCACGAGGCTGACTCCGGCTTCCGGCGTGAACCCTACTCGATTCAGCTTGGCCATAAACTCGTTCCTGAGCTGCACGACCTCCGACTTCTTCGGAAACTCTCTCGTGCTTGCTAACCTTTTTGAACGTTGTACGCTCGCGATCGAGCCGTCAGGTTCATACACCTGTTGCCGATAGCGCACGTACCACGCACCATGTGACTGATACAAATAGCCCTTTTGCTGCTGGGTCATATCTTCGTTTCTCCTTTCGTTGACCCAGCTTTGCGCGTATGTTGTTGTTGGCCAGCGCGACGCTCCAGCCACGCGCCCAATTCTGGCGAGCCCCATCGATAACGACGATGCTTGCCTAGCTTTAGGATTGGTATCGGATCAGAGGTTCGGGACCGCTTACTCTGATCAATTACCCAGCTCTCGCGCACCTTGAGACGTTCTGCTAGCTCCGCTGATGTTAACACCTCGAGTTGTGTCTGTTCCGAGATCATCTGCTTGTCCGCTGCCAGGAAAACCAGCGACCTAAAGACTCGTGACTCCTGCTGCAGCGCAGTTGCTTGAGCGGCAGGATTCATCGTCTGTCGGCCCGCAATTTGGCCTTACGGGCACCGCAAGAAGGCACCAACAGGCTGCGCTATCCAAGCGGTGTCGCTGTCAAGAGGTCAAGAATTCCACGAGTACAAGAATTGAGCAGGCATTGAGGGCTGGCGAGAAAAGGGATGATGGTTCACCCCTTTCTCGCCGGCCCGGCAGACCGATGTCGGGTCCACACGTATTTGGTCTGCAGAACAGAACTGCAGATGGTGTGTCGACAATTACCAGCAGATTAAACGAGCGATTTCGGTACAGACAGGATCTAGAAAGCCTTGAGCGCGTTCCGGCTGCTCAAGAGACAGGTCGATGACAGCAGAACCATGAGACAGATCGCAGCCACCGGCCAAGATCGGGCGACAGGTGATCGTCTCCCGAAGCTTGTTGCAGAATAATAAAACACCATTGCGGGGGAAATGCAAGAAAAAAAATTTGCAGTGATGCCAAATTATTCTTGGCGCGCATGGCCGACAATAGCCGGCGGTTGAATATGTGGCGGGAGAACTTGCCAATAGCAAAGTACTTGTCGTAACGTACCCCACGCGATGCGGCTTCGGCAACCAGCAAACCGGATGACAGATCTGGAAGCAAACCAAGGCGCCCGAAGCCACCAGTCTGTGCTGCACGTGCCGAGGGAAGAAAACGACATTTTGTATTGGTGTCCGGCCTGCAAGAGCCAGAACACACAACGACTTTCGACGGTTCACATGTCTGGGTTGTCACAGTTCTCGGCCATCACGGGAGGAGTTGGTTGGACTGGGGCCCCTGCGATTGGGGGCGCCTGGACAACAGGAACTTCCCAAACACAGCTATCTGCGATAGCTGCGCCACCCCCGAAGAAGAGTTATCGTAATGGGCTTCTGTTGCTTTTCTTGAGCCCGCTGGTGGCTGCGATCGTCGCCGAAGTGGCGTTCTTGATTGCTCAACGCGTGTTTGGGACAACCCTGATTTACGAACAGCTTGCAACGATCTCGTTCTTCGCACTCGAAATCGGTGCGATCGCGTTGTTGCTTAGGGTTTTTGCCTTTAACAAGAACATTTGGCCCAGGCTGTTTCGAGAGTGGCAGATGAGTTTCCTATGTCGGCGGTGCGGACAGATATTTGTTCCTGGGTCAGCTCCGTGAATACTTTGCGCGCTGCGAGAAATTATTGACGAGTGGGACGGTCTGGCCTATTCTCGCCCCGACTACTCATCCTAGGTGATATCGGATTGTGGTGAAAAAAGCTGACAACCTTCCTTTCCCTGACTCAAATGCTCCGCCCTGGGAAATTCTTCAGGAGCGTATCCTCACAGTTCTCAATGATTTTGCGGACGAAAATCCTATGGTGCCGGATGCACTTCTCTTGACTGGAGCTGGGCTCGGGTACGTAACGTTTGCCACTACCCGATACGGTCCGGAGGCATTCCAGAACGTGTACGAGAATCTGCGGTCTATCGTGCACCTGTTTCAATTGATCATCGACGATGAACGCAAGCACTTGCCAAAACGCTCGCTCAAAGACGCAACGAACAAGAAGAAAGCCCTCGTTGAGAGATGGGAAGTGCTTGAATCAATTCGTAAGAAATTGGAGATCCTCGTAGAGCAAGAGATCAAGCGGCTCCAAGAAAAGCCTCCTAGGCCAATCTCAATGACGAAACGGCGCACGCGTTGTAATTCGCCGAGCACTTTTTGTCTCAATTTGGATAAAACTGGACGGAAGAACTGCCGTGCAGCCGCCTGGCCACGAGTGGAGAATTACGGAATGAAGAATTTCGCGTTATTTCTGGTGATTGCCCTGATGTTCCTAGTAGTCGCCTGTCAGAAACTAGAAGCACCAGTCCCAACCGAAAAGGACGGCGAACAAGTCTGGCACAACCTCCTGAAAAAAGACCACGGAATTGAGCTTCTGTCCTTCAAAAAGATCAATGGGCAATTAGAGGGCAGTCACTATCTGCTGCATTTCGAAGCACAAGTGCGATATCTGGACAACAACATACATGACCCCGTCGCGGCTGCAGGGGTTGGCATTCGCGCAGGTCGCGCGGGGAGGTCGAGACCGTCAGAGCGTCATATGAGTTTCAGAAAACGGAGAAGGGCTGGCAGGGACAGGACGGCCAATTATACGAGTTCGGACAGTGAGAGAACTCCGTCATTGAAGTCAGCCCAGAGCGTCCGTCAGTACGTATCTGCAGTATCTGCTGAGCCAGTACCACGGCGATATGCGGCTTGCCGTAGCCGCTTATTACGCGGGCGAGCACCGCGTACACGGCTTGTGCAGCAACTCCAAACATTAACGGGTTACCCAGAAAAGGCATGTTGGAGGCTGGCGGAACGATTCGGCTTCCGCCGACCGAATGCATGCCGCGTCTGGAGCCAGGAAGACGTAGCCAGAATCATCGAGCTGTCCGAAACCACATGCATCCGGGAAATCGCCACGCGATTCAAAACAACGACCCGCACGATTACCTGAAGGTCTACAACCACCACAAGAGCGCCGGACACAGTGGAATGATCTACACGGTGTCGGCCATCGCCAACCTGCTGAAGGTAACGCCGGCCACGGTGAAACAGTGGGGCGCGGAAGGCAGGCTGGAAATCCAG
>PLQW01000182.1 GCA_003160215.1 Acidobacteriaceae bacterium
TGCGCTCATGAATAATCCAGGCCTAAAGGCCCGCTCTACCCGAACGCTGGCTAATTACAGCAAAGCAAGCCTGCCGTGCCCCTGCAAAACCGATTTATGAGGTAGCTTCTGGTGGTTCTGGCCCATTACTGAAGACATGCCCCCGCAAAACATCCTGGAAACATTGTTTATGCCTGCTAGAATCGCGCTCAATGGCTGACAACAAGCTTTTCTACGGCGACAACCTCGACATGCTGCGCCGCTACGTGCGCGACGAGTCGGTGGACCTGATCTATCTCGATCCCCCGTTCAACAGCCGTCAGGATTACANNCGGCACCCGCTCTTCCTCGCAGATCACCGCCTTCGAGGACAGGTGGGAGTGGAATATCGACGCCGAGCGCGCCTATCAGGAAGTTGTCGAGCGCGGGGGATGGGTCGGAAACCTATTTGTCACTTGGCTATACAGTATGTGCCACGTATGCTCTGTGCAAGGCTTGGCGTGCTAGACCAATTGACAGAAAAACATTTCGAGACAAAGTTCCTGTCCCATGCGGCCGCAATCTTGGAGAAGGACTTTCCGCAAGCTCTGACCGAATTAGACGAAGCACTCAGTGGCTTGACGATTCCGATAACCGAGATCGTTGCCGTCGGTGGTGGAGAGACGAAGGGCACACAGCGAATGCGCCGTGCCCTCTCGAATCTTGGTTGGAAGAAGTTTGAGTTCGTCATCAGAAAGATCATTAACGGAGTGGAGCGCGAATCAACTTCCCACGAAATCGATCATGTCAAGGAATTTGACGGCAACGCGCTAGCGCTGGAGATTGAGTGGAACAACAAGGATCCCTTCTTCGATCGAGACTTGGAGAACTTCAAGCGGCTGCATGCGGAGGGAGCTATAAGCGCGGGGATTATCGTCACGCGTGGTACTTCACTACACGACAATGTGAGGGATTTCGTTTATCGATTTGCGAAAGAAAATAACGTTAACTCGTTCTTGGATCTCGATCGCCTCAATATTGAATTGACCAAGAGGAAGAAAACCGCCATCCATCTGCGCACTACGCGCAAAAAGAACCCGATAGAATTCGCGAGAGCGTGGACGGAGAACTTCGTTTCCGATAAGTACGGTGAGGCTACAACTCATTGGCGAAAGTTGATGGACCGTGTGGACAGAGGAGTCGGAAACCCGTGCCCGCTACTCTTGATAGGGCTGCCCGATTCCATTGTCACATTCGAGCAACCAGCCACAACAGAACAAGTCGCGCCTGCAATCGAAAAGGCATCCGCTGAAAACTCGCTTGATGTTCCAGAGCGGGAAATCTCTAATCCGCCCCGATGAGTTCCAGTTGGGGCTTGCTACGCGAGTGATTGGAATAAGTGTTCCAAGTGGGCTCGTAGGAATCGTCGGCCTGATTTCCCCATGTCACCCAGTTCTTTCGCTCGCCACGCGCAAAGAGTTCGAGAAAAGGTCCGTTGCTGCACGTTTCGATGACACGGTACTGTTCGTCCGGCTTTCGAGAGTGTTCCCTCTTCCGACTCGACATGTAGTTGACTTGGGTGCGACCAGGTTGCAGCGTTCTGGCATTCTTGCCTCTAGTTCCAAATAAAACCAGCTCGGTAACATTTCGGAAATAGAAGCCGACCCCCCTTCCGTCGGAACCGCCATCTTTGCGGATCTTATGCCAAACAATATTGCTCTTGTAGTGAAATCCCCACGCCTGCATTACCGCCAACCCCTCTGGTAATAGGGCATTCGGAACCCAAAGGTACAAATGACAAACGTTAGCAGCTGCGAGGCCGACCGGCAGTGTCTTGATCTCGTCAAGCGTTAATGTGCCGTATCTAGAGAGACGCTTGTGCTCGGGCGCAACCTTGCCGGTCCTGTTATGAAACTGCCAAGGTGGATCGGCCAAGATCGTGCCAAATCTGCGCCCGCTCAAGAACCCCAATAACTCGTCCGATGCTTTCGGTTTACACTGTTCCCACATTTTCAAACCCCAATGGCTGCTGCCTCAGTTTTGTACGTGTTTGTCTTAGAGCCTCTGCGCGATCCGGACGAGCCGGACGCAATCGTCCTGGTTGATGGCTGCTCATATCAACCTCGAAACGGGCAATACCGAGACCTCGCACGAAAGCGGCGGCAGTGTCCAATGAGGCGAAAAGCCGGACTGAACCACGTGACGTTTCGAGGGTTCTCTCCGTATCGCCGACCCGAAATACGATCGCAAAACCTTGCTGTCTGCCTGAAATCACGGCCGTTACTACTTCAGCCGCCCCAATAAGCTCTCGCAATAATGGTTCCTTAATGGCTTGATCCGCTATCATCTCAAGAATTGGCATTATATGATACTTGTGCGCACAGTCAACATAATTCTTAAGAGCAATTAATATTAATTGGCGACTTTGCGTGGATCCCAAGATGTCTTTTGGGGACACGAGTGCCAAAACGGTTCCCCCAATGGGACAGAGGCATTGACAGGCGTCTCCACTTCCGCGTGAACACCAGCGGCAAAACGAAGCAGATCATTTTTTCGGTGGAGGCCGGCCAGAATATTAACGTCGCATACGTGCGCGATTTGCGCGGGGTGATCGAACGCGAGAAGGCCGCCATTGGGGTGCTGATCACGATGGAGGAGCCGACCAAGCCCATGCTGAAAGAGGCGGCCGAAGCTGGCTTCTATAAAGACGAGTCGGCGTTCGACACGGGCACGTATCCGCGCATTTAGATTCTGACCGTCGAGCAGTTGTTGGGCGGCGCGCAGGTGCAGTATCCGCGATTACTGGAAGCGACGTTTAAGAAGGCGCCCAAGGCGCGCGGCGCTGCGGTCGAGCAACTGAAGCTGGATCCGGCGGAATGAAGTGGCAATGATCGCGGGGTGAACGGAAAGGTGGAACCGCAGATCCCTCCACTCCGGCGGCCAAAATCGGGCCGCCTCCGGTCGGGATGACAAGCGTTTATTTGCTGAAGTCCTCGGTCGGGATGACAAGAAGTAAGAAGAGCTTGGACGCCGGCCTGAAGGCCGGCTCTACCCGACTGCGCAAAAAAGCCGATTGCTACCGGCGCGTCTTGAGGATACCCAGAATCTCGTGCAAGCCCTGACGGACTTTCTTGAGGTGGTCGGCCGAGCGCGGCTTGGGGAAGGGCAGCCCGTCCTGCCGATGCGAAGGTTTGAGTTCATCCTTGAGATGCTGGCGGGCCCCGGCGATGGTGAAGCCCTCGTTGTAGAGCAGCTTCTTGATGCGCAGCACATTCTCCACGTCACGCTGACGATACATTCTTTGCCCAGTGCTGCTCTTGACCGGCTTGAGTTGAGGGAACTCCGTTTCCCAGAAGCGCAACACGTAAGCCGGGAGACGGCAAAGGCTGGCGACTTCACCGATACGGAAGTAGAGCTTGTCCGGGATGATCGGATCGGAGGCGGCGCTGGCCTTGCTGCGCTTTTTCTTCTCAGCAGTCATCGGTGTGCGAGTAACTCGTGGCATCCCTACGGGACTCGGAGCTCAATTCTAAGCCTACCCGGCCTGCCGCGGCGGGCTGGGCTACGATTATGCCGCCCTTCGGGCTGGTGTCGGGTGGAACTCGCCGGAAGCTGTGGCTCGCTTCTGCCTTCACCGGTTGAACTGCGGCGCGACTCACTCTCTCACGGACATCAAACCCAACTCCATAATTTCACGGTACAGCCGCACCCGCTTGCGCCCTGGGCTAACACGAATTTCGCCTTTTCGGGCTGGGCGCGGCGAGTTTCCGTACCGCCTTCTTGTAACACGAACCCAGGCGCCGAACAACTGCGGCGTGAGCCGCCGAACCTTAAGTGCTGCACGTGACAGACTCCAGGGATTCAACGGGCACGTCACAAACTATGTTCCGTCTAGGTAACGCGTGGTTGCTTGCAGAGGTAGTGTGGTTGAGCTTGGCCGTCGCCATGCGGCGGAGGAGATTCCAGTTCCGGCTCCGGGGGTGAAGCGGAGGCAGTGGAGAAAGCAGCGGCAGGGCCGGCGTGAAACCGCACTCGGTGCCTCATTTGCGAACCGACGGTACGGCCAAGCTGAAGCTGATCGAAACACGCTTCAATGTGCCGGCACTAACTCAACGCGACGCGACGACCGGCGACATGACGGACCCCGACGAACGGCTTCTTCGACTTCAGCACGCCCCATCTGTTGCAGACGCCATCGTTGCCGACGCAACCGGCCAACGGCACGTGCGATGAGACGCTGGAGAGCTCGCCGAATCCTCCACAGCGAGGGACAGCGCAAAGGGAAAGACCTCCGCGAACTGCAATTTGCGGAGGCCCAGTTTATTGGCAAAAGTTAAGCGAGGCCCATGCCTCGCCCGGAACAGTTACCGCTTTTTCTTCTTAGCAGCTTTCTTCGTGGCCTTCTTCTTAGTTGCCATTGGGTATTCCTCCTTGTGTAACCTTCTCCCTCGAAGGTTGATTTTTAACCCAAAATGCCATACCCGCCCAAGATGTTGCACGAGCAGTATGTCTAACCCCAGATATTGCGGTTACTGGAGCGGAATGTCAACAAATATTTTTAAAAATCTATTGCGCGGCTTTCAGTTTGGTGATTTGCTCCCAACGCGACGGGACAAAATCTCCCCCTCGCCAGCCTCTGAGGTACACTCGCTCCGTCATGCGGCCCGACCCGATCGAGCTCGAAGTCTTCAAGCATCTCTTCCATTCCATCGCGGAAGAGATGGGCGCAGCGCTGCGCCGCACGGCGTTCTCGCCCAACATCAAAGAGCGTCGCGACTACTCCTGTGCGCTGTTTGATGCAGCCGGCAACGTGCTGGCCATGGGCGATCACATGCCCGTGCATCTCGGCTCGATGCCCATGTCGGTGCGCGCCGCCATTGCCGAGTTGCGGCTCGCGCCCGGCGATGTGGCGATGCTCAACGACCCCTTCCGCGGAGGCACGCATCTGCCCGACATCACTGTCGTCGCTCCGGTGTTCGTGGGACGCGCCAGGCGCGACGCCGCTCCCGAATTTTTTGTCGCGGCGCGCGCGCATCACGCCGATGTTGGCGGAACCTACGCTGGTTCGATGGGTCCGTGTCGCGAGATCTACCAGGAAGGATTTCGCATTCCGCCGGTGAAAATCGTGCGCGCCGGCACACTCGACCGCGACATCCTTGCCCTGTTGCTTAACAATGTTCGCACTCCCGAGGAACGTGAAGGCGACCTCAGCGCGCAACTGGCGGCGTGTCACACCGGCAGCACGCGCCTGCTCGAACTCTGCGCACGTTACGGCATCGCGCGGGTGCAGCGTGCCGCGCGAGCGCTGCTGGATTACTCCGAGAAAATGATGCGCGCATTCTTGGCGACGGTGCCTCCGGGATGCTACGCCGCCGAGGACGTGCTCGATGACGACGGCGTCAGCGACGCGTCGGTGCGCATCGCGGTGCGCATTACTTTTCCGCGCGCAACAAAAGTCGCGAGCCGGAAGGCGCGACCCGTCGTCATCGATTTCACCGGCAGCTCGCCGCAGGTCGAGGGCAGCATTAACGCCGTGGAAGCCATCACGTATTCCGCCTGCTTCTACGTTTTCCGCTGCCTGCTCCGCGAAGACGTTCCCGCAACCGCCGGATTGATGCGGCCGATTCAGTTGATTGCTCCCGAGGGGACCATCGTTAATGCGCGTCCCCCCGCAGCCGTGGCTGGCGGAAATGTCGAGACCTCGCAGCGCATCGTTGACGTGCTTCTGCGCGCGCTGGCCCAGGCGCTGCCCCAGCACATCCCCGCCGCGTCGTCGGGGACCATGAACAATCTCACCATCGGCGGCATGGACGATCGCAGCGGGAAGGCCATTCCTTTCGCCTACTACGAAACCATTGCCGGCGGCTCGGGCGCCAGTGCCGCCCACGACGGTGTCTCGGGTGTGCACACCCACATGACCAACTCGCTCAACACTCCCGCCGAAGCGCTGGAATACAGTTATCCATTAAGGGTGATGAAGTATGCGCTGCGCGCGGGCAGCGGCGGGGAAGGAAAACATCGCGGCGGCGACGGCATCGTCAGAGAAATGGAGGTGCTGGCCGACGCCACCGTGACCCTGCTCGCCGACCGGCGCAAGTCTCGGCCGTACGGTCTCGCGGGCGGCGGCGACGGAGCGCCGGGAAGGACCGAAATATTTCGCGCCGAAGGTTCCACCGAACTCATGCCCAGCAAAGGCAGCACGCGCTTGCGGCGCGGCGAACGCGTTCGCATCGAAACTCCCGGCGGCGGCGGCTGGGGGGCGCAGTAGAACAGGGCTGAGGAATGACGAACGGCAAATTGCCGCTCGGCGAGCACCATCAAGTGCTCGATTGGAAGATGGTTGCCTAGGCCACCCGGCCCCTAAGTGCCCTAGTGCAGACTGTCTTCCAAAAACCTATTGAAAAGGGACCAGCAGGTGTGTAAGACGAATGTCGCCGCACGCACGACGATGCATTGTTGTCAGGGCAGCCGGAGGCGTGCCACTTCCTATATCTCGGCTACGGCAATGCAGTCGACGGCTATATTTCCTTACCTGCGTAACTACTGCCGACGTGGCGCTGACAATGTCTCCGTCCATAACGTAGCCAATCATTGCGCCCAGCGGAAAACTCTTGGCGTACTGGGCGCGAACAAAGCGCATCATGCCTTGGAGCACATATTCGGTCGCTAAAGACCTGCGGGTTCCGTGGCCGTCGGGTATATGAAGCCGCTTGCACTCGCACGCGAAATACACCTTGCGTGATGTGGTGAAGAACAAAACCGCAATATCCAAGTAGCCTTTTGCCGTTACGTCTCCCCTCAGGTCGGGAGGCAGGAGTTCTAGCTGTGACTCGACGAAGAACGGAGATGATCGAATCTTCTTGTCCTTTCGTATGAACACAACCAGCTTTCGAGTAATTTCGTCTTCACCGGTCGTTGCTTGACAAGTGGCGCGACACGACGGCCACACTCGCAGAATCGCATCCAGAAAAGCGGTGTGAGCGTCTTCGAAACTGGTCACCCAGAGCCGGGATTTTCCGAAGATATTCATCGTTGAGACTCAAGCATTGCTTCCTCATGGCGCTCCATCAAGAGGTCAGCCGCAATGTCGTCAGCATCGTTCAGAGCTGACGTGCGGAGCCAGAAGCGACTGTCCAGTGGCTTTACCAAGATCAGCGTATCGCCCGCAAACACCTTGAGCCTCGAAGCAAAATAAACATTTCGAGTGTGCTGTAGGGGGAGAGCTGCCATGAATTGGTGTATGGTTTGCATCAGCGCAGCTGAGTCTTGATTGACAACGACAGGCTGATTCGCTGCTTCATCGACGAAGCGAAGTTGAATGGCTCGCCAAGGTGATTCTGCGCCGAGAAGCGTAGCTTGCAACCGCTTCCTACCTTTTACCCACTGCTGCAATGTCGTAACCAGAGTCTTCGCATAATCAAGTTCTTCCGGTCTACTCACCTCTCGAAGCAGTGGGGTATCTACGCCTCGGTGTGGTTGCATGCTCGGAATGATCTTTCTGACTCCTTCTTCAACAATGGCGGCCTCGTCCGCAGTCAAGCCGAAAAACTGGCAGACCAATCGGTCGACGTGCCGTATCTGGCTAGTGGTGTCAGGAACGAAGAACTCATCTCTTCCCGCAATCAGCTGGTCAACGACGTCTACGATTTCATCTGCCGTTTTGGCAGCTCCTGTCGATAGTTCCGATGGTTGCGGGAATGGCAGTTCCAAGAGTTCGTCGATATGAACCTCTGGTCGTTCGGTTCCCAAACTTGCGCTTACGTGAAACAAAAACCATGCTGCCAGCTGACTATTAAGAATCGCGGTGAGCAGTTTTGCTTTTGCCTTTTCCTCTGCTGGAAACGTGATCGCCTGGATGGAATGTCGGAAGGAGAAGTCCTGTTCCACATAAGCTGCTCGAATCAAACCTGTTTTTTGTTGAACGCCCTTGATGACCAAAATCCGTGGGCCGAAGTAGCCTGGAACGAATCCAGCGCGACGCACGCGTGGAGACGACCACGGCTGCGACGTAACAGTCGGAATAGTCCACGGTTGAAATGAGGACGAGTCCAGGAAAGGTATTCGAGTCAGAGATGGTTCTCTAGTGAAGCCATGAAGGCTGCCTTTAACACGTTCAGCATGTAGCTCTTGAAAACCCTGTCCGATCGTCCACCACTTGCCACTCTCTTTCAAGTCCCAACCACGCCGATCCCGATAACTGGAAACGAGTTGCCGAAGCTTCGGAAAATCCATCAGGAGATCAAGTAGCCGAAGCTCTCTTCCACCCGCCCAGATGCGTTTCTTCCAGAAGAATCGTTCTGTCTCGGCGGTCTGGCTGGTCGCAATCCACTGATCTGTGGGGGAAACCACCAGGATCTTAGCTGCACTGAGAATTTTGGTTGCCTTGGGGCACCAGTATTGGAACTCGTATGGCTCACCGACCGCAGGTGAGTAGATGGCCAGAACGGTTGGACGATCTGCATCTTCGAACAACTGAAAACGGACATCCGAAAAATTAATAACTTTCACGAGTTTTGCAGTTCTCAACCACAGCCTGCGTGCCTGCTGCGCTGCCTCAGTGTGGTTGTGGAGGATTCCCATTGCTGGCAGGAGTAAGGCTACGGTGCCCCTCCGCTTAGTATGGACTTGTGCCTTCCAAACAAAGGCCCATGCAACTTCCTTTTGTGGCATCGGAAAGCCGTGTTTTTCGCACCATGCCAATGCCGACACCGCTGCGCTCGGATTGCGACTGACCCATGGGGGATTACCGATTATCAAATCGTAGCGGCCCCACTTCAGTTTTGCGCTGAAGAAGTCCGCTTCCAGTAATGTTTTCCCAAACAAGCGAGGAAGGATTCTGCCGATTCGGAGCAGTTCCAAGATTGCGGGCGGTTCGACCTCCTCGAGTAAGGCGATGTACAAGGAAAATATTGAGATACGAACAGCGTCGGCTTGTTTGTCGATTCCGTGAAGCCGATTCAAGAAAGCCTTCAATGTGCGCCAAGATGGCGTCTTTCGATGTTGACCGCGCCAAGCACGTACCATGCGCTGGAAAACACGAACAAGGAAAATACCCGAGCCGCAGGCGGGGTCAAGCACGAGAATGTTCGGACCTTTTTCTAATTTCGGCCCAAGAGCCTCCCACGCCTGGTCCACGGTGATGTCAGCCAGAAACGTAGGAGTGAAGTAGCTACCGAAAGAACGACGATCAGAGTCTTGTTCATTTAGGAACCGATCATAGATCGAGCTGATCAGTTCCACCGGAACATAACTGAAATCAAATGGCCAGAATCTAAGTTGACCAGTCGTAAGTTCAACGCTGCCACTTCTGAAATCGTGTAGGATTTCAATATGTTCGGGCGAGAGTTCCGGTCCTTTGTCCGGACCGAATGAGCAGGGATCGTAAAAAATATCGCCATTGAAATCCCGGCGGAGGCGACGGAAAAGCGCACGAAGCGTGCTAATAGAATTAAGCTTCAAAATCTGAAGAAAAGACCCTACTTTCTCAATACCAACCCGCTCGCGGTAGTACGCTGGGTCTACTATGCGTCGATCTTCCAGATAAGAGATAAATATAATCTGCAGCAAAACGGCACGCGCCGCAGTAGAATCCAGCCCACGCTTGCGCAGTCGTCGCTCTGCTTCCGTAAGGTTCGAAAGCAGCGTCGAATCCACCCGTGCGTTCTCACGAAAGAACGACCGGTGATCTTCAAAGTATCGACCGGACTCAACCTCGGCAACGAGGCTCCGCATTCGTAGCGCATCGGCACTTGAGTGAAGAACCTCCACAACGAGCCTGTTGAGATTTGTAACGCCAGGCTTTTCTGTCGGCGGTTCCCAAAGCGTATAGATTCGAACTTCGGACTGGATACAGACAATCAAGATACTGAGCAGCCCTTGATTCCATAGCGCACGGTGGGTTCGATCAATCTGGTCCTGATCTAGTGTGGGCTGATCGAGGAAACCGATGGTCGGCACAGACCCGATCATGCCAATGGCAGACAGGTTCAGACGGCGGAAGCAAGATTCGATGGCGCTAGCGTGTGCCGATTCGGCAATGAAATCGCCTCTTTGGACGAGATCCCGCGTTCCGACTCGATCCTCCAGCCCGAGCTGGCTTATCCAGGTTTGAGGTGAAGTAGTGGCCATAGTTGGGCGAATATAAGGCGAAAGTACATTCTAAAGCATAGAACGACATCGCTGCAAGCATTGTCGTCCCGGCTGTTAGACAGTTCAAGTGGATACATCGGTACCTCTTCCAACTGGTCGGGTGGCCCGCCCCTTCGACTTGACCGGGCATCTCAGACATGGGTGCCCGAAGAACGGTTGTCAGTAGCCAGTAGCCAGTTGTCAGTGAAAGCAACCGCAGATCCTTCGACTGCGGCGGCGCGGCGCCGCCTCCGCTCAGGATGACAAAAGCAGTTGTCAGTAGTCAGTTGTCNNGAAACTTGAAACTCGAAACTCGAAACTAGCCTTTGAAACTGGCAACTGACTACTGACTACTGGCAACTGACTACTGTCCTTTCGTAACTCGAACCCGCAACCCGCTTCTGTTACGCTCGGCCTATGACGAGGTTCCTCTTCTGGAATCTGAACCGGACCGACCTGCACGGCTTCGTCAGTCGCCTGGCGCATCAGGAGAACATCGACGTCCTCATCTTGGCCGAGTGTCCCACGGATCCGGCCGTGCTTCTGCAGACACTTAACGCCAACTCGTCCGACTACCAGTACGCTGCCGGCAACTGCGGCCACCTGCTTTTTTTCACCCGCTTCGAGTCGAGTTTGCTGACGCCGCTGTTCGAGAGCCATCGCGTCTCGATTCGCCACCTGACGCTGCCGGGGCGGAAGAGCATCCTGGTCGCCGCCGCCCATCTCCCCGGCAAGATGAATTTTTCCGAGGAGAGCCAGATGATTGAGTCCGTGCACCTGGCGCAAAGCATCGACGAGGTCGAGACCACCGTTGGTCATCAGCGCACCATTCTGCTCGGCGATCTCAATATGAACCCCTTCGAGGCGGGCATGATCATCGCCGGCGGCCTGCACGCCGTCATCAGCCGCCGCATCGCCGAGCGCAAGACCCGCCTGGTACAGCGCCAGAAATACAAGTTCTTCTACAATCCCATGTGGAACCATTTCGGCGACCATGGCGAGACCTGCGGCACTTTTTACTTCGAGGGTTCCGAGCACCTTTGCTATTACTGGAACCTGTTCGACCAGGTGTTGCTGCGCCCCGATCTGCTCAATGGCTTCGTGCCGGAGAATGTGCGCATCCTCACCTCGATCGGTGATTCTTCTCTATTGCGCGACGGCCAGCCCGACAAAGACACGCTGTCGGACCATCTGCCGGTGACGCTGGAACTGAAGTTCTGAAGGAGACCCATGCCTGACACCAATGATCTTTGGCCGGAGAACATTGCCGACTCCAACCTGGTCACGCCGATCACTGTTCTCAAGGAGCAGGCCGCGCTACTGGGCGAGAAGACCCGCCAGTTGGTGAAGGGCGAAGTCGTCACTCAGACTACCGGCAACCTGTTCGTCCACTACTTCTATATTGCTGCTCCCACGCTCAACTACAAATTCGAGTTGTTCACCCTCTCCCACGGCGTTAACTTCTATCCGTTGGTCATGAGGTATCTGAACGACACGATCTCGCTCCCCTCCGAAAGCGCATTCAAAGACAAGCTTAAGGAAATCTTCGCCGCGCCGCACACCCTCAACGTGGTGCACTCCATCCTTGCGCAGGTCCGCTCCTGAACGCGCAAAAGAAGGTTGAGTCGGGTGGCGAGTGGCCTACCCTAACATTCTGCGGGTGCCCCATCCCTTTCGCCCGCCTTTGGCGAAAGGGTGGGAGACTGCACTCCGGGCGCGCTGATCGCCCTTCCTTCCGCGTGATAAACTTGAGAGTTTGCCCGCCGCTTCTCATTCACGCTGGGCTGACGTAATGCGAGTGTTCCCATCTTTTCGCCTGCTTTTGGCGAAGGGTGGGAACCGAATCCAAGGGCCATCCTTATGTCAAATACCATGTTTGCCGTCGTTAAGCCCACGTCTGCGCCGGGCATAGAAATCCGCGAAGTTCCCAAGCCGCAATTTGGCCTGACCGATGTACTGGTCAAGGTCAAGATGGCGTCCATCTGCGGCACCGACCTCCACATTTACCAATGGGACCAGTGGGCGCAGCGCCGCATTCATCCGCCGCTGATTCCCGGCCACGAGTTTTGCGGCACGGTCGAAGCCGTCGGCGACGAAGTTACCAGCGTCAAGGAGGGCGACTTCGTCTCCGCCGAAATGCACGTGGCGTGCGGCAAGTGCCTGCAATGCCGCATCGGCGAGGCGCACATCTGCCAGCATGTGAAGATCATCGGCGTGGACACTAACGGCGCCTTCGCCGAGTACGTCGTGATTCCCGAGTCGAATATCTGGAAACTCGATCCGTCCATCCTGCCGGAGTACGCGTCCATCCTCGACCCGCTGGGTAACGCCGTGCACACCGTGCTGGCGGGCGACATCGCCGCCAAGAGCGTGGCTATCACCGGTTGCGGCCCCATCGGACTGTTCTCCATCGCCGTGGCGCGCGCCTGCGGAGCCACCCAGATTTTCGCGCTCGAAGTCAACGAACATCGCCGCAAGATCGCCCAGCAGATGAAGCCCGACTTCGTCCTCGATCCCACCAAGGACGATGTGTACCAGATCGTGATGGACAACACCGATGGCACCGGCGTCGACGTCGTGCTGGAGATGGCCGGGCGAACCGAAGCCATCCGAACAGGATTCAAGATACTGCGTCTCGGCGGCCGCATGTCCCTCCTCGGAATTCCTTCCAAGCCAGTCGAACTCAACCTCGCGGAAGAGGTCATCTTCAAAGGCGCGACCGTGCAAGGCATCAACGGACGTCGCATGTATCAGACGTGGTATCAGATGACCGCGCTGCTCAAGGCCAACAAGCTCGACCTGCATCCCGTGATCACGAATCGCATAGCGATGAAGGATTTCGCGTCGGGCATGGAATTGCTCAAGACCGGCGAGGCCAGCAAGATCCTGGTGTATCCCAACGGGACGAAGTAGGAGTTATCGCATAAATCGGTTTGAAGGGGCACGGCTTCAGAGGATGCTGAAAAAGTCCGCCTAAGGTGAAGCTTTGAAGGGGCGCACCTTCAGGTGCGCCGATAAGCTCTTTATTTTTGTCATCACGAGTGGGCNNGGCTTCAGCCCGCGAGGGATCTGCTTTTCGGCGTCCCAACGAGCGTCCGCCGCTCCACCTGATCTTCGACAACACTTTCTGCTGCGCAAACGAACATCGTTGTGTATGCTTTCCCTCAATTCCCTTTCGCCTTGGAGCCACTTCGCGTGTCCGCCGCATACGACATCTTCCTCAGCCACGCCTGGAAAGATGGCGAGCGCCCGCAGCAGATCGCCGACGCGCTCCGCAAGGCCGGGCTGCGCGTGTGGTTCGACGCGACCGAGATCGACGACTTCGCCAGCATCACGCGTGCGGTCACCGATGGGCTGGCGAAGTCGAAGGCGCTGCTGGCCTACTATTCGACGACCTATCCATTGCGCCGCGCCTGCCAATGGGAGCTGACCGCCGCCTTCCTCGCCGCGCAAACCGAAGGCAACCCGCGAGACCGCGTGCTGGTCATCAATCCCGAGAAGAAACCTGATAACCCCGATCCTTCGGCGCACATCCATCCCATCGAACTGCGCGACGCAAAATTCCTCAATGCGCCAAACGACAACAGCGAGATGCAGCAACTCGTCCAAGCCATCGTCAAGCATGTTGACCAACTCAGCGCCCCGCTGGCCGACATCCATCCGCTCGGCGCGCCCTCCTGGTACGGCATGACGCCTGTGGGCTCAACCCGCTTCGTCGGACGCCTCAAAGAAATGTGGGAGGTGCACTCGCTGCTGCATGCGGGCGATGTGGCGCAGATCACCGGCGCACCCGCGGCCACGGGCGGCATCGGGCAGGTGCAGGGGCTGGGCGGAGTGGGCAAGTCGCTGCTGGCGGAAGAGTACGCTGCACTTTGGCGCGGCCTATCCCGGCGGCGTCTTCTGGCTGCGTGCTTACGGTAACGATGACGCCAAGACCGCGCTCGGCCCGGGGGCGCGCGAGGCGCTCCGCGCCGACCAGGTGCGCGCGATGGCTGACCGTCTTGGCATCGACACGCACGGTCTCACCGTGGAACAAATCGAGGGCGCGCTGTCCCGCAAGATCGCGAACGAAAACAAACCCTGCCTCTGGGTGGTGGATGACGTGCCCAACGGCTTGGACGGCGATGCGCTACGCCGCTGGTTCGCGCCGCACGCGCTGGCGCGGACGCTGATCACCACCCGCAGCCGCGAGTACGGCTCGCTGGCCAAGGGAATCGATCTTTCCGTGCTGACGCCCGATGAGGCGTTTCAACTGCTGACCTCGCGGCGGAAGCCCTCAGGCAAGGACGAAGAAGAGCAGGCGCGCGGGCTGGCCAACGACTTGGGCTACCACGCGCTGGCACTGGACGTGACCGCCTCGGCGCTGCTGTCCTACGGTGGTGACGAACCTTATCGCAGGTTTCGCGAGGAGTTGTCGAACCAGGACGACGACGCGCTGGAGCTATCAACGGAGCTGGCGGACGCGCTCCCCAATGGTCACGAAAAAAGCATCGCACAAACCATGCTACGCAGCATTCGCGGGCTGGGAGCGGAAGGGCAGGATTTTCTGCGCCTGGCGTCGGTGCTAGCGGTGGCGCCCATTCCGGCGTCGCTGGTC
This sequence comes from Acidobacteriaceae bacterium, assembly GCA_003160215.1. GTDB lineage: Bacteria > Acidobacteriota > Terriglobia > Terriglobales > Acidobacteriaceae > Bog-257. Next base: position 14,684 of record PLQW01000182.1, read on the forward strand.
ACGGCGGTATTCGCGAAGGCAGACGGTCTGGAGAGCGGCAAGGCTGAACAGCGCCAGCGCCAAGGCTTTCACGACGTGACCAAAGCCTCGCTGGCAGAGATTGCGGGCGAGAATCAGCAGGCGCGCTCGGTCCATACGCTGGTATCACGGGCAGTGCGCTTCCATGAGAAGGGCGCGCCCCAGCGTACACAGGCGCTGCGTACAGCGGCGGTCGAGGCGCTAACACGGGAGATCGCCAAAGCGGCAGAAGACCCAAGGCTGCACAAGCAGATTGAGTTTCACGTGGCCCACGCGCGGCAGGTGGTCGCGATACCGGGGACCATTCCAGAAGCCAATCTCGTCGGCTGGGTGGCCCGATATGACTTGGCGCGAGGGGCGTATGCGTCGGCACGCACACTATACGAGCGCGAGCTTGGGTTCAGCCTTCGTGTCCTGGGCGAGGAACATCCCGACACCCTGACGGCGCGGCTCAGTCTGGCCGGTACGCTGCACGCGCAGGGCGACTTGGCGGGCGCGCGGCAGCACGAAGAGCAGGTGCTGGAGGCCCGTCGGCGGCTGCTGGGCGAGGAACATCCCGATACCCTGACGGCGCGCAATAATCTAGCGCTGACGATGCACGCCCAAGGAGACTTAACAGGAGCACGCAAGCTAGAAGAAGAGGGGCTGGCTATTCGTCGCCGAGTGCTAGGACCGGAGCACCCAGACACGCTAACCTCGATGCTTAGCGTAGCGCACACGCTGAACGCGCAGGGCGACTTGGCGGGCGCGCGGCAGCAGCAGGAGCAGGTGCTGGCAGCTCGTCGCCGGCTGCTGGGCGAGGAACATCCCGCCACCCTGAGGGCGCGCAACAATCTGGCCGGTACGCTGTACGCGCAGGGCGACTTTGCGGACGCGCGGCAGCACCATGAACAGGTGCTGGAGGCCAGTCGGCGGCTGCTGGGCGAGGAACATCCCGACACCCTGAGGGCGCGCAACAATCTGGCGCAGACGTTGCACGCGCAGGGCGACTTGGCGGGCGCGCGGCAGCAATTCGAGCAGGTGCTGGAGGCCGGTCGGCGGCTGCTGGGCGAGGAACATCCCGACACCTCCGGAGCCGCTTGGAATCTGTTTCGAACGCTTCAAGACTTGGGTGAGCGCGAAGCGGCCCGAGCCGTACTAGAGCGCGACCTGAAGTGGCTGCTAGACCGCGATCCCACCACCCTCGGCGCCGACCAGCGCAAAATCCGCGAGTACGTGGCCCAGATCGTCAAGAATTACCTGCCGCAGGGAAAGAAGGCTTCTTTCTGGAAACGAATCTTCGGGTGAATTGAAGTTGAAGTGGATAGTGACTAGATTCAACCTAGTCTCAACCTCTACTTCCGAGGTCGCAACGCCCAAGCCCCGCTTGCGCGACGAAAGAGCTTAGCCCAGCGCTTTACCTGGATTATTCATGAGCTACTTAGTTTTTGGGGTGTCATCCTGAGCGACGAGCGCAGCGAGGAGTCGAAGGAACCCTTTGGTCGCCAGCAATCTCAAACTGGTTGCTGCGCCGGGCGGCCACACTGTGATTTCTTGCAGCTATAGGGGTCCTTCGACTGCGCGCCCGCCCGACCCGCAAAAGAAGCGGGTCGGAAATTCTTTGCGGGCGCTCCGCTCAGGATGACACCTCAACGCTCATGAATAATCCGGGTTTAGCGCTGGGGCGTAATGAAGGGCTCCGAGTCCCGCAGGGACGGCAGAGGGAATTCGGTCTGTCGTGCCTACGGCACCCTGGTTCATTGTGCGGGTTACCCAGCGCTGAAAGCCTGCCCTGAGCGAAGTCGAAGGGCGCTGGGCTAAGCTATGCCGCCCCTGTCGGGACTGGTCCGTTGCCAGCCGCATTTGCGCCGCCCACTTGCGGAACATTCGAGCCCAATTTCGGCAACACTGCTGGACCGCATCGCGCTACACCACGCCTGCCTCCAAACCACCGCGCGTCGGGATAAAATATCTCTTCGCACCCGGAGACCCTCATGCCAACTACCACACGCGCCAACCCGCTCTCCTACCTCACCGACCAACTCAACGAACTGAAGCAGAAGGGCACCTATTTCAAACTGCGCGTGCTCGACGACGAGCAGGCGGCGGTGTGCACCTTCGACGGCAAGAAGGTCATCAACCTCGCGTCCAACAATTACCTCGGCCTGACGACGCACCCCAAGCTACGCGAAGCCGCCCTCGAGGCCACGAAGAAGTATGGCGTCGGCTCTGGCGCGGTGCGCACCATCGCCGGCACTATGAAGATCCACATGGAGCTGGAGGAGAGGATCGCGCGCTTCAAGAATGTCGAAGCCTGCGTGGTCTTCCAGTCGGGATTCACGGCGAATGCGGGAACGGTGTCGGCGCTGCTCGGCAAGGAAGATTTCATTGTTTCCGACGAGCTGAACCACGCCAGCATCATCGACGGCGCGCGCCTGTCACGTGCCAAGATCAAGGTCTTCCGCCACAAGGACGCCGCCCACGCCGAAGAGCTGCTGCACGAAATCAAGAACGAGCCGGGCCGCAAGCTGATTATCACCGACGGCGTCTTCTCCATGGACGGCGACATTGGCGCGCTGCCGCAACTTACCGAGCTGGCAGAAAAATACGGCGCCATCATGATGGTGGACGACGCCCACGCTTCCGGCGTGCTGGGCCGCAACGGGCGCGGTACCGTCGACCACTTCAAACTGCACGGCCGCGTGGACGTGCAGGTGGGCACGCTGTCGAAGGCCATCGGCGCGCTGG
>PLQW01000263.1 GCA_003160215.1 Acidobacteriaceae bacterium
AGTTTCTCTGCAGTTCAGACTGTCTGGCGGAGGGAGAGGGATTCGAACCCCCGGTACGGTTTCCCGTACAGCGGTTTTCAAGACCGCCTGTTTCAACCGCTCACACATCCCTCCGCATGAGGAAAGTGTTTATTTTCATCATTGTACAGCAGCCGTAAATCGGTCCAAAGCCGGATCCGTTGCATAATCGTTGCATAAAACCCGATCTAAGGCCTGCATCGCGGCCACTGCATCCGATCCCACGGCCTTGACGTACAGGTTCATGGTCGTGGAAACGTTCGCGTGACGCAATATCGCCTGAATCGTCTTGTCGGAGACGCCGAGCCGATAGAGGTTTGTCGCTAGGCCTCGCCGGAATCCATGCCAGCCCACCCATTTCAGACCAGCTTTCTCCAAGGTGGGTTTGATGATCTTCCGAGCGATCATGTCCAGATCCAAGGGTTGACCCCGATGACCACAAAACATGAAACCCGTTACCGGTTTGCCTATCGACTGATGATGCCGATCCAGAATACGCGCCAACGCGCCTATAACAGGCACCGGTGCTGTGCTGCGAATCGTCTTGGGAGCCGTTATATGGCGATTCCATACGGACTGCGTGATCCGTATCTGCTGGCCGCCATAGTTCTCCCACAGAAATCCCCGCAGCTCACCTTTCCGGGCACCCGTGAACGCAGCCGCTGCCACGACCGGCACTACATGCCAAGGCAGCACGGCCAGCATCCGCGTGATCTCCTCCAACGAGTACGCATACGTCTCATTAGAAGCGTTGCCCTTTGGGGCGCAAGCGTCCCTGACAGGATTGGGCACGTTCAAAATCCCTATGCGAGTGGCATAACGGAAAATCCCGCTGAGCATGTTCTTCACATGTCTTAGGGTCGTCGTACTGACGTCATAGACTTCCGCAATTTCCCCGAGCAGCCTCTCACACTCGAGAGTCCTGAAGTCTCTGAGCGCCATTTCCGAGCGACCTGCAAGATACCGTGACCACATCTTGCGGTAGCCGCAGTATGTCGAAGGACGCTTCTGCCGCTGGATGAACGGCAGGTACTCGTTTTCGACAAATCGCTTCAGAGACATTGTGCCTTCCGGCCGATGAGTTCCGTCGTTAAACGGCTTCAGGTACTCTTCTGCAAGCCGCTGAGCAGACTTTTTGCTGCGAAATGCACCTTCCGCAACAACTAATTGTTTGCAGTGCTGGACGCGGTGCGTCTCACCGGAGTCCGTCAAGACAGTGTCGTAGTACCGCAAATACCAATACCGCCCACTGCGAAATACGTAACCATTCTGATGGCGAGTCCCGCTCATTTGCCCTCCTTTGTTTGGGCTCGCCTCTCACCCTTGGTGTTCATACCAACTATACGACGACACATCCAAGCTTCCAATTCCGGCCCGAGCCAGCGAAACCTCACGTACTTGCCAAACCGGACATGCGGAATCGGATCTGCCGAACGACCCCGCACCTGATCCCTAACCCAGCTCTCCGGAACGCCCCATCGTTGGGCCAAACACTTGCAGTCGATATATTGATATTCCAGCCCGAATTGGGGCTGTGATCCAGCTGTACCCGTCATAAACTTGAGCCTCTCTGTTTCGAAGTCATCTGCTCATGGCTTGCCCAGAAGACTCAGCGAACTAAAGGGCTTGAAATCTGCTTCCGAACCCTCGAAGCGGTGATTCGGATGCTTCTCCTTTAGGGCACATTCCCTACTGTGACGACCCAGTGTGTACACGCCGTGGACATTTCCTGTCGATGGCGGCTTCGGCCGCCGTTGCTAGGCCGTGCACACTACGCTTTCGGCGGTCCGGTTTGATAGATCCTATCGAGCACCTCCGGCGGGGCCGCGGGGACCAATTTTTCGCATCCCACGAGAATCTCTATGTATGCAGCGCCGGGATGTTTTCGTGCCTTCTCCAGGGCTGCGTCGATCTCGGCATTGGTTTCCACGCTCGTGCACAACCAATCGCGGCAGCCCATGGCTTCCGGAAGCTTGTGGTATTGCCAGGGAGCAAGCCTGTCGAAGTTCCGGATCTTGTCGGGGTTGTTGTTGCCCTGAAAGATCTCTTCGACGCCGAAAATGCCGTTGTTCAGCAGCAGGATGATAGGGTTCACCCGATAGCGTCCCATCACCCCGATCTGGTTTGCGGTGAGCTGGTGGCCGCCATCTCCCTGGATCAGTATCACGCGACGCGAGGGATCCGCCAGGGCGACCCCTAAAGCGGCTGCAGTACCCCAACCGATACAGGCCCAAAGGAGCTGGTGTTGGAATTGCGCGCCGTCAGGCAGCAGCAAGGCCGTCGCTACGAGGGAAGAGGTACCCGCATCCACGATCAAAACGTCGCCCGGAGCCAGGAATTGTTGTAGCCGCGAATAGAACGATGCGACCGTGACCTGATCGCCCGACGCGCCCGATGCGGGGAATGGTGCGGGACGCGAGAACGCGGGCGTCTTGAATTTGGGGGCTTTGTTTGTGAGAGCCTCCAGGATGTCCTTCATGTGGATGGGCCCGTACGTCGCGTTGCCGCAGCCACCCGTCTCGGCCACGAAGCCAATTTCCACATGATCAGGCCAGACCGTTACCACCTTCGAAGAATCCAGGTGAGCGCTGAATGCGTCGGTGTCGCCATCGCAATAGGCCACGCCACCCACATCGAGTACGAGATCCGCGCCTTCCACTATCTTGCCAACATCGCCCTGCGAGGATTCCCCGTTGTACATGCCAAGGTAGAGCGGATGCGATTCCGACAGCAATCCCTTGCTCATGCCGGGCATGGCAAAGGGAATTCCAGTGGCAGTCAGCAGCGCTTCCAGTTCCTTTTGCAGTCCATAGCGCGCGAGCGTGAAGGCGGGAAGAATCACGGGAGATTTTGCTTTCGCGAGCCGGGCCATGATGGCCGTCAAAGCAGCGTCGAGTTCCAGGGCGTTGCTTGAGAAAGTGGGCGCCTCCGCAAGGGGGACGCCGTCGACCGGTACACCGACGATCGGCATCAGAGCGTAGTCCTGGGGGATCTGAATGTAGGCGGGCCTGCGCTGAGATAGCGCCGCGAAGATCACGCGCTCCATCTCGGCAATCGTGTTTTGCGGTGTGAGATAAGCGCAGGCGCAGGCCGATACCTCAGCGAGCGCACGGAACTGATCGAGCTCTCCGTCTGCGAACGAGTGGTGCATATGCCTGCGAGTCCGTGTCAACCGCGTGCTCGGAGCTCCCACGAGATGAAAGACGGGCACCCGCTCCGCCTTGCATCCCATGACTCCGGCGAGCGCAGCGGTTTCTCCAACGACATAAGTGGTGCTCAGTATGGCGGCGCCATAAATCCGGGCATAGCCGTCCGCGGAGTAGGCTGCGTTCAACTCATTGCTGCAGCCGATCCAGGTGAGCCCATCGCATGTCTCGATGGCAATATCAATGGGAAAGGAGTAATCACCCGGTACGCCAAAGGCGTGCTTGATTCCGAGCGCCGCCAGTCGCTGCACGACGTACTCGGCCACTAATGGATTGCTAGTGGTTGACTTGCTAGTCATTGTCGTTACCCTTCTGCTGATAGACCATGGTCAGCTCGAAAGCAGAGGTCTTGATACTGTCGCGATCGGGTGCCTAATCGCAGCATGAGGTACTGACCCATCGATCACCGATTGATGGCCTGAACTGCTCTCACGAGAACCTCCGGCTTGTGGATCGAATCGTAAACTGGCATGACTTCTTTGCCAGTTTCAAACAATCCATAGACTGCCATTTGAGCCGTTCTCACAGAATATTCGACCGTAAATACACAATCAGTCGGCGCTTCGGCGAACTGTCCCAGGAACGCAAAGTTGATCGCCCCTTTGGGCAACACGTCGGGCCTGTCGCCACCCTCCCGTGGCATGAATAAGCTGTCGACATAGGGCATTGCCACCGGGATGCAGTTGACCCTTCCGGCCTCCATTGAGGGCTTCATCAGATCCTGAATCTTCATGTGGTACCACAGCTCTTCCAGCATTTCCCGTCCTGTGCACTCTGCCATTGTCTTGTTTACGTAGTTCCCTTTTCTGTCGGGATACAGTCCATAGCCCCAAAATATCTTGCAGTCTTTGGGCTGGTTGGGAAAATGCGGTTGTCGGGCAATAACAAAGGACATAAGCCAGTTGGAGTCGGTCAGTGTCACCAGTCCCCCCGTTCCATCGACATTTCCCGAGAAATTCTCCATGTAGTCATGGAATGTGTCGTCGTTCAGGGTGGCGGTGAAAGAAAACCACTTCTGTAAGTCGATGTTGTCGCAAAAACGACCGGGATTCCCAAATGAAGAATCCTTCGCTGCAATTTTCTTCCACAATTGCCACGAGCCGGAATCCGCAAGGCCTTTTAGTCGAGCGGGCTTGTCCCAAGCCCCATTATCCGTACTCTCGGTGAGGGACCCATTGGTAATGAAGACGTAGTCGTGCTCGCCAAGCACAATTTCACTCTTGTTTTTCAAATGCAGTACAGTCGCAGTTTTTTTGTCAGCTGCCAGGTCGAATTCGATGTCCACAACCTCGCTCGCCGCACGAAATTGCACTCCTCGGGCTTCCAGATATCGTTGCAGGGGAACCACGACGGAATGGTACTGGTTGTACTTGGTGCGAAGAACGCCGCCCAGCCTAGGAAGCCCCTCAATCAGATGAATGAAGCGCTTCATGTACCTCCTCATTTCTGCCAGGCTGCTCCACTTCTGGAATGCAAACATAGAAGTCCAGAGATACCAGAAATTTGTCTTAAAGAAGTCTTGGTCAAACCACTCGTCGATTCGTTTGTTGTCCAACGAACGTTCGGAGGCGAAAGTCAGCTTCAACAGTTCTGCCTGCTGCTTTAGGTCAAGTCCAAAAGAAGAAACATCCAGCTTCTTTCCGTCTCTCAGAAGCCTTGCCTGCGCATTGCTCACAAATCTGCTATTGAAATCGAAGGATTCATCTCTCACCGAGATGTTCGAATCGTCATAGGAAGGAATGTTGGAAAGCAAGTCCCAGTAGCACGTGTAATGCAATTCGTGCATCCTTCCTCCTCGGACCACAAACCCGTGTTCCGCATCGCCGGCTCCATCGAGCGCTCCGCCAAATAGCTTAGCTTTTTCCAGGATCTGGATATTGCGACCAGGCACGCCGGCATCCTTTTCAAGGTAGACAGCACTGGCCAGCGAGGCAATCCCGCTTCCAATCAGATAGACGTTTGACTCCTGGTAGTTCTTGTTAATTCCTGATTTCACGATTACGCCTTCTTTCATGTCCTAGCCGGACGTTTGAGTCTTGGGGTCAAATAAACTGCGCCCGGCTAAGTTTCGCCATTCGATCTGTTTAGCGTCGGGTTAGCTTCAGATTTCTTGCAATCCGACATCCACCCTGGAGGTAAGCGCAAGAACTCTCCATTCCGCTCGAACTCTATCCGTAGGGCACCCTCACCAAGTACACCTTCTGGAGACAGAATCTAAGTGGTCCGACAAAAGTAACCTGCGTCGCTGCACTCGCTTCCTCGATCTCAGTTTGCTCTCCAAGTCGGCGCATCTATCATCTCTTGTTCTCCAGCGCACCCTATGAAGAGTCACAGTTTCGTGGTCTTGACCCGCGGGAAACCCCAGGTCCACGATCCGCCAAAGACTATGGTGCGGCCTTGTGTGTGCGAGTATGCAAGGTACTCAGGTTCGAACTTGAAGAAGAAGACTAGGTTCTTTGTCGGGGCCAGAAAGTCACTTTGCACTCCCATCGCGTGGACGGAGCAGAACGGGATCAAGCGAGCCGGTACGCCACTGCTTAGCGTTCCGCCGTCGTCGGAAACCTGCCACTGGTCGTAACCAATTACCCCCAACTGCAACAGGCGGGTCATCTTCTTATCGAGGGGAAACATCTGTCCCAGTCCCCATTCCATCGTGAAGGCCTGCCCTGGCGTCTCGTTCGTCCCCTGCTTCTTGCAATGGATTTCCCAGTCAGTGGCAAGGTTCGCAGTTGTCTTCTTATTCTTTGTCAGGTACACGGTTGTGCCGCTGACAATGTCATTGCCCCAGTAGCCGGAGCCGACGTTATTCGTCGCACCCGGGGCGAAGCGTCCGGTGGGTGCCATGAACGCATAAGCGAGCCAGGTATCGACGTGTTTCAGGTTCCAGCCCAGGGTTGCCGGCTGCACCCAGGTATCGGAATATCCGGTTCCACCGGCGTTAACACCAAATTTCGGCAGAGTCACTGCGGCATTTGCCGTCGGCATCATGATCTGAGCGGCGAACTCGCCTCCCAGTATCTTCACCTTGGGGCCGTAGTCGACCACATTTTCAATTGCCCAGAAACCGAAGGTTCCAACTACCGGCACGGGACTGCCTTTAGCGTTCCTCAGGCTGCCAGCCGAATAGTTAATGGTTAGGTTAGCGTAAGTAAGGCCTGGATCAGGCAGAATTCCAGCGTTTAGGTCATCCTGACCCGGAATCCACTGAGCTTGCTGCTGCGCCCATGTCGGGAGAAGGCATCCGAGAATCGAACAAGCGAGAAGTATCAAGACGAAGTGATAGCGCACTTTAGCATCCGTCTCGCTTTCACCGGTTGGCGGCCGGCGAAGCCCCAGTACCATTGGCATGCTGCTCAGTAATCGGAAACAGTCGTCCTTCGAATACCGTTCCCCAGATCGGAATGTCCTTCAACCGTTGGGGTGCCACAGCGTATGGGTCTTGTTCAAGGACCGTGAAGTTGGCAATCTTGCCGGGAGCGATGCTGCCCAGTGTGTCTTCCCGCCGCCAGGAGTAAGCGGCTTCGATGGTGATGGCTCGCAGTCCCATTTCCACGTCGATACGCTGATCTGGCCCGGCGACGTTGCCTTCGTTGGTGATGCGGTTGATGCCGCACCAGGCGAGGTAGAGCGGCGACGACGGTGCCATAGGCAGGTCGGAGTGAAAGGAATACGGTATGCTGTGCTTCACCACGGAAGCACTGCGCACCATGCTCTGCGCTCGCTCAGGTCCCAAGCCGATCTGGCTGTATTTGTTGGCGAAGCCGACGGGATAGTAAGGATTCGAGCTGACGATAGCGCCCAGACGCGCAATTCGTGCGATCTGCTCTTCGCTGGAATTGGCGAAGTGCACGATCACGCTGCGGCTGTCGGCTCGCGGCGCGTCTCGCATCAGCTTCTCCAGGATGGTGAGCAGCACTTCGAGGCCTTCGTCGCCGTTCACGTGCGTGTGAATCTGGTAGCCCGCGTTCCAATAAAAGCTGGCGCGGCGCTCCAGTTCCTCCGGCGTGAGGATCCATTCCCCATGATGGCCGTCGGTATAGCCGTCTTTCATCTGCATGAGTTGCGAGATGATGGCGCCGTCGCAGAACAACTTGATCTGCCTGTCGAAGAACTGAATCTTTCCATTTCCGGGCGGCGCCAGGGCAATCGTCTTCTCGGTTTCTGCCAAGGCTCCTTCAAGCCCCACCCGATCAACGATGCCGCGGCCGTCCGCAATAAAGAAGCTGTAGAACGGCGTCTCGTCGGCGCCGAGGATCTGCTGATAGAGCTTAAAGATGGGCGGTGTGATCAGTGCTCCCGGCTCATTGAATGCCGTTACGCCGTTCTGGTGAAGCATCCTCACCATTTGTTTAAGACCGAATGCAAAACGTTCCGGCGTAGCCAGCTTCGGCAACAGTTGGGCCATGCAGAGATTCAGGCCGCCCTCATAGAAGTGTCCCTTGTCCCAGTCGACCTGCTTGCTCCAGTCGCCCTTTCCCTGTGTGGCCGATTCGGTCAGGCCCAAAGCGTTCAAGGCTGCGGTATTCAGGTAGAACTCGTGGCAGGAGCGATGCCACACCGCAACTGGCCGCACGCCGCTGATCGAGTCAAGCGTCTGCCGGTCGAGTGGGCCATGGAAGAACTGGTGATAACCCCAGGTGAAGAACCAGTCATCGCCTTTCTCCGATTGGATAGCTTCGCGCAGGCGGGCAAGATATTCCACGGGCTCAACGGCTTTCCTCCACACTTTCCCTGGAACAATCCAGTCTTCCGGCGCAATGACTTCCACCGCCAAAGTCAGCGCCCCGAGGAGAGGATGCAAGTGCTGGTCGATGAAGCCGGGCAGGATGACCTTCGCCGCAAAGGTTTTATCAACCCGGTACGGAACTTCCCCGAGAAAGGCTTGGACTTCCGCCTGTGTTCCGGCCAGGAGAATCTGCTTGCCGCGGACGGCAACCGCTTCCGCCTGCGGATTGCTGCGCTCCATGGTGACGACCTTCGCTGCCGGATAAACCACGATCTCCGGAGTAGCAGAGTTCGCGCCGAAGTGCCCAGCGAACGCATCGCTTGACATGCACATAGGATTGCCTCGCTGAGTTAGTCGTCGATGCTCATGCCGAAGAGCTTCTCGGCGTTCTTGTAGAGAATGCGTTCCGCCAGCGGAATCCTGAGTTTCTCGGGGAGCGAACCGGTATCGACGCGTCGTTGCAGCGCATCGGCCAACATCCGGCGCGAGGTGATCGCCGATCCGGTGAAGATCTCCGGCACCGTGCCGTCGGTCCCCCACAGCAACTTGTGTCCCGGGGTGGCTTCAGTCATCGTGACCACCGCGTTTACACCGCCGTTGTATTCGTAGTACGACCATTCCGAGCAGTCGGCGTAGACATTGCCGTAGTGAAACAGAAGCGCAGCCACCTGCCGCACACCGGGATAAATCGCGCCGGCGTGCGTGATGATGAATGGCTGGTTGCTGAGCGCTTTGTCCTGAAAGACCGTCTCTTCCAATCCGGTCAGGTCCATCATGCGCAAGGTTGTGCCCGGTTCGGTATGCGTTGTGCTGACGTGGAAGTTCACCGGCGAGCGAGACGTGTTAGCCAGATGCAGAAAGATGCGGCGCACAATGTAGTCTTCAAACTCCTTGCGCTCGTTCATGTCGCCTTTGCTCATAGCGGCGAAAACCCGGGCTGCCTCGGCTTCGTCTACTGGCAGGAAGTCCAATCCGCGCACATAAAGCGAGATCACCTTGAAGGAGACGGCTCCTTCCGCCGCCATGCCGTCGACAATCCTATCCACGGCAACGCAGTAATCGGCGAAATCGGTTGGCACATCGCCGATACCGAAACGCTTCATATAAGAAGGAAGCACCAGGTGGAAGCCGTGCAGGAAGTCCTGCGCCATGGCGCCACGGCGCGGGAAATCTTTCACGGGAAAGGGATAGAAGAGCGGATCGAGATATGGCTCCCACTTGTAGACCTTGGGGTCGTAGTGCGCGCGATTGATCCCGAAGCTGATCGTACAGATCTTCTTGAGATTCCCAACTCCGCAGCCTTTATCCCACAAATAGTTTGGCGGCTGCTTGCGGGCCGCCTGCATGAGTTCGTTGAGACGTTCGGTGTTGTCATACTCGCCGTAAAGCGCTTCGCAGCCCGCGCGAATGGCGACGCCCATCGTAGTGTACTGCAGCATCTCAGCGGACTCGTCGATCCATTGCTCGATGGGATATTTCTGGTGGATTACCTTGGCAACATCTTTATCGCCGCCGAGAGAAATAGCTCCGCGATATGTGCGGAAGTCGGCCTGAGGCATGCGAGCCTCAATATAGGCCCACGACCATTGCGTGAAGAACCCGCGCAGCGACCCGTCACTGGTGCCGAGACCTTCGTCGGCGAACCCGGCGTGATTGTGGTTGTCCCATCCTGGAATGTCAGGGAATGCAATGTGATAGGTTTCAACGGTAGGTGCAGTCAGAGTGGCGGCCAAGAGATCCTCCAGAACACCATGTAGTGGCGCAATCGTCGGAATCTATCCGCGAACGAATTAGCTGGAGTGTGCCCTGCCAAGACGGTTTGGTCAGTGACAGCCGTCACCTAAGTATGGTCATAGCTGCCATGTAGATGGCCCTTAAGAACGTGATGCATGCGAGCTATTGTGTCATGTAATCACACACTGAGGTGACTGGCGACCTTTCCGATTAGAGGCGGCTCAGACGACAATTCATTACGACGTGGATCACCTGGCCGCGCATCCCACGTCCCTTCCTGCCTTCCCATCGCTCGTTCCGCGGTCCTGGAGCCTCCATGAGTGCGATTCCCACGGTTGAGCCAGTCATCCAAAAGCAAGCTGTCGTGACACGTACCGCCGTTTGTGCCTTGGCATCGGCGTCGTTGGCGATGTCGGTCGATCCTTCCGTGCACAACATCGCCTTCGTCGGTGCTGCTAACCAACTAGGCATGACCGGCAACCAGC
>PLQW01000117.1 GCA_003160215.1 Acidobacteriaceae bacterium
CTAGGCATGACCGGCAACCAGCGTACGTTAGTAGCCAGTATCGGAACACTGTGTATCGCCGCCGCCATCCTTGCCACCGGCAGCCTGGGCGACCGCCTGGGACGAAAGAAGATCATGCAAGCTGGGCTGCTTCTTGCGGTGATCGCCGGGGTTGTAACTTCGCTTGCACACAACACCGCCATGTTCGCCGCCGGCCGGGTGATCGGGGGAATCGGTTATGCGGCCTCCTTCGGACTTTCCTTCGCGTTGCTGCGGGCGGTCGCGCCAGACGAAGCACAGATGTCGCGCGCCGTCGCTCAGTGGCTCGCGCTGCAGACGGTTGGAGTGGTCGTGCTGGGTCTGCTCGGTGGTTACCTTGCGGGAGTGGGCTGGCGAGTCGCGTACCTTTTGCCGAGCGCCGTCGCAGCCCTGGCATTTCTGTTTTGTCTTCGTAATGTCCCGGAAGCGCGTGCCGACAACCTGGGGCCTTTCGATACCTTGGGACTCGTGCTGATCGCAGTTGGCTTAGTCTGTACGCTCGATGGTGTCAGCGCTTCGGCCTCTGCCGGATGGGGCAGCCCCAAGGTCCTCATTCCGCTCGCGATCGGGATATTGGTTCTGCTGGCGTTTGCGCTGTACGAATTGCGGCTGCAGCATCCGGCGTTGCCCATACGTCTGTTTCGTGACCCGGAGATGTCTGCTGCAGCCTTGAGCGGAATCGCGTTCAACATTGGCAACGCCGTCGTGGTTTTGCAGTTGTCATTGTTGTGGCAGTACTTGTATCGCTATCACCCATTCAAAGTAAGTCTTGGCCTGATGCCGCTCAGTATCGCCAGCGTCGTGGGTGCGACGTGGGTCGGCTCGCTGCTCGCGCGCGGCGTCTCCAACCGCACGTTGATACCGGCCGGACTCTTCACCGTGGCGGCATCCATCGCGTGGATGGCCTTTGCGTGGCAGTCCACGCCGTATTACTTCTTCCTCGTCCCGCTATCGCTCGCGGGGGTGGGAATGATGTTTGCGCAGACTCCGGCGGCGCGCGTTTTTGTCAGCAAGTCTCCACCCGACCTCGTCGGTGCTCTGGGTTCGTCGCGAACATTTTTCGGCCAGGTTGGCTTTGCCCTCGGCCTGGCGCTCAGTTCCTCGCTCCTTTACGGACTCTTCAGCCCAGAGTTGCATTCGCAACTGGTGCGCGCAGGGGCCGCTCCCGGCGACTTGTCGCAAGTGTCGGGGATCGTCCAGTCCTACGTCAGCGTGGGAAGCGCCAAAGCATTCAACCCGCAGTTCGCCTACGAGGTCCTGACAAAAGCTATCGGCTCCTATTTGTTCAGCTACCGAATCATGATGCTGGCCTTAGCAGCCCTGATCGCACTTCTTGGCGCGGTGGTTTGCTGGCAGCTTCCGGGTCGCAAGTCCAGGGCATAAGAACGAACTGCCATCAGAGAGGAAATAGACATGATGACAAGCGCGACGTTTGTTCCCGATGTGATTTATCTTGGCGGCGACATCATTACCATGGATGATGAGAATCTCGTAGTCGAGGCCGTGGCCGTCAAAGACGGCAAGATCGCGGCCGTGGGAACCAAGGCCGAGATTCTTCAGACTTGCGGAGCGTCGACTCGCATCGTCGATCTGAAGGGCAGGACTCTACTGCCCGGATTTATCGATGGGCACAGCCACTTCTTCCAGGCATTGATGATTGCCGATTACGTGAATGTGTCCGCGCCTCCGGTGGGACCGGGATCGAGCATCGCCGACATCATCGCCACGTTGAAGGAACAGGTTGCCGCCCGGCCGCTGCAATCCGGGGAATGGCTGATCGGATATGGCTACGATGGAACGGCGCTCTCCGACGGGCGCGAAGCCAACGTCGACGACTTCGATAAGGACTTTACTGAAACGCCGCTGGTGCTGGTTCACGTTTCCGGGCACGGCTGCATCATGAACTCGGCTGGATTGAGGACGGTCGGCATTGACGCGAACACGCCCACTCCGGCAGGCGGCGTCACCGTGCGGAAGCCCGGCAGCAACGAGCCGGCAGGGCTGCTGATGGAGAACTCCTGGTTCCCGGTCCTGCTCGCGCTTCCCAAGCCATCTCCACAACTGTTGCTCGACAATCTCGACAAAGCGCAACAGATGTATGCCCGCACCGGCTACACCACCGTGCAGGACGCGCCCGTCGACCCCAAGGTAATGCCGCTGTATCGCAAGGCAGCCGATGAGGGCCGCTTCTATCTCGATCTGAACGGCTACTGGGAGTCGCACGCATTTCTTGCCAACGCGACATTGGGCAACGACTTCCGATCGCCGCGGCCGGATCAGTATCGGCTCGCCGGAGTCAAGATCATTGCCGACGGATCGCCGCAAGCCAAGACCGCTTACTTCACACAGCCATATGTCACTGGCGGTCCTGGAGGTGAGAAGGACTGGCGCGGGACCCCGACCGTGACGCAAGAGCACATGAATGCGGTGGTGAAGAAAGCCTACGAGCACGACGCTCAGGTGCTTGTGCATTGTAACGGCGACGCCACGATCGATAGGTTGCTCGATGCGCACAAGGCGGCGGGCGCGCCGCGCGATCGCCGTACCACGGTCATCCACTCACAATTCGTGCGACGCGATCAGCTTGACGACTATGTCCAACTTGGAGTGAACCCATCCTTCTTCACCAACCACGCTTTCTTCTGGGGCGATGTGCATGTGCGGAACCTTGGCCGGGAGCGGGCGTATTTCTCCAGTCCGATGAAGACGGCACGTTCGCTTGGTCTGCGCATGACGAACCACAGCGACTTCCTTGTGACTCCATTGGATACCATGTTCATTTTGTGGTCCGCCGTCAATCGGCTCTCGCGCTCTGGGCAGACGATCGGACCGGACGAACGCATCTCGGTGCTCGACGGGTTGAAGGCGCTTACCATCGACGGCGCGTACCAGTATTTCGAGGAAGATCGCAAGGGCTCCATCACGGCCGGCAAACTCGCCGACCTCGTGATTCTGTCCGCCAATCCAATGAAGGGTGATCCGGCGACCATTAAGGACATCCGGGTCTTGGAGACGATTAAGGAAGGGCGAACCGTTTTCACTAGCTCCTCGCAGGTCGAAAAGTAGCCGGAAGTGGAACTCGCAGGTGTCGGCGGGCGATAAGAAAAGGACGCCAACGCGCCAGTTGGTTTCGTGCTGAGGGATCTGTCCCCGGAAAGCGGCCCTGTTATAGCGGCATGCACTGTAGGTGTCTTTGCCCGTCATACTCGCAATTGAGCCAAAGCGAAGCGGGTTAAACAATTTGACGATGCGATTTTTAACGCAATTTGGTCATAAGTTGAGAAACATTTCTACACGAAACTCATGGGCATTACCCATGCAAAAGAAGCTGGAAGCATGCGGGAGAACTTCATTCGAGCCTGCCCCTGTTAGCACTTTCAGGTCAATTCGATACATGCTCTCAGGTTCATGTCACCCTGGCGCGAGGCTTACCGTGCCATCCGTGCTGCTGTTTGGGTACACACTGTTGCTTTGCGGGTGCGGAGCACCTTCGTTAACGGTGGCCGGCGCATACTTTCCGGCATGGCTTGCCTGCGCGACTCTGGCGGTCCTCGTGGCGTGCGTAGCACGCGTAATCATGGTCGCTACCCGCCTCTCGCAGCTCATTCCCCTCCAGCTCGCAGTTTGCGCCTCAATTGGGACAATTGCCGGGCTTATCGTTTGGTTCACATGGGTAGTGTCTTAATGACGGAAGCCCACGGGATTCGCAAACGGAAGCCGCTCGGTGCAGTTCTAGCCACAGTAATCGTTGGTACAGCAATCGCGCTTTGGTTTCGGGTTGAATCGCGAACCACACTGTCCACGGACGATGCCTCGATCGATGCGGAAGTGGTGCACGTGGCGTCGCCGGTCGGTGGACGGATCATTGAACTGCCCGTACACGAGAACGAATATGTGCACAAGGGCGACCTTCTGTTCAGGATTGATCCCACCCCTTATGAAAACACTGTCACGGCAGCCAGGGCACAGTTTGATCTTGCACGTGCTGCACTCGGATCCAAGCGGCGACTCGTTTCGACGGAGCGTTCCAATGCGGAGATCGCCAGCGACCAAATCCGCCGTGCGCAATCCAATCTTGCTCTGACACTTCGCACGGAAGAGCGTCTGAAGCCTCTTACCGCAAAGGGTTATGTGCCCAGGCAACAGCTCGATCAAGCAGAGGTTGCCGGGCAGGATGCGGCTATTTCCCTTAGCGAGTCAGAGAAGCAGGAACAGGCCGCCCACGGCTTGATCGACAATATTGATGCGGCGGATGCAGGCGTACGCGCAGCAGCCGCAACGCTGGCCAATGCTCGCAGAGCATTGGAAGACACCGAGGTACGAGCCCCGCACGATGGACGCGTTGTTGGCTTGAACATATCGACCGGCGAGATCGTTGTGCCTTCTCAATCGATCTTCACGTTGATTAATACTGAGGAGTGGTTTGTCTCCGCCAATTTCCGCGAGTTTGATCTGCACCTTGTCAAACCAGGGGACTGCGTAACGGCTTACTCCATGATCAACCGTCGGGTTCCGATGAAGGGAATCATACAGAGCGTGGGCTTTGGCGTTTTGTCCGACGATCGCATTAACCTGCCGCGCTTCATGCCATACGTTCAGCCTTCGCTGAATTGGGTCCACGTCGCCCAGCGATTCCCAGTGCGAATCAGACTTGAAAACCCCCCGCAGACCCTCGTGCGCGTTGGAGCCAGCGCCATCGTGGAGGTGGATCATGGCGTCGCTTGCCGATGAGGAAGGTTCAGGAATCCGCCTCTGGCGGCTTCTGACGGAACGATCGCCGGGGAGATTTGCCTTCGCGGCTCGGTTGGCCCTCATCTGTGCGCTCACCGCTGTCGTCGCGGAAGTCTACCAGACCCCGGAAATCGCTCTGACCATCTATATAGCCTTCTTCCTGAACAAAGCCGACCGGGTATCCAGTATGGCTCTTACGATCGCCCTGACGATCTTTGCCACCATCGTTTTGTCTTTCCTGTTTCTCATTGCGTCGCCAGTTCTTGCGAATCCCTCTCTCCGGGTTGGGACGATGGCAGGGGTGTCGTTTTGCTTATTATTTCTAGTCTCGGCAAGCAAGTTGAAGCCCGTTGGGTCTGATGTTGCATTGGTCATAGCGTACGCACTCGACGTGCTTGGCTCTGCTCCGTTTGGGGAACTGGCCACAAGGGCATTACTTTACGCCTGGCTCTTCGTGGGAATCCCCGCCGGCGTTTCGGCTGTGGTCAATTTGATTCTCGCCCCTTCGCCTCTGAAGATCCTCTTGCGCGAGTTGGCACTGCGGTTGCGTACAGCAGGCCAGGCGCTACAGGGCGATACAGAAGCTATATCCCAAGTACGGAAACTAACCGCGGAGGGGGATGCGGAATTGCAGTTCCAGCTTAAGCTCTCTGTCATCGAGCACAGCAGCAGACGGGCCGATCTGGATGCATTGCAGGGGGCTACCGATTGTGTTGTTGCCGTACTGTCCGCGGTTCAGTTGATGGTGAGCGAGCGGGACGCTTTACCGTCAAGGGCGACACGAGAGCAGATGACGCACAAGCTTTTCGAATTGGCTCAAATCTTCGAGCGAAATGCTTACCCGGCCCAGGTCGAACCGATCAGCAATAAAGAGGAAGAATCCGATTTGGCGCGCTCTGGCATCGGGCTCTTCAATGTCGGGCTGAAGCACTTCGGGAAAATTATGCCGGCTGAACTACCCCGAAAGAAGGAAAAGTCAGGGTTCCTCGCTACCGATGCTTTCACTAACCCCGAACATGTGGATTTTGCGCTGAAAACCACAGCAGCCGCCATGTTGTGTTATCTGATTTATACGCTCCTGGGCTGGCCCGGAATCCACACTGCATTCATCACCTGCTACATCGTGTCGCTTGGTACAGTTGGGGAAACCGTCCAAAAACTTACCCTTCGCATTCTTGGTTGCCTGGTCGGGGTAGGCCTCGGCCTCTTCGTGATGATAGGAATCATTCCCAGGGTAGCGGGCATTGGCCATTTGGCGCTGATTGTCTTCGGCGGAGTGTTCATTGCAGCGTGGGTCGCAGTAGGAAGTCCGCAAATCTCGTATGCGGGTTTTCAGATGGCCTTCGCTTTCCTGCTCTGCGTGGTGCAAGGGCCGTCACCTTCGTTCGATATGGTGATTGCTCGCGATCGCGTGATCGGCGTCCTTCTGGGAAACTTCTTGTCTTATCTTGTCGCAACTCAGCTCTGGCCCAGGAGCGTGGGGCCGCGCATCGATCGCGCTATTGAGACAGCCACTCAGCAGCTAGAAGCAATTGTCCGATCGTCTGACCAATGGCATCGGAACCGACTGTTTGCGGAGACGAGTACGTTGCTCAACGGCGTCGAAGACGACATTCAGCTTGCTGCCTACGAGCCGGAATCGATTCGGCCCACACGCGCGTCGCTTAGCTTGCGACTCGATGTGGTACATGTAGCACAGAACCTTCAGACGCCCCTGCTCGCAGCTTCGGAGACATTCGATGACCGAAGCCGGCAAGGTATCCTCGAGATGTTCCAGGGGGAACAATCAGAGGAACAGCGCGACCTTTCTCTTGCTCGACGGACGGGAAGAGGGGCGCACTTGAAGGAGTTGATTGTAGCTCGGAGCAACCTGTTTCGAGAGGCATTGCGCAGGCTTGATCAAGCGGAGGAACATGCTTAAGAGCTCGATGTATCGTAGCCTGCTGCTGCTTTTGATCAGCGTTACCCCGATCTGCGCACAAGAGCCAACCGCGCCCCCGGCACCGCCAGACAAGGGGTTGTCCCACGGGTCCGGCGCGACTGTACTCGAGCAGCCATCGACTCCACCCGCGAACGCTAAGAACGGCTACCTGTTGTCGCCCAACCCCGACGCAGCCGTTCTACCTAAGCCGTCGGTCAAACTAGATCCCGCCCACGAATACACGCTTCCAGAATTGATTGATATCGCTGAACACGAACATCAGGAGACCCGAGTTGCCTGGCAGCTTGCCCGAAATGCCGCACTCGCCGCGGGTTTTGCTCAGAGCACTTATCTCCCCCGCGTTACCGCGAACATTGTCGGCGGATACCAGGACTCAACTGGAAACGTCGGCACCGGTCGATTCACGGTAAGCGGTACCGGATCTGTGGCCGGCACTGTGTCAGCAATTTCGTTGGAATGGCTGCTGTTCGATTTCGGCGGCAGGGCCAATGTGGTGAGCGCTGCTGAGAAGCTGGCGCAGGCATCGAATATCACATTCAAGGGGATGCATCAAAAAGTCATTCATGGTGTTTGTATTGCGTATTACGCCCTTCTCGCCGCCCGACAACGTGTCCGCACCAACGAACAAGCGCTCGCAAATGCGCTGGAGCTTCAGAATGCGGCCGAAGCTCGTTACAGCGGTGGCGTTGGAACTTTACTCGAGTCATCCCAGGCCCGTCAGGTCAGGGCGCAGGTCCAGCTTGCCACAATACAGGCCGAGGGAATGGAGCGAGATATGTATGCGACTCTGCTCGCTGCAATGGGGCTCTCACCGCTGGAGAAGATCCGAATTGCTCCGATTGAACATCGCCGGTTACCTCCCGAAATCCTGACTCCTGTTGAGCAGGTGGTAAAAGATGCCCTGGCGTGCCGCCCCGATGTTCTCGCCGCTTATGCAGCAGAACAAGCCAGCCAAGCTTCGGTGAAGGCTGCAGAGGCTCTATACCGCCCCAAGATTTTCCTCGCTGGAACGGGCGCATACGCAAGTGGACAACTTGGGCTAACCGCGCTCCCCTCAATCGGAGATCAACTGCCGACTCTAAACATCTCAGGAAATCAATGGAGTTCGGCGGTTCTCGTGGGTTTGACGATCCCAGTTTTCGACGGCAAACGTCGAGAAGACGTAATACAACAAGCGAAGAACAACACGGTGAAAGCCGCCGCAACTCTGGACCGCATTCGTATTGACGCCATCCAGGAGATCGTTGCAGCACAGAACGCACTGCGTACCAGTATTGCCGCGAATCAAGCCGCGGAAGTGTTGCAGGAGGCTGCCAAGACCACCTACGATGCAGCGCTAGACTCCTACAAACAAGGAGTTGTTTCGATCACTTCCGTGATCGAAGCAGAGACTCAACTCTTGCAGGCAAATCTCGCGACTGATGATGCCTACAACTCTGCGCTATCCGCTGCCGCCACCCTCGCTTTTTCTACCGGCAGCCTTGGTGCTTCTCCCTAATAGCTGAAACGACCAAAGCTGCCTTCCTGTCTCCTCCGGTGGAAAACGCCTACTTTCGCCGCAGCACAATTACGCGACAATTGAGCAATCTACAATGTGAGCTCGAAATCCACTGCACAACCGTTCGTACAGGCTTCAACATTCCGGCGTGCACCATATGTCCCTCGTCACAATCCTGTCCGGCTGTGAAATCAACAACTTCGCAGGGCAGCCGGCAAAGTCGGTCTGCTATGACTTGGTTGCCATGTTTGACCT
>PLQW01000190.1 GCA_003160215.1 Acidobacteriaceae bacterium
TTCACGAATAATGCGGATTAGGTTATAGTCTAACGGGGCCGGAAAGGAGGCTTACCCACTAAAAGCCTTTTGACGAGGAATAGCGCCTAAGAAGTATCGTTACCTACCCAGCTTCGGACAACCCCCAATAATCCCAAGCTAAGGAAACGGTGGCTGGATTATTATCGTAAAATAGCCATTACACTCACAATTCCAAGGCAGTTGCGGAGTTCTAGGGAAGCTTGGAGGCGCGGGTGGGAATCGAACCCACGCAGCCCATTGCGTTGCCGTAACTTACTGATTACGCAAACCTACGAAAACGCCACAATCGCTCAAAGCGCCCATCTGAGGTACACGCCGGGTACACGGGAACAAAAAAGCCGATGGATCGCGCCAGGAACTTCCGTTTTTTTCTGGTGAGAAGCAGACCTAACTCCAGGCGGCTGCGCGTTTGAGTCTTGGTAAACATGTGTTCGAGGTGACGCCGGACCGTCCAGCCGGCCCGACCGCCAATCTTGAATCCGTTTTGCACGATACGGCATTAGCCCGCGAACACTTTTTCGGACAGTTCCCGACTGTATTCTCCGGCCATCGTTCGCTTCAGCGCCTTCAGGAGGGCCGCAGCGACACTGCCGTCATTCAAGAATTGCTCAGCGCAGTAGTGGACTCTGATTCCCGCGAGCTTGCAAAGAAACTCGTAATGAGCGCTTTCGTCCGCATCTTGGAATCTCCCCCATCGACTGACATCAAATACCAGAACTGCACCGAAGTCAGCACGCCCTCGGTTTACATCTTCAATGAGCTGCCTTAAGCCGGGTCGGTCTCTGAGCCTCAACCCGCTCCTCGCTTCATCTGAATAGGTTTCGACAATCTGAAAGTTATGCGCGGCGGCATAAGCTCCGATGGCGGCTGACTGATTGTCGAGTGAATACTGTTGGTGTTCTGTCGACATTCGTAGGTACTGTGCTGCACGCATTGCGTCTCCTCCAATAGAGTGGCCTTGGAGGCTAACATGGCAAACGATGCTCCTCCGAGAGGGCGCGAAAGGATGATCCCGCCAAGGGATATGCCGAGCGCGTGGAGCAGATCGCGCAGCAAGTGGAGAAACTTGAGCCGAAAACCTCGTTCGCTCCCCGAGGCGTAGAGCCTCTTGACAGGTGTACACCTGCAGTGTACACTTAGTTGTTATGCCGAATCGTACAGAGCAGGTAACGATCTGGATTTGTGGCCAGTGTCGCCACGAGTGGCAGTCGAAAGATAACATACGGCCACTGCGTTGTGCTAAGTGCAAGAGCCCATACTGGGACCGCGTAAAACCCCTTGCTGCGATGGCGAAGCGGCCTAAGTCGAACACTGCGAAGCGCTGATCGCAAAACCACGCGCCGTGCCGATGCGCAAACACCGACACGACGCTAACCAGGGCACCTAACTGGAGGCACCCAATGGCTGTACATCAACGTAACACCGCGTCATCTCAGGCTCAAGAACCACCCCTTACAATCGCTCGGGTCGCCCTGTACGCCCGCGTTTCCACACTGAACGGCCAAGATCCAGAGATGCAACTCTCGGAGCTTCGGGAGTACGCTTCACGGCGCGGCTGGACCATTACCACCGAGTACATCGATCAGGGCGTATCCGGCTCAAAGGAGTCGCGACCAGAATTGAACCAACTCATGGCCGACGCTCACCGGCGGAAGTTCGATGCCGTGCTGGTGTGGAAGATCGACCGCTTCGGCCGTTCGCTGAAGCACCTCGTGAATGCCCTGGCAGACCTGTGCGCCTATGGCGTCGCGTTTGTCAGCTTCCGGGACAATCTCGATCTGAGCACGCCCTCGGGCCGCCTAATGTTCCAGATCATCGGCGCCATGGCCGAGTTTGAGCGTTCGCTTATCCAAGAGCGCGTTCGGGCCGGGCTGCGGAATGCGCGCGCCAAGGGGAAGAAGTTCGGAAGGCCCCGCGTGCACGTTGACGCTGACCGGGTGGCTGCGCTGAGGCGTGAAGGGCTTTCGTGGTCGCAGGTATGCCGGACTCTCAATGTGAGCAAGGGGAGCGCCCAGCGATCGATTGCACTCGTTGCCGAATAGCCCAGCAGAAATTAACCGGAATGGGGAAGAGTTAGCGACAAAGCATGGGCATCGACAAGCCGAACGTCCGTACTGTTATTCATACAGCGCTGCCGAGCAGTCTTGAGGCTTACTACCAGGAGATCGGCCGTGCCGGGCGCGACGGACTTCCCAGTCGCACGATTCTTATGCATTCCTATGCGGATCGGCGCACGCACGACTTTTTCTTCCAGCGCGACTACCTGGACATCTCTCTGCTGGAGGCCATTTTCGCCCAGCTGCGGGCGGAGCCTAGAGAGAAAGAAGCGCTGGCGCACGCTGTGCGGCTGGATGCGGATGAGTTCGATAAAGCGCTGGAGAAGCTCTGGATTCACGGCGGCGCGGCAGTGGACTATGCCGAAAACGTAAGCCGCGGCCGCGACCATTGGCGCGAATCCTACCTGGATCGAAAGCCAAGGCCCCGGCGGCACCACGGGCGGCTCTCGATTCGCGGATCGAGGACGCGCTGCGCAAGTGGCGGCTGGCCGAAGCCAAGCGCCGCGGCGTACCGGCCTTTCGCGTGTTCACCGATCAGGCGCTGAAGGCCATCGTGGAGCGCCGCCCGCAAACTGCGGCGGAACTACTGGCGATTCCCGGCATCGGTATCAGTACGGTGGAGAAGTACGGCGCGACACTCTACCGCCTGCTGCACCAAGACCTCCGCTGAACCGCTGCGGGTGCGCCGGCCCGCTGATTTCGAATGCCTGCTGACGAGGCACTCCGCACGATGAGCGTTTAGGGCTGACCGTAGCATCCTTAACGGACGGCGCTGACCACGAATCTCGACTCTCACGAGAACAGCGATGTGATCCTCGTCACGCGTTGCCGTCCACCTCTGTCCGGCAGATAGCTGATCCGTCAAATCGCACGGAATCATCAACCCCATTCGGGGATTGACCGCAAACAGCCAATTCATGCAAACCATTGTTTTCATCAAGTGACATTCCGCGAAGACCTTATACCGGCGGGAGCGGACACATTCGCAGACACTGGCCGACTCTCCGTTAGCAATCGGCGTCGATGAGCGCTTTGGCGCTTTAGCGTAAGCGGGGAATCCCTACCGGCGACGAGGGCGTTTCCCAATACTGATCGCTGGTGACTTGAGCAAACCGCACTCGACGGGTGGTTTGAGTACTCGACTGTGCTGAACAGCGTGAATACTCGATGGAAGGTGGTGATCGTCGTTTATGAGGCGTCACCCCCTTGCGGCGTTTTATATCTGTCGCGAAGGATCTGCCCCATCTCGTCGTATTTGCGGTGCAACGCCTCGTTCTGTTTCGATGGCAAACCTCTTCTCCCAAGCAGGTCGTAGACCCACTGCCCGACCGAATAAGCGTCGACGCCGAATTCTCTAAACCGGGATTCCCGGCACTCTCAAGCATTTGGTGCAGATTAGGTGCAGTCTCAGAGGGCGCTTGCAGGATGCGGTTGCGAGCGCCGCCTTTGCGACCGAGTTCGGCGGCTCGGTTGGGGGTCCGAGTGAAGCGCGCAGAAGGCGCTGCCGCTCAGGACTGGAGGCCCACTGATGACCCGCTTCGGTCTTCGCTTTACACTTGCCATTTGCCGCCTTCTGCCGCTTTAGCGGCATGGGTGATACCTCCTCTAGGACTGACCCGCCCGGGGCGTCGGGTATCCTATGCAGACGGCACAGCCACCGTCACGGATAGACCGTTCGCTGAGGCCAAAGAGGCTATCGGCGGCTATTGGATCATTCAGGTGCGTTCGCGGGAAGAGGCGCTCGAATGGGCCAGGCGAGCACCGATGGCCAACAACGAGATTATCGAAGTGCGCCAAATCTACGAGAGGGCCGATTTCTCCATAGTCGTGCAGAAAGAAGCCGTGCAGAAAGCAGCCGAAGGCTTCGAGGAGCTTTCGAACGCGGCTGCGGCAAAGGCGTGAGCGACATTCAGGCATGAGCGACACACATAAAGCGATCGAGGCCGTGTGGAAGATCGAGTCCACGCGACTCATCGCAGGGATTGCCCGCGTTACCCGCGACATCGGCATTGCGGAGGAACTCGCTCAGGATGCGCTTGTTGCAGCTCTCGAACGATGGCCGGACGAAGGTATCCCAGAAAAACCTGCCGCGTGGCTGATGACAGCGGCAAAGCGGCGCGCCATCGACGCTCTGCGCCGTGGCCGGATGCTGGAACTAAAGCATGGAGAGATTGCGCGAGAGCTGGAATTCCAGCAGCAGCGGCTGGGTGAAGCAATGGATCAAGCTTTGGACCAGGTCATTGATGATGATGTCCTCCGCCTCATCTTTACCGCCTGCCATCCGGTGCTGGCCGTCGAGGGCCGCGTTGCGCTCACGCTGCGCCTGGCCTGCGGCCTCACAACAGCCGAGATTGCCCGGTCTTTCCTGGTTCCGGAGAAGACGTTAGGCCAACGCATCTTTCGAGCCAAGAAGACTCTGTCCGAGGCCCATGTTCCCTTTGAGACTCCGCGCGGCGATGAGTTGAGAAAGCGGCTTGAATCCGTGCTGTCCGTGGTCTATCTGATCTTCAACGAGGGATACACCGCAACCTCCGGCGACGAGTGGATGCGGGCATCCCTCTGTGAGGATGCACTCCGCCTTGGACGCATGCTCGCGGAGATTCTTCCCGAGGAGTCTGAGGTCCACGGTCTCCTGGCGCTGATGGAGCTGCAGGCGTCGCGTACCGCAGCGCGTCGCGGACCAACCGGAGAAGCCGTTCTCCTGTCGGAGCAGGACCGCTCTTTGTGGGACCATGCACAGATCGAGCGGGGAATGGCTGCGCTCCAGCGTGCGCAGCAGCTGGGTGGCGGCGCCCACAGTTACGCCCTGCAGGCGGCGATCGCTGCGTGTCACGCACGCGCCTACACCGCAGCGGAGACCGACTGGGAGAGGATCGTGCTTCTCTATGACGCCCTGCTTCAGATCAGCCCATCTCCCATCGTCGCGCTGAACCGCGCGGTAGCCGTCGGAATGGCCCACGGACCGGCCGCTGGACTCCACGCGCTCGATGCTCTCGCGGCTGAGCAAGCGCTGGCCAACTACCATCTGCTGCCCAGCGTCAGGGGAGATCTGCTTATGAAGCTGGGACGATATGCCGAAGCTCGTGAAGAGCTTCAACGCGCCCTTGCGATGACAGACAACGTTCGGGAGCACGAATTGCTGTCGAGAAAACTAAAGCAGGCGATGTTCATAGATTGAGACAAAAAATCTTGGGCCATTTGTAGAATTCGGGTCAGGCCATTCGTCGACATAATGAAGGCAGGTCTGACCGGCCCGCCCGAAGACCGAAACAGGATAAAAGGAGAAGTTATGCCGCATTATTTGGTTGCGATTCAGCACCCCGTCAACTTCGACCCATCTACAGTGGACGAAGCGACGGCACACGATATCAACGTGCTCAACGACGAGTTGGAAGATGCTGGTGCCAGGATCTTCGCTGGCGGCCTCAGCGCAGCCAGCCAGGCGAAGTCGCTGCGGCCGCAGCCCAATGGCGAAGTACTCATCACCGACGGCCCGTATCTGGAAGCCAAGGAGCACGTTGGTGGTTTTACGATACTGGAAGCCGCGGACATGGACGAGGCGCTGGCGTGGGCCCGCAAGGGTGCCATCGCCTGCCGGACGCCGGTCGAGGTGCGCGAGATCCCATACAGCAACCTGCCGAACGGCACACCTCACCCCTCGCGCCAGCGAAAGCCGTGAGCACCCCCACCGGCGAAACCGGTTGCTGCGGACCATCATCATTAGCACCGATACGCCCACCGGGCACGACTCCGGGCGGACGAGCGAAATTTCCACGACGATTTGTAGAATTCCAGTGCTGCCGTTCGTTAACAAAGTGAAGGCAGGTCAGACTGGCCCGCCCGAAGACCGTTCCAGGAGAAATCATGCCGCAATATCTGGTTGCCATTCACCACCCCGACAACTTCGACCCGTCCACCGTGACGGAAGAGACAATGCGCGATATCGGCGCACTCAACAAGGAAATGATGGCGGCCGGCGTCAGGTTCTTCGCCGGCGGCCTGCAGCCGGAAACCAAGGCGAAGTCGCTGCGTGCGCAGCCCAATGGCCAGGTGCTCATCACGGACGGACCGTATCTGGAAGCCAAGGAGCACGTGGGAGGCTTTTGGATACTGGACGTCGCCGACCAGGACGAGGCGCTGGCCTGGGGCCGCAAGGCTGTCGTCGCCTGCCGGACGCCGGTCGAGGTGCGCCCGTTTTTTGAGATGCCTCCCTCAAAATGAGCAATCAACTCACTCGTCGCGACTTCGCTATCCGCACCGCCGGCTTTGGTCTGGCTATGGGACTCGCGCCTGGAGCTACCGTGGCGGAGGCTGAGCAAGCCTCGCGCTCAGAAACTTCGCCGGCGGTCGCGGATCCATATTCCCTCGTCGATCCGGAACTTCTTCCTGCACTCAAGCAGTTCCCCGCCGTAGACCTCTCAGCGGCCGTGGAGCGGCATATCCCAGGGCCGCCAGGAGCACCCGAGGTTCGTCTGTGGGTCGTTGATCCTGCGCCGTCGGAGAAGGGCAAGCCGGTGTTGCTTCACATGCATGGCGGCGGCCTCATGATGCCCGACCCCTGGTTGCTGCCCCGGCTGCAAGGGATCGCGATAGATTGCCACTGCGTCGTCATTTCCGTGGACTATCGGCTGGCTCCGGAGACGCATTATCCCGGCTCGCTTGAGGACAATTACGCCGCACTCAAATGGGTTCACGCCCATGCAGCGGAGCTTGGCATTGATCGCTCCAAAATAGTACTGCGGGGCGGTGGAGGCGTTGCGCGGGGTCTGAGTCACGGCCCCCAGCCCCAGTATGCATTTTCTGTTGTTGCGACAGTTTGAACTTTGGCCGTCGCTCATCCCTGGCGAATCCCGTCTACTACCCCGAAACGATTACGGCGTTCACCGCGAGTACGCCAGCAAGGCTGTCCTGCTCCGAGTACCCCAACGTCCAGATTCTATGTCAACCAGGTGGGTGGGCATATCGAAGCTGTACTACGTCTGCACTACCTTCCCTGGCGCAGGCTGTAGCAACAGCTCACTTACCTTCGATCCATCGATTGCGACATCGATTGACCTGGGACCGGCGCCGGCTAGCGGCGCAGAAAGCGATGCTCCGGTGAAATAGGATACACTCGGAACACATTGGATTTGGGCATTATGGAGGCGGGTTTGGCTGAGGTTAGGTCACAAGAAGGCGAGTCAATCGAGAACCTTTTACGCCGCTTTAAGCGAAAAGTTCAAACGGAAGACATTATCAAGGATGTGAAGCGTCACTCCTACTATCTGAAGCCGGGCGAGAAAAAACGTGTGAAGCAAGCTCTGGCACAAAAACGTGCGAGGAAAAAGTCCCGTACAAATACGGACGAACGGCGATAATCGGTTACTCGTGGGAGTAGTGCTGCCGTCCTATGTTGGAAGCCATGCTCAGCAATACCCCGACTTCGTAGCCTACTCGCAGGAGATCGAGGAGCCCAGGAATCTCGACATCGAAATGTTTAACGTAGTTGGTTACCCTGACGGTGACAATACGACCAACACGGTCTGCAACGTCTCCTGCTACGTCAACCAGGTGCAGGCGGGAGTCCACTTTAGCCTGGATGAGGTAAGTCCACGTCCTCGCCCACGTCCAGCTACTTCCATTTCTAGGTGGCGTCATCTGTGCGGTCGCGGTTCTTCCGAGGATGACAGATCCGTTAGACAACGCGGCTAGTCTTGAGCTGAGGCAGCGACTTTTCCCTCTCCAGGGCGTCTAACAAATAGAGGCGTTTATATGAAGCGATTTTGTCTCGTGGCGATCAGCTTGATTGTGCTGGCGGCGGTTTCCGCCCTGGCTGCGCCCAATCCGGATGCCGCGAAAGCGCCACCGTTTCCGGGCATTTTGGCCAATGCACGCTATGTCTACGTTGCCTCCTATGACGGAGATCAGTTCGATCCGAACCTGCTTTCTGAAGATCGGGACGCAATCAACGCTGTGCAGAGCGCCATTCAAGACTGGGGCAAACTGATGATCGTGTACCGGCCCTCCCAAGCCGACATCATCATCCTGGTGACGAGCCGGCCTTCCGAAGATCTGATGGCGGTGTACGAGGCGCCGACGAGCGGCAGTTTTCTCTGGCGCGTCATGGGACGCGGCGGTCTCCAGTCCGGCGAAACTCCCCTGGTCACGGAATTTGAACAGGGATTTGAGAGCGTGCAGAGGCACAACTAAGATTGCACGTGCGCGTGCTGCGCGGGTCACAGCGCCCGAAGCGAAGTCGAGTCCCGCTCCACTACCCAGCGCCATCGGCCTAAACCACTGCCATGTTCAGTGTTGCGCATCGCGAGCAAAGGCACGATGCGGCGGACTCACAGCCCTTGGCGAACTACCGCGTTCGCCTAACACGCGGTCAGGACGGATCGCGTGAGCGTAGGCGTTCATGATTTCGGCAAAGGCTGCCCCGGTACGCTTAATGGAGCCGTTTGGAGCCTCGTGGACGGAGGTCAGGGAATCGCTGGCCGGCTTCGGCGGACTCGTCCCAGAGCCTCTGCCATTCCTTGCCCTCAAGCCGCGCCGCTATCGCTTTCAGCATTGGCACCGCGGCCATGCCGCGCTTGTGGGCGTCTGCACAATCGCGTCCATCGCGACTCTTTGACGCGTATGCCTCAAAACTGACAAAAACATGACATTTTGAATTTGTGTAAGGTTGGCAGGGTTCCCTGCCTGGTGTCAGTTACTGGCGTGCCTTCCCGCCTCGGCGCAGGTCAAGTTCTCGGACAGATCTACACTCTGACAGGAGTCAAACCAGTGCTGGCAATCGCAAGCGTAGGCTCGTCGTTAATTCCAGAGACGGTGCGAATCGTGGTAGGAACTCTCGCGAACCATCTCGATCCGCTAGTCGTAATGGCAGCGCCTCCCCTGCTTCTCAATATGGAGCCATGGAAAGCAGGCGATACGCCTTCGGGGAGAGCGGAACTTGTCCCGGAAGGGGCTTATGATTTGGACTTCCTCAAAGAGCTTCACGCATCGGGACTTAGTACCGAGCCGCAGTCGAGGGGGCAGGTCTATACCATTAGGGGAACGGCGGTTCTGGCAACGATTGACCCGGAGAGCGGTATCCGTCGGAGCGTAGAAACACCCGGCGTATTTGATTTCGCGACGGCGTACTGAGTCACCACCTGTTCTGCGAGTGGATAACGGACAAGCCGGAAAGTTACGCCTGCAGGACGGACTCTCAGCGACGCGGGCCCGAAGTCTGCTTCGAGGAAGTGTGGTGTTTCCGTGCGCTGCTTGCGACCAATCTCCTCGAGCCCCGTTTCTGGCCAACCTCCCGTGTCGTCGGCTACGTCGGAATCAAAATGCCGAGTGTCGACGCTTCGTTACTTCGTGGTATTGCTGACAGGCACTGGCTCCGGTTCCGGCAGTGGCCATATCACGGACACGAACCACCCAACCACCAGACCGATAACGCATCCGAACAGCACCTCAGCCATTCGGCTTCCACCTGCCTGAAGACCTTTGATTCTGGAGTGATGTTCGAGTCCAGCAGAGATTATGAAAGCCGCGCTAATCGGCGCTTGTCTCCACATGGTCGGAATGCGGACGATATAGGAGGAAACCAGCACCGTAACTGCCATAGCTAGTGGCAGAGCGATGACCCTGCTGCCGCCGATGGCGATGAACAGGAGCCCGATTGCGCAGCCTACCAACGTGTTGATGATGCGGGAGCGAAAGGTCAAAACGGCCTGTTTCATCAGCGGATCGCTGGTGGCCACCATCGAACTAATGGCCCAAATCGGATTGCTCTCGGCCATCTCATGCACCACAACCCAGAGCACCGCAGTTGCGATAAAGATGCTCAGGGCATAGTGGATTCCATGGGTGTCGCCTTTTATGAACCGCTCTATGACTTTCATGGTTCGGCTCGACCTCCGTTCGCCAATCCCGGCCAGCGGCGTTGAATGATTCTAGCCTCAACCTTGTCCTGGATAATGGCCAAACCAGCAGTAATCGGGGCATGCGGTCCGGCGTCCGACCGATCGGCGGTTGAACAGCGACCCACACCGGAAGGCGGCTCCGGCAGTTGTCCAGAAGTCCTATAAAAGGGGATGTC